>NZ_JAGPVV010000246.1 GCF_018066915.1 Roseovarius sp.
ACAGCAAGGCGACCCATGTCATACGCTGGCGCTGCTGACACGGGACCTTGCGAGGGGCGGCAAGCCTCCCCTTCGAACCCCACCGTCGCGGGAAAAGCCCGCGCAAAGGAGCCGCTGACGGAGACTTTCGTCTTCCGTTGCACGGCCAGCGAGAAGGCCCTGCTGCGCGCCAAGGCGGAGGCCGCAGGCCTGCCTGCCGCAACGCTCCTGCGTGAGGCGCTTGGCCTGACCGAGGCCCGCCGCCGCAAGCCCGTGCCGCGTGTCGATCCGGCGCTGGTGCTGGCCGTCGGGCGCATTGGCGGCAACCTCAACCAGATCGCGCGCTGGCTGAACCGCGCGATGCTGGTTGGCCGCACCGACCTCGACAGCCTGACCGTCGCGCGCCGCCTACTGGTGATCGAACGCCAGCTTGCCCAGATCGTTGAGGCGGCGCGGCGGTGCTGATCAAGTTTTTCCCCAACGGCAAAGGCGCGGGCGCGGGGCCGGTCGGCTATCTCGTGGCTGAGCGCGTGCTGGCCTACGACGGCAACCGCGACCTGGTCCGCGATGCCGACGGCCGGCCGTTGATGGTGACGCGCGATCCCTTGCCCGAGGTGCTGCGCGGCGATCCAAGCCTCACAGAGGCGCTGATAGACGCCAGCCGCCACCAGTGGACCTACCGCGCGGGCGTGATCAGCTTTGCCGCCGAGGACGCGCCGAGTGAGGCGCAGCAGGCCGAAGTCATAGATGCCTTCGAGCAGCTGGCCTTTGCCGGGCTGGACGGCGAGCAATACGATATGCTCTGGGTCCGTCACAGCCACGAGGACCGCGTCGAGTTGCACTTCTGCACCCCGCGCCTGGAGCTGACCACCGGGCGCAGCCTGAACATCGCGCCACCAGGCTATCAGGACGCCTTTGACAGCCTGCGCGATCTAATGAACCAGCGCCACGGCTGGGCCGATCCGATGGAGCTGGAGCGCGCGCAGGAGGTTCGAGACACCATCGAAGCCCCGACCCGCGCCCATGGCCGCGACGAGCTGCATGCGTGGATCCTCGATCAGGTCAGCGTCGGCCTAATCACCGACCGCGCAAGCATGGTCGATGCACTTGCCGATGCGGGCTTCGACCTGCCCCGCATGGGCAATGCCTACCTGACCGCGCAAGACCCCGAGACCGGCGAGCGCTGGCGCCTGAAAGGAGAGATTTTCCATGAAGACTGGCAAGCCGACCCGGCTGAGCGAGAAACTGAACGCGGAGCTGGACACGATACGCCAGGGCTACGCCGCCTCGATGGAATCCCAGCTGGAGAGCTTCAGGAGCGATTTGACGGCCATTGCGAACGACGCGCGGCGTACCATCGAGAGCGATACACGCCACTTTCTGAACGAGAACAGGAGCTTGTTCGAGACACGGACCGAACAGATCAGGCGCTGGCTGACGATCTCGCCTTGGGTGATCTCGGGGATAGTCGTGACGGGGATCGCCTCGATGATGGCCGCGAGTTGGTTCTGGACGTCCATGCTGACGCGCTCGGAGATAGCGGAACTGGGCCTGACGCGGATCGACCAGGAGGAGCAGACCTGGCTGACGCTGGACCCCGCCAGGACCGAGCTGAAGACCTGCACACTGGCCGGGACGCCGGTCATCTGCATCAAGATCGAGGAGAAATGAATGACGACGCCCCTGACAGCCTTGGAGCGCGACTTGCTCGCCTGCGTCGAGCGGTTGGTGACGGCCTGCGAAACATCAGCCGCGGAATTGAGCGGCTTGGAAGCGCGCTCGACGAAGAGGCTGCAAGCCCAGTTGGATGGTATCGCGGGTTGCGCGACGCTGCTCATACGCTCGCAGATCGCGTCAATGCAGGCGTTGCGTGGCTTGCTGAGCGAAGAGGCCACCTACAACGCGCTGGACGCGAAATTGAACGAGAGCTTGATGCTAGCGAGGGACGCCGAAGAACGGCTGAGACAGAGCTAGAGGTGCGGGATCGGGACATGGATCGGGAGCTGACGCATTGAAGGTGGGGGTTCGGTACGCACCATGCTAGAGCTTCGCAGATTCCGCGATTTGCCATGCTGCGGCATGGCAAGTCCGACCGTCACCCTTGACAATTGGTAACACATATGTCACCTAAATCCCAAGCGTTTGAGCTTGTTCTATACGTCACCGAAGACGGCAACGCGCCCTTCGAGGACTGGTTTGACAGCCTCGATACGGCTGCGGCGTTGAAGGTGAGAACTGCCCTTGCCCGGATCGAAACCGGCAACCTTGGCGATGTGAAGCCGGTCGGGCAAGGCGTGTCGGAACGGCGCATCCCGTTTGGCCCCGGTTACCGGGTCTATTTCGGGCAGGACGGTAACACGCTTGTGATTCTGCTCTGTGGCGGGACGAAGAAACGCCAGTCGAAGGACATCGAACAGGCCAAGCGCCACTGGGACGACTACAAGAATCGCAAGAAGCAAGGTGACTAACATGGCCCTGACAAGAAGTTTCAAGGAAACGATCAAGGCGCGCGCCGAGCGCGATCCCGAGTTTCGCATGGGCCTCTTCCGCGAGGCAATCGAAGCGATGCTCAGCGACGATTTGGAGACCGGCAAGGTGCTGCTGCGTGACTACGTCAACGCCACGGTGGGGTTTGAGGCTCTGGCTCAAGACATGGACAAGGACCCCAAAAGCCTGATGCGTATGCTCAGCGCCAAAGGGAACCCGCGTGCGGATAATCTGCTGGCGATGGTTGCCCGCTTGAAGCAGCGTGAAGGCGTGTCTTTTTCCATCACCCCGAATGACAGGATGCACGCGTAGCGTTTTGGCCAACCGTAACTTAGTTTCATGCATGAAATTTTGCAAAAGACATATGAAACGGGCAAGTGCTTGATCTGCAAGAAGGTAGGGGTTTTGCAATAGTCCTTATTTTTGCAAGAGCTTGACTCACACAGCCATCATAAGAAGGATGAAGAATGGTCAGGCTGTTGCCGGCGCAGCGGCCACAAGCCTCTCTTGAATCTATCGTTTTACTACAGAGTTCTCCAACATGAGTAACCTTCAAATGATCGTCACGTGTGCGGCATGCAAAAAACCTAAAAACAAAAAAACGAGTATTGTGGCTGTCGCCCAAATCTTCGCTCTATTTTTTCTTTTAATTTCAATCCCTCAAGTATCTCGTGCTGAGGAGTACAAGATACCACAGTTTGTGGTTGATGCGTGCATTATCGCGTCTCCTTTTATCGCCGCAGCACAAATTGCCACTTCTACTCCTACCAGTTCCGATGACGTCTTGAGCAATATAGTTGACCTAAAAAGTCTATACGACACACTGAATAACGAGCTTGTAACTCCCGAAAAGTGCCGCACTGTGCTTCCACAGGCCATTGCCGATCTTGATCTCTATATGTTCCGGCAAAGCCTTAAACTTTGTACGGATGCTGAGATTTCCGCTCTTGGCACAGACTATACGCGAGGTGGGTGGTACTGTAGCACGCTTAGCGCAGAAGATTGGCGGCAGTTCCGTGAGTGGCTGCCTACCGAGGAGGGGCAGGCATGGATCAAAGAGCGAACAGGCCTGACCGCCGAGGATGTATTTGTGCCTTCCCCTGCGTTCGATGTAAGCCAATATCTTGATACTCCTGCGGCTTTAGATGGCTGGTACCTTGTTGGTTCAGGAGGCGCTATAACCAACGATATAGGGTTCCAGTTGACTGCCGTATGTGAAGGAAATGCTACGCTTCTCTTAACTTGAGAACGGTGGTGCAAAATTAGACCACGGTAGCGCCGTCGTATTGGCGGTGCGGGCGGCGTAAAAGTCGTCCACTTTTTCCCTTCTTGCGGCGGCATGGAGGGCGAGGAGATATACAC
>NZ_JAGPVV010000251.1 GCF_018066915.1 Roseovarius sp.
TCTGATCTCCTTCTCGTCGAAGATCAGCAGACTGCAAATCGTAGCTTATGTCAGTGTCCGAATTTCGGGGGGCAGCTCACATAGCGCCCAGACATCATCTTCTGTCCGGTCAGAACCTGCGAAAGAGATGTCGAGTGTAACAATTCCATAGCGATCTGTGACCTGGTAGTTTGGGGTGTTATCGAGATCGTCGTGTAAACGGTCCAACCCGGTAATACCGGTCGAAGGAAATTGCCAAGTACCGAACGTGTAGCCTGCCAGTGCTCCTGCCGTAAGTCCAAGCGGCCCGCCGAGAAGGCCTAACCCCACCGCTGTTGTCCAAAACGTAGTGGGGGCTTGAACCTCGATCTCACGGTCGCCGTTTACCAACTGCAAGTGTCCCCAACCGAGAGTCTCTGAGTTCTGATCGGGAACCAAAAAATCCGTTGCGTCGATGAAGTTTCCTGCCAATGCAATTGTTGCCATGTCCCACCCCTAAAATAAAACCACTACTTTGATGTTTGCCCGTATGCCGTTCCCCACAGTTGCCCATCCTCGTTCCAGCTTGCGGAGAAGGTTTCTGCGTGCACGACCTTAGAGCACAGAAAATTGCTGGAGAAATTACGTGAGACGTAGCATTTTTCTGTCTCGCTCAGAAGATTCCCTGCCTTAACGCTGGTTGTGGCAACTTCAACCTGTCTGCCGTCGCGTACTGCCCGCCCCGAGCTGGTGTAGAGTTTCACTCTCCGCAACCCTTGCACCTCAAACCAACGTTTTGCAGCCATGGGGTTTCCGAGGCTCGAGAAAATTCGGAAAAGGCAGACCTCGATGACGGCTTTGGATCGCATCTTGCGCCAGTCGATCTGCGTCAGGTCTGGAGCGTCGTTCCGTTTCTCGGCAGGCAACAGACAATCCCGAACATCATCAAACCGCGCTGCTGCCCAACGGTCAGCATGTTTGATCGGTGGGTTGCCGTAAACCTTGTAAGGATCAGATTTCTCTGTGGCCAGATGGTCGTACTTGATCGTGCAACTGCCCGTGGATCGACATTCCGCCCTGGTGTCCTCTTCTGAGGCGTCCGCCAATGCGAACGTCGCGGTCAGGAGAACGAGTGCTGTAACGGGCAGAGCAAAGACACCAGTTTTCATCACTCATTCCCAAACAACGATCGACGCTCTGACGGCCTCCGCCCGGACAATCAAAGGTTGATCCGCCCGGCTTGTAAAGTACGGAAATCCTTACCGCCACGCAAATGCGCAGGATGATTGATGACAGGAACGCGCCGGACTGGAGATAATACCCGGTAATTCCCACATTCTTAGCGGGGTGCTTTCCGTGTCGTTCTGAGCTACACTCTATCGTTTGGACAGTATCTGGCGTAAATTAAGCTACTCTTTGCACCTGCTGATCGGGTTGGGTTTTGTCTTTTCATGAATTGTAACGAGAAAGCGCAAAGCCGCTGAAAATGGCCGCGTAAATTCTGCGAATGCACCGCGCCCAAAAGGGGGAGATTACCCTTGATTGGGGGGCGGTCACGGTATAACGCGGCAATTGTAGCTCTGCTTCACTGCCCTTCCAAAGATAGCAGAAACTGTGGATAAAAAAGTGGATGATAGAACTGGCAGCACTCCATCACCATGAAAAATATGAACTTTTTCTCTTGACAATACTCCCGCCGGAGGCTCTGACGCTCGCGGCATTCGCAAAGGCATGACAGTGCGCCCCTATGAAAAGAACCCCTCTGCCATCTACGAGATGAGCTTTGCCACCGTGCGCCAAGAGGCGCGGCTCGATCGGTTTGGCCCCGGCATGGAGGCGCTCGCGATCCGGCTCATTCATGCCTGTGGTATGGTCGAGGTGGCAGATCGTCTGGCGTTTTCAAGTGGGGCTTATGCGGCGGGCCATGCCGCCTTGCAGGCTGGTGCGCCGGTGTTTTGCGATTGCGAGATGGTGGGGGCTGGCATCATCCGCCGCTATCTGCCGCGCAACAATGAGGTGATCATCACGCTGAATGACCCCCGTGTGCCGGGGATCGCTGCGGGGATCGGCAATACGCGGTCGGCGGCGGCCGTTGAATTGTGGGCGGAACGGCTGGAGGGGGCTGTGGTGGCGATCGGCAATGCGCCCACCGCGCTCTTTCATCTGCTCGAGTTGCTCGACGAGGGCGCGCCGCGCCCGGCGCTGATCCTTGGTTTTCCGGTGGGGTTCGTCGGGGCCGCCGAGAGCAAGGCCGAACTGGCGGACAACCCGCGCGGCTGCGAATTCGTAGCCCTGCGCGGCCGTCGTGGCGGATCGGCGATGGCGAGTGCGGCGGTCAATGCGCTTGCCGCCGGACTGCCGGAGGTGGGCGCATGACGGGCAACGTGGACCCTTGGCTGCATATCGTGGGCATTGGCGAGGATGGGATGGATGGGCTCTTGCCCGCGACCCGCGCTATTGTCGAGGCAGCAGAGGTGATTGTGGGCGGTGAACGGCATCATCATCTCTCTGAGGCCGTGCGCGCCGAGCGGATTGCCTGGCCGTCGCCATTTGATGCGTTGACGGACCTCTTGGCCGGGTTGCGCGGGCGGCGTGTGGTGGTGTTGGCCACGGGCGACCCGCTGTGGTTTTCGGTCGGGGCGCGGATCGGGCGGTCCTTGCCGTCCTCCGAGATTGTCTATCACCCGCAGCTGTCGGCGTTTCAGCTTGCTGCGGCGCGGATGGGCTGGAGTATGGCGGATCTCGAAACGCTGACCGTGCATGGCCGCCCCGTCGAGCAAATGATCGCCTTTATTCAACCCGATGCCCGGCTCTTGATCCTGACCACCGGGGCCGAAACACCTGCGCAGATCGCGCGGTTTCTGACCGAGCGCGGGTTTGGGCAATCGCGGCTGACGGTACTGGCCAATATGGGCGGGGCCGAGGAGGCGCGGTTTGACGGGCTGGCCGAAGGCTGGGCGCATGTGGTGCCGCCCTTCAACACGCTGGCAGTCGACTGTGTGGCAGCACCCGAGGCCGCGTTGATGCCCCGTGTGCCGGGGTTGGCGGATGATCTCTTTCAACATGACGGCACCATGACCAAGCGCGAGGTGCGTGCCGCCACACTGGCCAAGCTGATGCCGATGCGCGGCGCGCTCTTGTGGGATATCGGCACCGGTTGTGGATCGGTCGCGGTGGAGTGGATGCGCGGCGCGCGCTATGCCCGCGCGATTGGCATTGAGCCGCGCGCGGATCGGCGCGCGATGGCGGCGGCGAATGCCTTGGCGCTTGGGGTGCCGCGGCTGGAATTGATCGAGGGTCGCGTGCCCGAGGCGTTGGCAGGGCTTGATGCCCCCGATGCGGTCTTTATCGGCGGTGGGCTGTCGGAGGCCGTGTTTGATGCGGCCTGGGGCGCGCTGCGGCCCTTGGGGCGGCTCGTGTGCAATGCCGTGACGCTGGAGAGCGAGGCCGTGTTGGTGGCGCTTTACAAGCGCCACGGCGGCGAGTTGGTAAAATTGCAGGTCAACCGGGCTGAGCCGGTGGGGGGGCTGACCGGTTGGCGGCCACTCATGCCGGTCACGCAATGGAGCCTCGTGAAGCGATGAGCGGCGGGCGTTGGAATTGAGCATTTTTGGAACGATGAAAGGCGGGCGCGCGCATGGCTGGTAAGCTCTTTGGCGTGGGTCTGGGGCCGGGCGATCCGGAGTTGATGACGCTGCGGGCGCATCGGCTGATTTCGGGGGCAAAGGTCGTGGCCTATCCGACATTGGCGGGCGGCGAGAGTTTTGCCCGCGCGATTGCCGCCGGCGCGATTGCGCCGGGTGCGCGCGAGATCGTGATGGACGTGCCGATGACGGTCGAGCGGGCCCCGGCGCAGGCGGCCTATGACCGGGGGGCCGCCGAAATCGCCGAAGCGCTCGATGCGGGCGACGATGTGGTCTGTCTTTGCGAGGGCGATCCGTTTTTCTATGGATCGTTCATGTATCTCTTTGCCCGGCTGAGTGGGCGCTATGAGGTTGAGGTGGTGCCCGGTGTCACCTCGATTGCCGCCTGTGCGGCGCGGGCGGGGCGGCCACTGGTCGCGCGCAATGAGCGGCTGACGGTGCTGCCGGGGCCGCTGCCCGAGGCGGAGTTGCGGGCGCGGATCGAAGGGGCCGAGAGTGTCGCCATCATGAAGGTGGGGCGGCATCTGGCCAAGATCCGGGCGGTGATCGACGATCTGGGGTTGACCGCGCAGGCAGTTTATGTCGAACGCGCGAGCCTGCCCGAAGAGGTGGTCTGCCCTCTGGCGCAAGCCCCTGAAAAGGCGCCTTATTTTTCAATGATTCTGCTCACGAAAGGGGCCGATCCATGGCTGTGAGACCTGTTGTTCTGGCGCTGAGCCGCTCTGGTGAGGCGGTGGCGCATCGCGTGGCGGAACTGATTGGCGGCGATGTGCATGGGCGCGAGGGGCGTGTGGAACAGGCTGCTGCGTGGTTTCCCAATGCGCTCGATCATGCGCGGGACCTCTTTGCCGCCGGGGTGCCGGTGGTGGGGGTTTGTGCGAGCGGGATTCTGATTCGGGCGGTTGCGCCGCTCTTGAGTGACAAGCGGGGCGAGCCGCCGGTGGTGTCCGTGAGTGACGATGGGTCTGTCGTTGTGCCGCTTTTGGGTGGGCATCGCGGTGCCAATCGTCTGGCAGCGGTGATCGCCCAAGGTTTGGGCGCTGTGGCGGCGGTGACGACGGCGGGGGATGTGGCGATGGGTGTGGCCCTAGATGCGCCGCCCACGGGCTACCGGCTGGCCAATCCCGATGACGCCAAGGCGGCGATGGCGGCGATGCTGGCGGGCGAGGGTGTCTGCGTCACGGGCGAGAATATATTTGATATCAAGGATATAGGTGGCGCTGTCGAATTGGTGGTGAGCGAGGCGCCGGTTGCGGGCAATGATCGGCGGCTGGTCTATCATCCGCAGCGTTATGCCCTTGGGTTGGGCTGTGCGCGGGGATGTGGAGCCGAGGAACTATGGGGTTTGGTCTGTCGGACGCTGGAGGAGGCCGGGATTGCGCCGGGGGCGGTGGCCTGTGTGGCGTCGATTGACCTCAAGGCCGATGAAAGTGCGATGAATGTGGTGGCGCGGCGGTTGGGCGTGCCCTTCCGCCTTTTCACGGCGGTGGAGTTGGAGGCCTATGCCGGGCAGTTGGCGAACCCGTCCGAGGTGGTCTTTGCCGAGGTCGGATGCCATGGCGTGTCCGAGGGGGCGGCGCTGGCCTGTGGTGGTCAACTGGTTGTAGAAAAACGGAAAACCGCCAATGCGACCTGTGCGCTGAGCCGGTCAGAGGCGGTCATTACCGAGATGCCGGGGCGGGCGCGGGGGCGGTTGAGCGTGCTGGGCATTGGCCCCGGTCAGGCGAGTTGGCGGACGCCGGAGGTGTCGCGGCTTGTCGCTGAGGCTGACGAGTTGGTGGGCTATGGCCTGTATATCGACCTCTTGGGACCCTTGGCGGCGGGGAAGGCGCGCAGTGATTTTCCGCTGGGAGGCGAGGAGGCGCGGTGCCGTTATGCGTTGGAACAGGCGGGACAGGGAAAGAACGTTGCGCTGATTTGTTCAGGAGATGCAGGTATTTACGCGATGGGGGCGTTGGTTTTCGAGTTGCTCGACCGAGGCCCGGAGGCGCAAGGTGTCAGTGACGCGGCGCGGCGGGTTGAGGTTGTGTGCTCGCCCGGTGTGTCGGCGCTTCAGGCGGCGGCGGCGCGGGCGGGGGCGCCGCTTGGGCATGATTTCTGCACAATTTCGCTCAGTGACCTATTAACGCCGCGCGAGGATATCATTCGGCGGTTGAATTCTGCGGCGGAGGGCGATTTTGTGATCGCTTTCTACAATCCGGTGTCCAAGACGCGGCGGACTTTATTGTCCGAGGCGCGGGATATTTTGCTGAAACACCGCCCGGCGGATACGCCGGTGCTGTTGGCAAGCTCGCTTGGGCGGCCCGAAGAATCCATACGCTACAGGCGCTTGGCCGATTTGCAGGTGGATGAGGTGGATATGTTAACGGTCGTGCTGGTGGGGTCGTCCAACAGTCGTCTGGCGCAGTTGGGCGAGGGGCCGCGCATGTTCACGCCGCGAGGCTATGCGCGCAAGATTGATGGTGATCTGGCTGAGGTCAAAACAGGGAAGGCATTGAAATGACGGTCTATTTCATCGGTGCAGGGCCGGGTGATCCGGAGCTTTTGACCAAGAAGGCGGAGCGCATCATCGGGCAATGCCAAGTCTGCCTCTATGCCGGGAGCCTTGTGCCGGCTGAGGTTGTGGCCGGTGCGCCCGAGGGGGCGCTGGTGATGGACACCGCGCCGATGACGCTGGAGGATACCCACGCGGTGATTTTAGAAAGCCATACCAAGGGCTTGGACGTGGCGCGGGTGCATTCGGGCGATCCGTCACTCTATGGTGCGATTGCGGAACAAATTCGTAAACTTCGGGCTGATGGCATTGAGTATCAGATCATTCCGGGGGTTCCGGCCTATGCGGCGGCGGCGGCGGCGCTGGGGCAGGAATTGACCGTGCCGGAAATCGCGCAAAGCATTGTTTTGACACGGGTTTCCATGAAATCCACGTCGATGCCCGAGGGTGAGACGCTGGAGAATTTCGCGCGCACCGGGGCGACGCTGGCGATTCACCTTGGTATCCGTAACCTACGGGAAATACACAGAATTTTGGCACCCTACTATGGCGATGACTGTCCTGTGGTGGTGGCCTACCGGGTGGGGTGGCCGGATCAGATGTTTATCCGGGGCACGCTTGCGGACATTCACGCCAAGGTCCGAGCCGAGAAGATTACCCGTACCGCGTTGATTCTGGTGGGAAAAGTTCTGGGCGAGATCACCGATTTCAAGGATAGCGCGCTCTATGATCCGGGTGTGCCGCATGTGCTGCGGCCCAAGGTGGCGGCGAAGGCGTAGACCTTACGTTTCGTAAGGTTTGTAAGGGGATTTTGTGAGGTCGGGGCAGGCATTGCGCGCGGGTGCGCGCGTGCCTGCAAATTCTTCGTGAAATATCAGTTGATTTTTTCACGGAATCGGCGCAGCGTGAAAATTGAGCGGAATTTTTCACGAGACCCCCGATGCATCAGAGTGAGATCAATGCGATGCGCAGCCTTGGCGCGGACCTGCGCGCGTTGCGCAAGGCGCGCGGGCTGACGCTCGCGGCACTGGCCGATATGCTGGGGCGGTCGGTCGGCTGGCTGTCTCAGGTCGAGCGCGATCTGTCGGAACCGTCGATCAGCGATCTGCGGCAGGTGGCCGAGGTGTTGGGCGTGCCGATGTCGCTGCTCTTTGGCCATGCGAGCGCGCCCGCCGAGGAACAGGGCTATGTGGTGCGGGCAGGCGCGCGGCGACCGATGGGGTCGGGGGAGGAGGGGTTGATCGAGGAGTTGCTCTCGCCGGACCTGACGGACGATTTCGAGGTGATCCATTCGACCTTTCGCCCCCGGTCCAAGATGCAGCGCCCGGCGCAGCGCCCGACTCAGGAGGTGGGCTATATCCTGTCGGGGCGGCTGGATCTGAGCATCGGCGGGCGGAAATTCACCGTCGGTCCCGGCGACAGTTTCCGGTTTCGCGGCGAGCCCTATGGCTGGGCCAACCCCTATGACATCCCTTGCGTGGCGATCTGGGTAATCGCCCCGCCGGTGTATTGAGGGGCGTCATGCGGATTGGATGGAAAGGCTGGTTTGTTGTCGCCTTCATGGCCTTTTGGGTATTTGGGATGACCACGGGTTTTGCGAATGGTGCGTGTCTCAAAGGATTGAGTACTCCGGAAAAGACGGCACGGGCCTGTGCGATTGGGCTGACCGGTTTGAAAGCGGTCTACAACATCGGACAACCCTACAAGGATTCTGATGCGGAGCTGTTCACGGCTACGGCAATTGCACGGGCGCAGGTAGGTAAGCACGAGACAGTGCAGGCGCTTTTGGAGACCGCATTGGACCGGGTGATGCTGGCATACCGGAGGGTGCAATACAAAGGCCTGATGGTTGACGTGAAAGGGGAGCAAGTTCCTGAAGTGGTCTTGAATGTACTTCAGAGGCTCTATGCCGAGGATGTGCCACCCTACGTGCAGGACACCTGGTGGCGCATCGTTGAGCGGCGAAAGCCGGAATTGGCTGCACTCTTTCGGTCTGATGCGGAGGTTGTCCAATGAGCTTTGAAGCCTGGACCGTCTTTGCGCTCTTCTGGGTGGTGTTTGTCACCACGCCGGGGCCGAATGCGGTCAATTGCATTACCAACGGCATGACCATCGGGTTTCGGCGCAGCCTGTGGGGGGTGTTGGCGATCCTGACGCAAGCCACTCTGTTCCTGAGCCTGTCGGCGGCGGGGGTGACGGCGCTGATCGCGGCCTCGCCTGTGGCGTTTCAGGTGGCCAAGCTGATCGGGGCGGGGTTCCTGATTTACCTCGGGGTGCGGGGCTGGATTCTGGCGCGGCGACCTGTTGAGGCGGGGGAGGCCCCGAAAGGCTCGGTCTATTGGCGGGCCTTGGCGATTGCCACGATCAACCCCAAGAGCGTGGCCGGGTATCTCGCGGCGTTTAGCCAATTCGTGCAGCCCGATGTGCCGATTGGCGCGCAGATGTGGGTGATTTTCCCCACGGCGCTGAGCCTCACGACGCTGAGTTATGTGGGCTATTGCGCGCTTGGCGCGGGCCTTGGGCGTGCCGCGCTGGGGGCTGTGTTCAATGTCTGGCTGCGGCGGGGGATGGCCGCCTGTTTCGTGATCTATGGCGTGGCCTTGGGCGGCGCCACAACACCGGGGAGGGGATGATGCTGAAAGGATCGTGTCTGTGTGGAGATGTGACATTTACAGTGACGGCCGCGCCTGAGGGGGTGAGCGCCTGTCATTGCGGGCAGTGCCGCAAGCAATCGGGGCATGTCTGGGCCTCGGCCTATGTGGCGGCGTCGGATTTGAGTATTTCAGGACCGGTGAGTTGGTATGAGGCGAGTGAAATCGCCAAGCGCGGGTTTTGTCCCAAGTGTGGCTCGTTCCTGTTCTGGAAGGCGCATGATGAGGACACCATGAGTTTCGCGTTGGGGGCGCTGGAGGCGCCGACCGGGCTGCGGTTGGAGAAGCACATCTTTGTCAAGGACAAGGGTGATTATTACGACATCGCGGATGGCGTGCCGCAGACGGATCAATAGAGAGTGGGAGTTTTTTGAATGGGAGCGTTCGATAGAATAGCTTGGCACACTGACCTGCCTGATTTGCCAGAAGAGATCAAACCGTGGTCCTTGGGATTTCAAACGAAGTGCTTGCCACGGTCCTGCCAACGCATTTTCGAAGTGACTCCAGAGGGCAAATTGCAGGAACGCAAGTATGTTGGCCCAGTCGCGTCGTACAAAGACGACCTTGAGGTGTTAGCCCGGAGGGTTCAGGCGGAGTCTGTCAGTCGCAAACTGCGGTATGAAAGCGGTGCCATGCTCGACCCTAAGGATTACGCTACGATACCATCAGATTATTCCGGAGATACTAAGATCACGAGTATTTATGGTCGCCCCCACAACGGCAGGCTGACCTATAATGTAAACTTCCAGAATGGGACTGTGCAATCAGTTGAACTGATAGAACACATCAAACCAGACCCAAATGCATGGGACGATATGCAGTCGAAGCGGAAAGCTTCGGGGCGGCATTTTGTCGTTACGTCGATCAACGATGAGACCGATATATCAACGGAGTCAAACTAAAATGGCGGAATTTCCGGGCACGGCGCGGGTTGTGATCATCGGCGGGGGCGTGGTGGGCGCGTCCTGCCTCTATCATCTGGCCAAGGCTGGGTGGGCGGATTGCGTTCTTTTGGAAAAGAACGAGTTGACCGCTGGCAGCACCTGGCATGCGGCGGGCAATGTGCCGACGTTTTCGACAAGTTGGTCGGTGATGAACATGCAGCGCTATTCCACCGAGCTTTATGCGCGGCTGGGAGCGGAGGTGGATTATCCGATGAATTACCACCAGACGGGATCAATCCGGCTGGCGCATAGCCGCGAGCGGATGCAGGAGTTTCAGCGCGCGCGGGGGATGGGCAAGTATCAGGGGATGAACCTTGATATTCTGGGCGTGGACGAGATCAAGGCGCGCTATCCGTTTCTGGAGATGCATGATCTGGCGGGGGCGCTCTATGATCCCAATGATGGCGATATTGATCCGGCACAGGTGACGCAGGCGCTGGCCAAGGGGGCGCGCGACATGGGGGCGACGATCCTGCGGTTCACGCCCGCGACCGGCGTGCGGCGCGAGAATGGGGAGTGGATTGTTGCCACCGAGAAGGGCGAGATCCGCTGTGAGTATGTGGTCAATGCCGCCGGATACTATGCGCAGCGAGTCGGCGAATGGTTCAAGCCCTATGGCGGGCGCACGGTGCCGATGATGGTGATGAGCCATCAGTATCTACTGACCGATGAAATCCCGGAATTGGAGGCGTGGAGCCGGGCGCAGGGGCATAAATTGCCGCTGCTGCGTGATGTCGACAGCTCCTATTACCTGCGACAGGAGAAATACGGGCTGAACCTTGGCCCCTATGAGCGCAATTGCAAGGCGCATTGGGTGAAGCCCGAGGACCCGATGCCGGAGGATTTCAGCTTTCAACTCTACCCCGACGATCTGGAGCGACTGGAGTGGTATATCGAGGATGCGATGGCGCGGGTGCCGTTGCTGGGGGAGGCGGGGATTTCCAAGGTGATCAATGGCCCCATCCCCTATGCGCCGGATGGTCTGCCCTTGATTGGCCCGATGCCGGGGGTGCCCAATGCGTTCGAGGCGTGTGTCTTTACCTTTGGCATCGCGCAGGGGGGCGGGGCTGGCAAGGTGCTGGCGGAATGGGTCACAGAGGGCGCGACCGAGTGGGACATGTGGGCCTGTGATCCGCGCCGCTATACCGATTACACCGACCCGGAGTATTGCGTGGCCAAGGGGATGGAAGTTTACGGCCATGAATATGCCATGCATTTCCCGTGGCACAGATGGCCTGCGGCACCGGATCGCAAGGTTTCGCCGGTGCATGACCGCGTCAAGGCGCTGGGCGGGGTGATGGGGGTCTATAACGGCTGGGAGCGGGCCAATTGGTTTGCGAAGCCCGGCGATGACACGTCAGAGGCGGCGACGCAGACATGGGACCGCGCGGGCCCTTGGGAGGCGCGTATCCGCGAGGAATGCGAGGCGGTGCGGGATGCTTGTGGCGTGCTCGATCTACCGGGGTTCACGCGGCTCTGGATCGAGGGGGCGGGGGCCGATAACTGGCTGCGCGGGTTTGTGACGGGGGGATTGCCCAAGGTGGGGCGGATGAACCTTGTCTACGTCGCCGACACGCGGGGGCGGATCGTGACGGAATTTTCCTGTATCCGGCTGAAAGAGGACAGTTTTGTGCTGATCACGGCGGCCACGGCGCAGTGGCATGACGGCGAATTGGTGCGCCGTGCGCTGCCCGAGGGGCTGAGCCTGCGCGAAACCACGACGGAGCGCGATGCGCTGCTCTTGGCGGGGCCGAAGAGCCGCGAGATTCTGGCGGGGCTGACCGATGCCGATCTGAGCCTGCCGTGGCTGAGCCATCAGCATGCGACCGTCGCGGGGCAAAAGGCGTTTTTGATGCGGGTGAGCTTTACCGGCGAATTGGGCTGGGAAATCCATGCCGAGAACGCGGCGATTCCAGCGATCTATGAGGCGTTGATGGCGGCGGGGGTTAAACCCTTTGGCATGTTTGCGCTGAATAGTTTGCGGATCGAAAAGGGCTATCGCGCGTGGAAAGGTGATCTCAGCACCGATTATTCGATGCTGGAGGGGGGGCTGGACCGGTTCGTCAAATTCGACAAGCCGCAGGATTTCCCTGGCAAGGCGGCGATTTTGGCCGAGAAGCAGCGGGGCGTGAAGAAACGCTTTGTCACGCTGATCGTCGAGGCCAAGGCGGCCGATGCGCCCTATATGTCGACGCTCTGGCATGAGGGGCAGATCGTGGGCGAGACCACGAGCGGTGCCTGGGGTTACCGGGTGAATGCGAGCGTGGCCTTGGGTATGCTACGCGCTGATCTGGCGGTGCCGGGGACCGAAATCGAGGTTGAGATATACGGGGAACGCTGCCGCGCGGTGGTGCAGCCCGATGCGCCGCTCTGGGATGCGGGGAATGAGCGGTTGCGGGCATGACCCTGCCTGAGACCATGCGCGGTGTTCTCCTCATGCGGCACGGCGGGCCTGAGGCCTTGGCGTGGCGCGCGGATATTCCGGTGCCACGACCCGGCCCCGGCGAGGTT
The DNA here is from genome assembly GCF_018066915.1 of Roseovarius sp. Classification (GTDB taxonomy): domain Bacteria; phylum Pseudomonadota; class Alphaproteobacteria; order Rhodobacterales; family Rhodobacteraceae; genus Roseovarius. The sequence continues at coordinate 12,203 of NZ_JAGPVV010000251.1, forward strand.
TTGGTGCGGGTGCGGGCGGCGGGGGTCAACAACACCGACATCAACACCCGCGAAGGCTGGTATGCGGCGGAGGTGACCGGGGCCACGGGCGAGACGGCGGACGGTGTGGAGCGTGGCGGCTGGGCGGGCGCGCTGGCGTTTCCGCGCATTCAGGGCGGCGATCTCTGCGGTGAGGTGGTGGCGCGGGGGGCGCAGGTCGAGACCCCTGCGCTGGGCGCGCGCGTTACTTGCCCGATCAATATTCCGCGCCCGACCAAGGAGAATCCGGTCGGATTCATCGCGCTGGGTTCTGAGATTGACGGGGCCTTTGCCGAGTATTGCCTGATGCGGGCCGATGATCTCTATGATGTGAGCGATGTGCCGCTCTCGGATATCGAAATTGCCGCGATCCCATGCGGCTTTGGCACGGCGCTGGGTCTCTTGGATCGGGCGGGTGTCGGGCCGGGGCAAGAGGTGTTGATCACCGGGGCGTCGGGCAATGTCGGCCTTGCAGCGGTGCAGCTTGGGGCGGCGATGGGCGCGCGTGTGACGGGTATTTCCGCGCCCGCCAAGGCGGCGGTGTTGCGCGAGGACGGGGCGGCAGAGGTGATCGCGCGCGACGCGCCCTTGCCGCAGGAACGTTTTGACGCGGTGATCGACCTTGTGGGCGGTGCGGGCGTTGCCGCTCTGATTGATGCGCTACGTCCCGGTGGGCAGTATGCCGTGGCCGGTGCCGTTGCCGGGCCGAGGATCACGGTCGATCTGCGGCGCGTTTATCTGCGCGACATCACCATCCATGGCTGCACCTATCAGGCGCCGGAGGTTTTTGCCCGGCTGATCGAGATGGTGCGTGCGGGGCGCGTGCGCCCTCGGATTGCCGCCACCTACCCGTTGCGCGACATCGCCCGCGCGCAGGCGGATTTTCAAGCCAAGACCCATGCTGGGAAATTGGTGCTTTTACCCCCGGAGGACGAACAATGACTGAAATCACGCTGCTCGATGGCTCTATCGGGCAGGAATTGGTGAAACGCTCGGGCGACCGGGCGACGCCGCTCTGGTCGACGCAGGTGATGATTGACCATCCCGGGATCGTGCGGTTGGTGCATGACGATTATTTCGCGGCGGGGGCCACAGTGGCCTCGACCAATACCTATGCGGTGCTGCGCGACCGGTTGGCGCGGGTGGGATTGCAGGATGAGGTGGCGCGGCTGACGGATGTGGCGGTGTCGGCAGCGGTGGCGGCGCGGGATGCGCATGGATCGGGACGGGTTGCGGGGGCGATCGGGCCGCTGGTGCAATCCTATCGCCCGGACCTCTGCCCGCCTGCCACTGAGGCGGCGGCGGCCTATGCCGAGAATGTGGCGCTGCTCAAGGATCGGGTGGACCTGATCCTGTTGGAAACCATGGCCTCGGTCGATCAGGCGCGCGGCGGATTGATGGCGGCGGGGCTGAGTGGCTTGCCGGTCTGGCTGGGCGTCACGGTGATGGATGACGATGGCACGCGGCTGCGCTCGGGCGAGGCGCTGGGTGATCTGGCAGGGCTGGTGGCCGAGTTTGCGCCGGAGGCTGTCTTGATCAACTGCACGCGGCC
>NZ_JAGPVV010000255.1 GCF_018066915.1 Roseovarius sp.
GTTGCCATATGGGTGAGCGCCAGATTGCCCATGACAGCGCCCAGAATTTCAAGAAAGAGGGTGAGGGTCTCGCTGCACTCCGCCTCCCCCTGTGCCGCCTGCCCAAGGATTTCCGGCGCGGTGAGGGTCACGCCGCTGCGCAGACGGTGCAGACGCGTGAGGCCAGATCCGGACAAGAGCGCCTCGTAGGGCCGATGCGGTACCTCTGTGCCCAATACCGAAATCACCGCGTTAGCCGCATCGCCCAGATACGGCAGGCCAGAATGACCGGCCTCGGCAGGAGGCACCAAGAGATCAGCGCCAACCCGATGCACCACAGCGATATTGCTGCCCGTGCCCAGCCCCATCACCATGCGCGGGCCGTCGGGGTCCGGATGCCCCGCAAAGATGGGCGTCACACTCTGCGGATCGAGATCTTCAAGCGCATAGCCCTGCGCCTGAAGGTCATTGATCAGATGCACCTCGGCAGCACCCGTGGCGCGGACAATCTCGGCCCCGTCGATGAACCAATCGAGATTCGTCAGTTGCGCCGTGCCCGCCCGCACCGGCCCCGCCACCCCGGCGCAGATCGCATTGGGTCGCGCGCCCCGGCCCGCGAGATACCGCACCAGCATCGGCAGCAAACCGGCAAACTCGGGGTTTACATAGCGCTGCACGCTGCCTGGGATCAGCGCCCCGTCCAAAGTCAGCGCCAGCCGTGTATGGCTCGCGCCTACATCGGCGACGAGCCCCTCAGCCATCACGCCAACGCGCCACCGTCGCCCGCGCTGCCTGTGCCAGCATCACCACGTCGATGCCCACCGCCAGAAACTGCGCGCCCCAATCGGCATAGCGCTGCGCAGTGGCGTGATCGAGCGCGAGAATGCCCGCAGCCTTGGGCGAGGCGGCGATCAGGGCCAAGGCACCGCGAATGACCTCTTGCACCTCTGCCGCGTGGCTATCGCCGACAAAGCCCATATCCACCGCCAGATCCGAGGGGCCGATAAAGACACCGTCCACCCCCTCGACCGCGAGAATATCCGCGAGCGCCTCAATCCCCGCCAAGCTCTCGACCTGCACGATCAGGCAGATTTGCGCATTGGCGGTAGGGATATAGTCCTTGATCCGAGAGAAATCTGACGCCCGCGCCAGAGCAGCGCCAGATCCGCGGATACCCTCAGGCGGATAGCGTGTTGCACGCACGAGGGCGCGGGCCTGTTCTGCGCTCTCGACCATCGGGATAATCAGGCTCTGCGCGCCCGCGTCCAGCACCTGTTTGATCGCCCAAGCCTCGCCCATGGGCAGGCGCACCACCGGCAGGCTCTGGCGCCCCGCCAGCATCGCCAATTGCGCCGAGATCGAGCGCAGATCGTTGGGCGCATGCTCCCCGTCGATCACCAACCAGTCAAACCCGGCGCTGGCCAGAACCTCGGTCGCGTAAGGATCGGCAAACCCGGCCCAGCATCCAATCAGGCGCTCGCCACGCAACAGGTCGGATTTGAAACGGTTTTCGGGGGCGGGCATGGCGGCTCTCCTCTGGCTGTCCAGCGCAGCATAGACCGCGCCCGCGCGCTTTGGCGAGAGCCAAGACGGGGTTTACTTTGCCCCGCATTCGCCCCAGAGATTGCCCAATGAATACGCATCTCAAAGGCCTGATCATCACCGCGCTTGGCGTGCTCTTCGTCGTGCCGGATTCGCTCTTCGTGCGACTGATTGACGGCGACGCGGCCAGCATCGCCTTTTGGCGCGGCATCACGGCAGGGTCCGTCATCCTGACGGGTGTGCTGCTGTTTCAGGGGTTCCGCGGTATCCGCACCGTGGCACAGACCGGCCGAAACGGTCTGCTCTACACCTTCCTCATCGCCATCACCGCCCCCGGATTTGTCTTTGCCGTCAGCCTGACCAGCGTGGCCAATGTGGTCTTTATCCTCGCCTCCATGCCGGTCTTTGCCGCGATTTTCAGCCGTATTTTTCTGGGCGAGGCGATCAGCAAACGTATGGTGCTGACCATGGCGGGGGTGTTTGCTGGCCTCGGCGTGATTGCGTGGGGATCAGGCGAGACACATGGCGCGCATTGGCATGGCGATCTGATCGCGCTTGGTGTCTCAGCCAGCTTTGCGGGGGCGATGACCACGGCGCGGCAATTGCGCGCCGTCTCGATGATCCCGGCCATTCCGCTGGCCTTTCTGGGGGCCTCACTGGCAATCTGGCCTGTGGCGCAGCCAATGGCGGTCTGGCATGCAAACTGGCCGCTCATTCTTGCGCATGGCGCGTTCATCAGCGTGTCAACCTGCCTGCTCACGCTTGGGCCGCGTTATCTCGCCTCGGCAGAGGTGGCCTTGCTCATCCTGCTCGAATCCGTGCTGGCCCCCCTGCTGGTCTGGGCGGTGGTGGGCGAAGACCCGGGGTCTTGGGCCATAATCGGCGGGGCGGTTGTGATCGGCGCGCTGTTTGCGTCGAACCTCTGGGCGCTGCGGAATAACAGGCGCTTGCGCAACCGACCACAGCCCCGCACCGGCCCGCCGGTCTAAGGCTCAGCCGTCGCGATAGATCACGAAACAGTGCCAACCGTCATCGCGGTGGCCGCGGTCATGATAGCCCGCCGCGCGCAGGCACCGTGCCGACGCGGCGTTATCCGGATGCACAAAGGCCACCAAACGGTAAAGCCACGCATGATCTGCAAAGGCGCGCCTTGTGGCGCGTTGCACGAGGCTGCGCCCAAGTCCTTGGCCCCAATGCTCACGGCCCAGCCAATAGCTGAGTTCGGCCGTATCCCGGCTCGTGGCATCGGTGCCAAAGGCCAGACGCATCTGCCCGATGGGCTGCCCATCGAGGGTCGCGGCCAGAACGTCGTGATGATCGCTGAGACCCGAGATATCAATCAGATCGCGCGCCAGCGCCTGCGTCAGGGTGCCGGGCCAATCCTCGTGCATGTGCCGCCAGACTTCGGGGTCCGACAAAAGCTCCATGTAGCGCGGCAGGTCAGCCGCCTGCCAGCGGCGAAACGCCAATATGCCCGGCGTCTTGACCTTCCACGACAGGGGCGTGACCGGTGTCGCATGCGGGCAGGCGCTATCGGTCTCGGCGATGACCCAGCCGATTTGCAGCGGATCGTAGGCGAGCGCGATACCGCGCGCCTCGCACCACGCCTTTTGGTCGCGTGTCAGGACACCGTCCCATCGGCTTTGCAAAATTGGTGCCGGGACATGCCCCGTCGGCAATGATTTTCTGGTCCGATCAGTCACGTCGCGGCCCCCCAAGTCTGCGGCGAAAATTGGTCGTTCGCGTCGATATGGGGGCGCTTAGGCGCTGTTCAAGTGACGCGCCGACCGGATCACGCTTCGGGGCGGAGGAGACCCCCGCCCCGGCGTTGACCATAGGCTGGACTCGGGATCAGCCGTCCGTCGCGGGCAGCACACCCGCCTCGACTGCGGCCGCCACTTCGTCTTCGCTCAGCGCACCATCGGCATTGGCATCCGCCGCGGTGAAGGTGTCAGACGTGGCCTCGGGCATCGCCTGCTGAAACTCGGACATGGTCACATAGCCATCGCCATCCGCATCCATCGTCGAAAACTCGCCCGCAAGGGCCATCGCAGGCAGGCTCAGCGCGAGTGCAAAGGTCGCTGCAACGAAATCCTTGGTCATGAGGGTCATCCTTTCTCTGGTTGAGGGGGCGCGGTTGCGCTCCCATGACCAGACCATGAGCAGAGTTGACCGGGTTGTCGCGGGGGGCATCGGTTTCGCGCCAAAAGGCGCGGAAACCGGCCAAATGCGAGGGGTCCGATACGCGGACCTACGCCGGTGTCAGGGACCGGGCAAGAGGCCGCGCATGACGCCGTGCAGATTGGGCGGCCCCGCGCCGAAAAAGACCGTATATAGGCATGAGAGGAACCCCGCCCATGCCTGCGTCCGAGTCGCGTCAGGCGAGCGTGTCGGCGGGGCGGATCATCCCTGTCTCGATGCCTCGCCAATTGACGATCGGGGCGTTGCGATATTTGCGCGCCGCCGGATGCTCGGGGTCGAGCACGCCGAGGCGCACAAGGATCGAGGCAATCGCACATTCCGCCCCGCGTGTGCCACCATCTGCAATCTTGAGCGCCACACCCAGCTTGCGCCGGGGCAGGATGGCGATGAAAAACGCCTCGGCCCCGGTCTTGAGCGCCACAGGCTCGGAACAGGCGCGCATCAGTTCGGTGCAAGCGCGCCCCTCACCTGCCACCAGTTCGGGGTGCGCCACCATCGCCTGCCAGAGCCGCACAGCGGCGCGCTCTGTCGCATCACCACTGTCCGACGCGCCCGCAAACCGCGCCATCGCGCGGGCCATGCCGTGAAGGGAGCTGGCGTGATTGGGGGCGGAACAGCCATCAATGCCGTAATAGGGTGAGGTTTCGCCCGTTGCGTCCTCAAACGCATCGAGCACGGCCCTTTGCACCGGATGGCTGGGATCAATATACTCGGAAGAGCCGCCCAGATGCCGGTTGAGCGTGAGGAACCCGGCATGTTTGCCGGAACAGTTGTTATGCACCTGACAGGGCGAAGTGCCCGAACACAAGAGCGATTTATACGCGGCCTTGTCCTGCGGGTCATGCGCGCCGCAGCGCAGGTCATCATCCCCGAGACCCAGATCAGCCAGCCAGCGCGTAACGCGCTCGGTGTGGATCGCCGCGCCGTTATGCGAGGCACAGGACAGGGCGAGATGCTCGGACGTCAGTCCATGCGCATCCGCCGCACCGCTGGTGAGGAGCGGCAGCGCTTGCAGCATCTTGCAGGACGAACGCGGCAGGATCATCTCGGACGGGTTGCCCCAAGCCTCGACAATCGCGCCCCCGGCGTCACAGATCAGGGCATGTCCCAGATGCACGCTCTCGGCCCGGGGGCCGCGCCAGATTTCGGTGAGAGGGACAGCTTGGGTCATCGGTATGCTCCGGCAGATCGGGGGAACAGGCGGGATATGCGGAAATCCGCCAATTGCGTCTTTCACTTCTCGCGTGTTTCAGGCTAATATTGCAATGTCGAGACAGAACTGGTCGCATATAAAAATATTCCCGTAAAGGGTGGCTGGCGACCGATGGATTTGAGGCTCAGGACAGCTTGGAGGCTGGACATATGATATCACGATTTGCAGGCGGCATGGCCATCGCGGTGGCGATGCTGATCACCCCCGCCGCACAGGCGCAAAGCACAAGCACCAATCAGGTGGCAACTAGCACCGCATGGAGCGTGTTCGAAGACAACGATCCGCGCGAATGCTGGGCCGTGTCGGCCCCGACCGAGTCGGTCAACACCAAGGACGGCCGCGTCGTTGCGGTGCGCCGGGGCGATGTGCTCTTGATGACCTTTTTCCGCCCCGGTGCCGGCGTGCAAGGCCAGATCACGTTTACCGGCGGCTATCCCTTTGCCGGCGGCTCGACCGTGAACCTCAACATCGGCGGCACGCAGTTTGAGTTGTTCACCGAGGGGGAATGGGCTTGGCCCGCAAGCGCCGCAGATGACGCCCAAGTGCTCGCGGCCATGAAGCGCGGCGCGGATGCGGTTCTGACCGCCCGCTCCGGACGTGGCACCGTGACCAAGGATACATTCTCGCTCTTGGGCTATACAGCCGCGGTCGAAGAAGCCGAGAAACGCTGCAAGTAACCGGCCCCGGAGTTCGGAACACAGATCAGAGCGGCGGACCAGACCGGTTCCGCCGCTTTTCCTTTGGCGCTGCGGCGTTACCCCTCGCCGGTCAGGATCGCACTGACCTTGAGCGCGCGCTGCACATTGCCCTCAACCTTGAGCTTGCCCGACATATAGGCCATGACCGGGTTTTGCGCGCCCGACAGGATGTTGCGAAACACCTCGTCGCTGGCGCTCAGCACGACATCCGCCGCCTCATCGCCGGTGCGCGCGCCCTCTTCGCTCAGCATGACGCTGCCGTGACCCGTGATCACGAGCTTGGCGAGGCCCTTGATGCGGCCCTTGGCACGCGGCGTAAGAGTGGTGATGTAGTCGTCGATGATCGTGCTCATGGGATGGTCTCTGGGAAATTGGATGCACCGCAGATCACCCCGGAACAGGACCGGGCGCAAGCAAAACCGTGCGTCCCATCGCTACCAGCGCGTCAGCGCATCCTCATCCGCATCCTTGGCGGCAACCCAATCCGCCCCCGCCTCGGTCACTTCCTTCTTCCAGAAGGGCGCGCGCGATTTCAGGAAATCCATCAGGAATTCCGCCGCGTGAAACGCGTCGGCCCGGTGCCGCGCGGCGGTGGCGACCATCATGATCACCTCATCGGGATGCAGCGTGCCATAGCGGTGGATGATGAGCACATCGCCAAGGCTCCATCGGTCCCGCGCCTCTTGCGCGATCTTTTCCAGTGCCTTGCGCGTCATGCCCGGATAATGCTCGATTTCCATCGCGTTGAGAGACGTGCCATCCAGATCCCGCACAATGCCGGTAAAGGTCACGACCGCGCCCATGCGGGACTGTCGCGCGACAAAGGCATTGGCCTCGGCGCCAAGATCGAAGGCGGCCTCCTGCACGCGGATGTCCATGGCTCAGCCCCCGGTCATCGGCGGAAAAAACGCCACTTCCCGCGCACCCGCGAGCGAGGCGTCAAAATCGCTCAGTTCCTGATCCACGGCCACGCGCAGCGCGCTCAGATCGGAAAAGGCCACGGCATAGCGGTCTTCGCGCGCGCGCAGGTCGTTCACAAGGTCCATGACCGTGGCGGGCGCATGGTCGATCCGCTCTTTTGGAACGCCGATCCGCTCTCTCACCCAGGCAAAATAGAGCACATCCATTATCTGTCATCCTTCAGATAGGGGATCGACTTGTTGAGATAGTCGAACCCTGTCAGCAGGGTCAGCCCGGCCGCCAACCACAAGAGCCAGATGCCCACATGCCCGGCCCAGACCATGCCGTTATATTTCCACATGAGCCCGTGAATGTCATCTTCACGCCCATCCAGGATAGAAATCACCAGATGATCATCCATTCCGAACACTGACATACCAAAGTAGTGCTCGAACACGCCTTGGGCAAACAGCACGGCAATCGCGACCATCTGCGCGGTGGTTTTCCACTTGGCCAGTTTCGTCACCTTGAGCGTGCCAGCGGTGTCGCCCAGAAACTCGCGCAGGCCCGAAACAAAGACTTCGCGGAAGAGAATGACCGTGGCTGGCAACACCAGCCAGGGCGACATGCTCGAATAGCCCACGATCACCATCAGGGCGATGACCACCATCGCCTTGTCGGCAATCGGGTCCAGCATGGTGCCGAGCTTGGTCACTTGCTTCCAGCTCCGCGCCAGATAGCCGTCGAACCAATCGGTGATAGCGGCGCTGACGAACAGGATCAGGGCGAACCAATCGGCATAAGGTCTTGTGAAATATAGGAACATGACCGCAACTGCCGGGGCGGCCAGCAGGCGGAGCGTGGTCAGGATATTGGGCAAGGTCCACGTCATCGCCTCTGTTCTATCCTGTCACAGAGCAGAGGGAAAGCGTCCTTGAGCGTTAGAAATCACGCAATCGCCGCGTGGTATCCGGGTCCATGAATCCGGCGATCGTGGCCTCAGTCTCAAGATCCATGGCGCGGCGCAGGTCGGTCATCGCGGTGGCATTCAAAACCCGCTTCATTGCGCGCACCGCCAAGGGGGGCAGATCGGCCAGACGGCGGGCGGTGGCCGTGGCCTCGGTCATCAACGCGGCGTCGGGCACACATTTCCACGCCAGCCCCATCACCTGCAAGTCGGGCGCGGCGTAGCGGTCGCCGAAAAAGAGCATCTCGCGCGCCTTGTTGAGGCCAACAAGCGCGGGCAAGAGGCTGCTGACCCCGCCGGTCACGAAGAGGTTGAGCGACACCTCGGGAAAGAACCCCCGCGCCGACGCGGCCCAAATGGGGAAATCGCAGTTGATCGCCCATTCAAAGCCGCCGCCTACGGCCCAACCGTTGATCGCACCCACCACGGGCTTGTGGTTCAGGACAATGGCATCGGTCGCGCGCTGAATCGCGCGCACCAGATCGCGCGCCTCTTCTTCGCAGGTGGGGTGGACGTGTTCGCGCCGATCATCACCTGCACAAAACGCCTTGCCCGCGCCGGTTAGGATAATCGCGCGCGTGGCAGGATCGGCATTGGCCTCTTCAAAGGCGCGCGCCACATCGTCGATCAATTGACGGTTCATCGCATTGAGACTGCCGGGGCGGTTCAGGGTGATGCAGCGCACGCCCTCGTCCACAATCTCGCTCAGGACGGTTTCATAGGTGAAATCGGTCATGGATAGGTCCTCAGCACGCGCTTTGTCTTGCCTTCGGTCAGGGGAAAGGTGCCATGCGGCACCACCGTGACCCGCGCGGTGGCCCCCAGCTTGGTCTTGATCGCGCCCGCGACCTCTTGGGCCAATCCGTCCGGCGCGGGCCGCCCCTTGGCCAGTTCCACCGTGACCGGCAGCGCGTCATAGGGCGGTGGACTGTCGAGCGTGATCCGGTAATCACCAGAGAGTGCTGCAAACTCGTTGATGACCGCCGCCACCATCGTGGGAAAGAGGTTGAGCCCCCGCACCACCACCATGTCATCCGACCGCCCCACCACGCGAAAGCGGAACCCGGTTCGCCCACAGGTGCAGGGCTCGGTTTCATCCACGGTGATGATATCACCGCTGCGAAACCGCACCAGTGGCTGGCAATCCCGCGCGAGATGGGTCAGAACCAACTCGCCCGTCTGCCCTGCCTCAAGCGGGATGGGCGTGCCGGTCTCGGGGTCGATCAGTTCAGGGTAAAGCACATCGGCGGCCATGTAATGCAGGCGCGTGTCCTGTTCGCATTGCGCCGCGAAATTGCAGAACACATCCGAGACGCCGTAATTGGCATTGCGCGGCTCCATCCCCCAGACATCGCGCAAGCGCGCACGAAACGCAGGATCATCCAGCCCCGCCTCGCCACCAAAGAGCCCCAGACGCAGGCCCAGATCGCGCGGTTTCAACCCCGGAAACTTGTCCTCAATCACCCGCTCCAACACAGATGGATAAGAGGGCGTGCAGGAAATCGCGGTGATCCCCACCTCCTGAATGGTGCGCACCAAGAGCTCGGTTGACCCCACACCAAAGGGCACCACCATCGCGCCCGTGGCCTGCAAGGTCATGTGATCCGTTAGGCCGCCCATCCACATCTGATAGTTCAGGCAATGCACCACGGTATCCTCGGGCGTAAGGCCAGAGGCGGATTGACAGCGCCCGCCCACCGCCTCTGTCACCGCGCAATCACGGGCCGAGAGCGCCAGATTCATCGCCTGCCCCGTGGTGCCAGAGGTGCGGTGCAGACGCACTGCCTCCCGTCGGCTTGCGGCCATGTAATTGCCAAAGGGCGGATGTTCCGCCTGAGAGATTCGCAGTTGCGCTTTGTCCGATAGCGGCAATTCCGCCAGATCGCGCAGATCGGCGGGCTTTGTGCGCCCCTGCCAGAGGTCGCGGTAAAATTCCGACTGTGCCATAACATAGGCGCTCTGCAGCGCCCAAGCGGCGGCCTGATGTGCGCGGAGGCGTTCAGGGCTGGCAAATTCGGCTTGGTCCAGCAGGCTCATGGCTGCAATCCTCGTTCCCAGATGGTGGTGAGCGTGGCAATCACCGCTGCACGGTCGGTGGACACATCGACCAGCCCCGGCTCGGCGGAGAGATAAAGGCTGGAGAAATACTGATCTGTCATGCCCCCCAACGCATAGGCGCGCCGGGTGAGTTCGGCCTCGCTCAGCGTATCGCGGCCCTCACGCGACAGCCTGCGGCGCGTGGCGGCAACGACGGTGTCGATCCATTCGCGGTTGAGCCGGTGAAACGCCGCACGCGCCGCCGGAAAGGCATCGAGATGGTGGATAAGACACTTCATCAGCCCGCGATTGGCCTCAAATAGGCGGGCATAGGCCTCGGTCGCGGGACGCATGCCGCGCTCGGAACTGGTCCGGCTGGCGCGGATCATCCCCGCTTGCAGAAAAGCGGCAAACCCTTGCAGCAGATCATCGAGCAGATGCGCCTGATCCGGAAAGTAGAGGTAGAACGTGCCATTGGCGACGCCCGCCTCCTTGCAGATCGCGGCGATGGTCAACTCCTGAAGGGCAGCGCGCTCCAGCAGGGTGCAGGCCGCGATGCGCAGCGCCTGCGCCGTGCGGAGGCCCTTGGCCTCACCTTCAACCTGTGCGGCAAGGAACGCGGGATAGCTGACGTGATCGGAGGGATCGGACATGCGCGGCCATTATATGAAACTGACGTCATATTCATATTTTGATCCGACTCTGTCAATCCGGTTTTCCACCGCCCGGCCTACCCCCTCTCGTGAAAGAAATCGTAGAGCTTTTGCGCCATCGCGTCCGAAACCCCTTCGACCGCACGCAGGTCGGCCAGATTGGCGCGGCTCACCGCCTTGGCGCTGCCAAAATGCGCCAAGAGCGCACGCTTGCGCGCGGCCCCGATTCCCGGCACGTCATCCAGCGGCGTGGCCCCCACCGCCTTGGCGCGTTTGGCGCGGTGGGTGCCGATGGCAAAGCGATGCGCCTCGTCGCGCAGGCGCTGCACGAAATAGAGCACCGGATCATTATGGCGTAGCGCCATGGGATGCTTGCCCACGCGGTGAAACTCTTCCTTGCCTGCGTCGCGGTCCACCCCCTTGGCGACACCGACCATCGGGATATCCTCGACCCCCATCTCGCACATGATCCCCGCCACGGCGCTGACCTGCCCCGCCCCGCCGTCGATCAGCAAGAGATCAGGCCATTGCCCTTGGCTACGATCCGGGTCTTCTTTCAAGAGGCGCTTGAACCGGCGGGTCAGCACCTCTTTCATCATCCCGAAATCGTCGCCGGGCGTGATGTCATCGCCCCGGATGTTGAACTTGCGATAGTGGTTTTTCATCATGCCTTCGGGACCGGCCACGATCATCGCGCCCACGGCATCGGTGCCCTGAATATGGCTGTTGTCATACACCTCGATCCGCTGCGGCGGACTGGGCAAATCGAACGCCTCGGCCAGACCGCGCAGCAATTTGCCCGTGGTGGCGGTCTCGGCCATCTTGCGCGCAAGGCTTTCGCGCGCATTGCGCATCGCGGCGTCGATCAACTCGGCCTTTTCCCCACGCAGGGGCACCGTCAGCGTCACCTTGCGCCCCAGCTTGTCGCTCAGCGCCTGCTGCATCAGATCGGCATTCTCGATTGGATGCGACAAGAGCAGGCTGCGCGGCGGTTCCTTGCTGTCATAGAACTGACCGATAAAGGCCTCGAGCGCCTCGGCCTCTTCCACATCCACCCCGACACGGGGAAAGAAATCCTGATTGCCCCAGTTCTGCCCGCCCCGGATAAAGAACACCTGCACGCAAGCTTGGCCCTGTTCCAGATGCAGCGCAATCACATCGGCCTCGTCCACGGTGCGGGGGTTGATGCCTTGGGCGGTCTGCACCTGCGTCATCGCCTTGATCCGGTCACGCAATGCAGCGGCGCGCTCGTATTCCATCGCCTCGGCGGCCTCGGCCATTTGCGCCGCCAGCTTTTCCTGAATCTCGGTCGAGCGACCCGAGAGATAGCGCTCGGCATCGCTGACCTGTGTCGCGTACTCGGCACGGCTGATCTTGCCCACGCAGGGCGCGGTGCAGCGTTTGATCTGGAATTGCAGACAGGGGCGCGTGCGGCTCTCGAACATGGCATCCGAACAGTTGCGCAACTGAAAGACGCGCTGCAACTGTGCCAGCGTGCGATTGACAGCACCAGCACTGGCGAAGGGACCGTAATAGGCCCCCTTCTCGCGCTTGGCGCCGCGATGTTTCTTGATCATCGGGAAATCGTGCCCGGTAACGAGGATGTTGGGAAAGCTCTTGTCGTCGCGCAAGAGCACGTTGTAGCGCGGCTTGAGCTGCTTGATCAGGTTCTGCTCCAAGAGCAGCGCCTCGGTTTCGGTCGCGGTCGTGAGAAACATCATCGACGCGGTTTCCGAGATCATACGCGAAATGCGCCCGGTGTGCCCTGTGGGTCGGGCATAGTTCGACACGCGGGCGCGCAGATTGCGCGCCTTGCCGACATAGAGCACCCGCGCCTGCGCATCGAGCATCCGGTATACCCCCGGCGACGCATCGAGCGTGCGCAGATAGTCTCGGATTACCTCATGGCCGGATTTCGGCGGGGATTCGGGTTCGGTCTCGGTCATCGGCCCTCAGATATGATTCCCCCCGAGTGCTGCAATGATCCAACCCGAAGAGCAAGAGGGAAGCTGTCCACGGTTTCTGTGGATAACTCTGCGGATAGGTTTCCGTGAAGTGGAAATTTTCCTTGGATTTGGCTGGCTTCGTTGAGTTGCCTGTTTTTTAGGCAATTTCGCAAACCCTTGATATTGTTTGTTAAAAAATTAACTGCATGGCAAAATATTGAAAACACTAACGATTTTGTAACGCTTGCATGACGGAACCCGCGCCGGTGCAAAACTTTTGTCGGGGGGGCTCGGTTTCTACTCCACACCCAGCACATCAGGGGTCTGCCAGCCCAGATGCTGGCCTCCGTCCACACAGAGCAACTGGCCAGTGACGCCGGGCGCATGGAGGAAGTAGACGAGCGCCGCCGTTATGTCCTGCGGGTTGGCCCCGCGATGCAGGATGGTTGCCTGCCGTTGGTTCTGGAAATGGCTGTCGCTCTGGCGATGGCCCTGAAGGGTCGGCCCCGGCCCGATGGCATTGACCCGCACCCGAGGGGCCAGCGCCTGCGCCGCGGTCCGGGTCAGCGCCCAGAGACCCATCTTGGCAATCGTGTAGGTCATGAACTCGGGCGTCAGCTTGTGCACGCGTTGGTCGATCATGTTGATCACCAGCCCCTGCGCCACCGGCTCGCCCTGCTCATCCATCTTGGGCGCGGGCACCTGCCCGGCCATCTGCTGCGTCAACACGAAAGGTGCGCGCAGATTGCTCTCCATGTGACGATCCCAGCTCCGCCGCGTGGCGGTCTGGATATTGTCATAATCAAAGATCGACGCATTGTTGATCAGCGTGGTCAGCGGCCCACCCAGCGCCTCGGCGGCGCGGTCCACCAGCGGTATCACTTGCGCCTCATCCAGCAGGTCCGCCTCTAGCGTCACCGCATTTCGGCCCATCGCCCGGATTTCATCGACCACGGCCTCTGCTGCATCGCGCGAGGTGGCGTAATGCACGGCCACATCGTGCCCTTGCCGCGCCAGTTCCAGCGCCATCGCCCGGCCTAGGCGTTTGCCGGCACCCGTCACCAAAGCCCGCGTCATGCCCAATCTCCTTCAGGTCAGTATGAGCGAGACATAGACCACGTAAACCAAGGTCAAGGCGACACCCCAAATGCGGGTGATATCGAACTTGAAGAACACGAACGGAATGATCAGCAGGGACGTGCCCAGCATCACCCAGAGATCGAAATTGAGGAATTGCGCATCAACGGGAATCTCCCCCACCAGCGCCGCCACACCGATGATGCCCAAGAGGTTGAACATGTTCGAGCCGATGACATTGCCCAGCGCCACATCCGCCTGTTTGCGCAGCGCCGCCATCACCGTCGTTGCCAGTTCCGGCAGCGAGGTGCCGACCGCGACCAGCGTCAGGCCGATCACCGCCTCGCTCACGCCATAGCGCTGTGCGAGGATCGAGGCATTGTCCACGAGGATATCCGCCCCAAGCGGCAGACCAACAAGGCCCAGAACGAGAAACGTGATGATCTGCCACCAAGGCATATTGGGGTCAGCGCCTTCGACCTCTTCGATCCCATCCGCCTCGGAGAGGGCGCTGATGGCGGCATCGCGTCGGTGGGCCAGGGTATCGCGAAACGCATCCGCCAGCATCAACGCCAGAGCCGCCAGCAAGATCAAACCCGCGATCCAGTCAAAGGTGCCGCGAAAGGCCAGCAG
>NZ_JAGPVV010000265.1 GCF_018066915.1 Roseovarius sp.
TGCCGCGCCTTGGTCTTTCCTTGTTGTGAAATCGTGACTTGCAATCCGGGCAGGCTCCTCCTCCGACCCGGACCGATACCATCAGGCCGCGGCGCGGGCGCTGTCGAATTTTTGCCCCAGCACATCCATCGCCGCTTGCACGCCCCCGGCCCGGTACGGAACGCCGGCATCGCGCAGGCCCATTTCCACACCCGCAAGGGTGCCGATCAGCATGAGGTCGTTGAAGTCCCCCAAATGCCCGATGCGGAACACCTTATCCGCCACCTTGGACAGGCCATTGCCCAGAGACATATCATAGTTGCGCAAGGTCACAGCGCGGAAATTGTCGGCGGAATGGCTCTCGGGCACCATCACGGCGGTCAAAACCGGCGAGCGGTCGGATGCTTTCTTGCACAGCACCTCAAGCCCCCACGCCTCGACCGCCGCGCGCGCCGCAGCCCCGTGCCGCTTGTGCCGGGCAAAGACATTGTCGAGACCTTCTTCGTGCAGCATGTCGATCGCCTCGTTGAGGCCATAGAGCAGGTTGGTCGCGGGGGTGTAGGGGAAATAGCCGGAGTCATTGGGCCCGGCCATTTCCGCCCAACTCCAATAAGAGCGTTTGAGAGTGGCACTCTCGGAGACTTTCATCGCCTTGGCGCTGACCGCATTGAACGACAGGCCCGGCGGCAGCATCAATCCCTTTTGTGAGCCGGACACGGTGACATCGACGCCCCAATCATCATGCCGATACTCAACCGAGGCGAGCGATGAAATCGTATCGACCATCAAGAGCGCCGGATGCTTGGCGGCATCCATCGCGCGGCGCACGGCGGCCACATCGGTCACGGACCCGGTCGAAGTTTCATTATGCACCACGCAGACTGCCTTGATCTCGTGGCCCTTGTCCGCGCGCAGATGTTCTTCGATCTTTGCGGCATCCGCCCCGGCGCGCCAGTCGCTGTCGATAAAGACCGGGTTCAGCCCCAGCTTCAGCGCCAGTTTTTGCCAGAGGGTCGCAAAATGCCCGGTTTCATACATCAGCACCGTATCGCCCGGAGAGAGCGTATTGACCAGCGCGGCCTCCCACGCCCCGGTCCCGGAGGAGGGATAGATCACCACGCGGCTTTCGGTCTTGAAAATGCTTTTCATGCCCTCCAGCGCCTTGCGTCCGACATCGGCAAAGGCGGGGCCACGGTGATCCATGGTGGGATAATCCATCGCCCGCAGGATGCGATCCGGCACATTTGAAGGGCCGGGAATTTGCAGAAAGTGGCGGCCAGCGGTCATTGTCATTCCTCCCAGACACTGCGTCCTTGCCCGCCTGTCCGCCGCATTGCGGACTCGGATCAAGGTGAATTCTGTTGAATTGAATTCTGAATTCAATATTCTGTCAAGACCAAACTCAGGCCATCGACCGGATCAGAACCCCATGCTGGACAGCACGATACAAAGCCGCCTCAGCCGCGAGGTGCAGGGCGAAACGCGCTTTGATGCCTTTTCGCGCGGGCGTTACGCGACCGACGCCTCAATCTATCAGATCATGCCAGCGGGGGTAATTCTGGCCAAGGCGCCGGGGGATATTCTGGCGGCACTGGACGCCGCGCGAGAGGCGGGTGTGCCGCTGACGATGCGCGGTGGCGGCACGTCGCAATGCGGGCAGACGGTCAACTCCGGCCTGATCGTCGATTGCTCGAAATACCTCAACCGCATTCTCGAACTGGACGTTACGGGGCGGCGTGCGGTGGTCGAGCCGGGGATCGTTCTGGATGATCTGAACCGCGCGCTAAAACCGCATGGCCTGTGGTTTCCGGTCGATGTCTCGACCGCCTCGCGCGCCACCATCGGCGGCATGGTCGGCAACAACTCCTGCGGCTCGCGCTCGTTGCGCTATGGCACGACGCGGGACAATGTGGATAGGATCGAGGGGTTTTTGGCCGATGGCACCCCGTTCGATTTCGGCCCCGGATCGGGCAACCGCGTGCCGGAAACGCTCTTGCGACAAATGCTCGATCTAGGCGCGCGTGAGGCCGAAGAGATTGCCGCGCGCTTTCCCAAGGTGCAGCGCCGCGTAGGCGGCTACAATATCGACGCGCTGGTGCCCGGTGACAGGCCGATCAACCTTGCCCATCTGTTGATCGGGTCCGAGGGCACGCTCGCCACATCCACCGCCATCGAGATCAAGCTCTCGCCGCTACCCTCTAAAACCCGCGTTCTGGGGGTTTGCCATTTCCCAACCTTCCGCGCTGCGATGGAGGCCGCCAAACCGCTGGTGGCGCTTGGACCTACGTCGGTCGAACTGGTGGACAGCACCATGATCGACCTCGCCCGCGCGATCCCGATCTATGCCAAAACGCTGGAGCAATTCGTGCGCGGCGCGCCTGCTGCGATGCTCTTGGTCGAATTCGCCGACACCCCCCCCGAGAACGAAGAAAACATGCGCCGCTTGGCCGATACCATGTCGGACCTTGGCTATGGGTTCGGCAAGGGCGGCCCCCACGAGGGCGGCGTGGTCGAGGTCTGGGATATGGCCCTTGCCGCCGAGATTGGCGAATTGCGCAAGGCGGGGCTGAATATCATGATGTCGATGAAAGAGGCGGGCAAGCCTGTTTCCTTTGTCGAGGATTGCGCCGTGCCGCTGGAGCATCTGGCGGATTACACCGATCGGCTGACAGAGGTGTTTCATAGCCACGGCACCACCGGCACTTGGTATGCACATGCCTCTGAGGGCTGTCTTCATGTGCGCCCGGTTCTCAACCTCAAGCTGGAGCAAGACGTGCGCAAGATGCGCGAGATTGCCGAGGCGGCCTTTGCCATGGTGCGGGACTACAAAGGCTCGCATTCCGGCGAGCATGGCGATGGCATCGTGCGGTCAGAGTTTCACGGCGCGATGTTCGGCCAGCAAATCCTCAAGGCATTTGAAGAGGTCAAGGCGGCGTTCGATCCCGACACCCGCCTCAACCCCGGCAAGATCGTGCATGCGCCGAAAATGGATGACCGCAGCCTGATGCGCTATCCGCCGGGCTATGATTTCGCTGACCTCAAGACCGGGCATGACTGGTCCGCCTGGACCGGCAAGGGCGGCGGCTTTCAGGGCGCGGTCGAGATGTGCAACAACAATGGCGCCTGTCGCAAGCTGGCGGGCGGGGCGATGTGCCCCAGCTACCGTGTGACGCGCGACGAGCGGGACGCAACGCGCGGCCGCGCCAATACGCTACGGTTGGCCCTGTCGGGGCGACTTGGCAAAGAGGCGCTCTTTTCCGACGAGATGGCCGAAACGATGAAGCTCTGCGTCGGCTGCAAGGCTTGCAAGCGCGAATGTCCCACTGGCGTGGACATGGCCAAGATGAAGGCTGAGGTGCTGTATCAGCGTGGGCAAAAGCTGGGCTTCGGCCTGCGCGCGCGGCTGATTGCAGAGATGCCCCGCTATGCGCGGGTTGCCGTGGTGCTGCGTGGCCTCATCGCGCTGCGCAACCGCGTGCCGATGCTGGCAGCCCTGAGTGAGCGGATGACCGGGC
>NZ_JAGPVV010000268.1 GCF_018066915.1 Roseovarius sp.
CATAGATCTCGAACCCGCCCTGCTTGGAATAGCCTGAGCGTGCGATCACCATATCCCGGCCCTGAAAATCAAAATGCCCGAAGCGAAAGAAGCGGATATCGCGCACCGCGTCCCCGAAGACCGCCGCCATCAGGTCATCGGCGCGCGGGCCTTGGATGGCCAGCGGGCTCACGTCCGGCTCGTCCACCAGCACATCCAGCCGCCAGCCCTGCACAATCCCCTTGACCCAATAGAGCAAGTCGCTGTCGGCAATCGAAATCCACCAGCGGTCCTCGGACAGTTTCACCGCCACCGGATCGTTGAGCATGCCGCCGGTCTCATCGACGATGGGCACATAGAAACACTGTCCCGGCGTCATGCCGCGCAGGTCGCGCGGCGTCAGCATCTGCATCAGGCGTCCCGCATCCGGCCCGCGCAATTCCACCTGCCGCTCGCAGGCCACGTCCCAGACCTGCACCGCCTCCTTGAGGTGGCGATAGTCCTCCTCGACCGAGCGAAAGACCGTGGGCAAGAGCATGTGATTATAGACCGTATAGGCCTTGACCCCCGCCGCCTCGACCCCTTGGGAAAAAGGCGTGCGGCGCAACCGGCGCGACGGGGACAAAAGCGGAGCGTTCATTGGGCCTCCTCAGGCATGAAAACCAGATCGGTGACAGGTGCCGGCAGGCCCGCGCGCGTCAGCATCGCATGCACCTGCCCCCGGTGGTGGGTCTGATGGTTGAAAAAATGGGTGACGCAGGTGGCCACCGGCCGGGTGATCTCGCCGCCCACGGACCCAGAGTAAAACGTCAGATTGCCGGTAAGGTCGATACTGTGCACCCGCCCCGCCCACGCCTTGATCCGCCCATCGGTGGTGAACCGCTCCGCACTCCATGCGGCCCCTGTCGGGGTCAGCGTGGTGCTCTGCTCAAAGCGGGTCTCGGGCGGTGCGGCGCTGGCATCAAACCGGCTAAGCCACATCCGATCCGCCCAGAGAATATGGTTGAGCGTGCCGAGGATCGAGCCAAAGAAGGCCCCGTGATCCTCGGTCAGCACCGTGCGGCTCACGCCATCCACCGCCCGCATGATCTGCGCGTTCTGCCAGGCATTATAGCGCGCCATCAGGCGCACATGATCCGCCGCCAGCAGCATCAGCGCGGACCTTTCCAATCAATCTGGCAGATTTCCGCGCTGCGCCCGTCGAAATCCCACACCCGGCCAAAGGCGCGCACGCGCCCCTTGGTGGCGGTGGCGACGGTGATGTCGGGACCCATCCAGTATTCGGTGTTGGTGACAACAATATCCTCGCCCTTGTGGCCCGGCACCGGCACCACCTCGCCTTGGATCTTCTTGCCCACCATCAGGCGGCGCGCATTGCCTTCGGTCTCGAAAATGACCGGCGCGCGCTCGGCCCCCAGAAACTCGCTGACCAGCACGCCGAAAAGACCCGTCGTGCCACGCGCCTTGCCCGAAAAGATATTGACCAGCGCCTCATAGGCATCCTCGCTCGCGCGCTCGTCGATAAAGGCCGCCGCTTTCCAGTTGCCACGCGCCATGAGGCCGGGAATTTCCAGCATGAGACCCACGTTGAGACCGCTCAGGTCCTCGTCGCCGTAATGGCCCTCGTCGATGCGCACGCCCGACCATGCCTGACAATAGCCCTCGGTGGGCGCATGCTTGCCCAAAGAGACCACGCAGGGGCAAAATACCGTGCAGTTACAGTTGAGGATCAACTCCCCCTTGATCGCCCAGGGCACTGTGCCCAACGTATCCAGAGCCATTTTTGGCCTCCTCTCTCAGAGTGACGTGAACAGAACCCAAACCGACGCGGCCATCAGCCCGGCGCCCAAAGGCCGGGTCAGATAGCGCCCCAGATCGGGCAGCTTTTCCAGAACCATGATCACCGTCGCCAGCCCCATGAAGGCGAGGTTCATCACCCCCCCAACAAAGGCCAGCGCCATCAGCGCCCAGCAACAGCCAAGGCAGACCAGCCCCAGCCGCACGCCATTGCGCACAGCGCCCTCATCCCAATGCTGCATAAAGAACGACAGCGGGCGGCGGCATTTCGACAGGCACGCGTCCTTGACCGGGCTGAACTGATAGGCCCCGGCCACAGCCAGCAGCACCGCCGACAAAACGCCAGAGCGGCTATCGCCAAACGCCGTCAGCAACCCCGCCTGAAAGAGCGCCATCTGCGCCCCCGCCGCAATCACCGAAAACCCGAGCCAGACCGCCAGATACCCCGCCACCAATGCACCAAACCGCGTCTCGCCGGTGTGGCTCAGTTCTTCATAGGTGGCAAAGGCCGGGAGCGCGGTGGGGGCCATCATCGCCGCCGACATCAGCGCCCACATCAGGATGATCCGGCCAAATCCGGCAGCATCGGGTGTGACGATGCACAGGCTTTGCAGGAAATCGGCCCCAAAAATCACCGCCCCCTCACGTAGTTCCTGCGGCAGCGCCATCGCATAAAGCAGACCCCAAGCCCCGAGAATCAGGCCGAACAGCACCAGCCAGTGCCCTCCGCCCATTCGCCTGACCTGTGCCGCAATCATCGCCTCATCCCCGCGACTCACCTCTTGCGTTTAAATTGTCAGACATTTAAATGTAAGACAAATGAAAATTGATCCGGATAACAAGGCCGACCTTTCGGCCCAGATCGCCGAGGCAATCCGCGATGCGATTGTCTCAGGTCAACTTATTGTCGATGAACGTCTGCCGTCTGAGGCGGAATTGGCGGATCACTTCGCGGTGTCGCGCCCCACGGTGCGCGAGGCCTTGAAACGCCTTGCCGCGCAATCGCTCATTCGCACGCAGCGTGGGGCGTTCGGCGGTGCTTTCGTCAATCGCCTCAGCTACCCCGAGGCATATGGCCAGCAGATCACCACCGCCACGCTCCTCCTCAGCATGAACGCCATCAGCTTTGATGTCGCCTGCGAAGCGCGCTATGCGCTGGAGCGCGCCTGCACGCCACTTGCCGCCCAGCGCCGCACACCCGATACGCTGGCCACCATGCGCGCCGAAATCCACCGCCAAGGACAGCCGGGGCTGACGGATGAGAGCTTTTGCGCCTCTGACGTGGCCTTTCACCGCGCATTGGTCGACAGCGCGGGCAACCCGGTGCTCAGCTATCAACTCGCC
>NZ_JAGPVV010000062.1 GCF_018066915.1 Roseovarius sp.
TTGGCCTTGAGTGCCATGGCGAGGTTCTCACGCACAGTCTGCGCCTCAAAGACTGTCGGTTTCTGAAACTTGCGGCCAATGCCTGCCCGCGCAATCTGGCTCTCACTCAGACCTAAGAGCGACACGTTCTTCTCGCCCCAGATCACCCGGCCCTCATCAGGCCGCGTCTTGCCGGTGACGATATCCATAAAGGTTGTCTTGCCCGCGCCATTCGGCCCGATCACAGCGCGCAACTCGGGCTCTGCCACCTGAATCGACAGATTGTTGATGGCGCGGAATCCATCAAAGGTGACAGAGACGCCCGAGACTTCGAGAAGCGTGGTCATGGTTTTCTCACGATCATGTCAAAAAGCCCCCCGATACCGCGCGGGAAAAACAGCGTGACCGCGACAAAGCCCAAACCAAGCAGAACCAGCCACCAATCAGTCCAGTTGATCGTGTAGACCCCGAGGTTGATATTGGGCGCGCCGCCACCCGTGAACCAGCTTGACGCAAGGCTGACCACAGCCGCCCCGATCACAGCCCCATAGAGCCGCCCGCGCCCACCGATGGCCACCCAGACCGCAAGATAGATAGAGGCAATCGGCGCGATCTCTGCCGGGTTGATAATCCCCGCCTGCGGATAATACAGCGCACCGGCGATGGCCGAGACAACGGCGGTCAGGGTAAAGATCACCAGCTTGTAACTCTCGACATCATAGCCCAGAAACCGCACCCGCGCCTCATTGTCGCGAATGGCGCGGATGACCGAGCCGAACTTGCCGGACACGAGCCAAGCAAACACCAGATAGCCCAGCCCCAGCGCCAAGGCAGAGGCCCAGAAGAACCACAGCGACAGGGTAGATTGCGGCAGATGGTCGAGACCGGGGATGTTCTGCAACCCCGAGAGGCCATTGTTGCCGCGCAACCCGGTGTCGTTCTGAAAGAGGTAGAGCGACAGCGCCAGCGTCATCGCCTGCGTGAGAATGGACAGGTAGACGCCCGTGACACGGCTGCGGAACGCCAGCCAGCCAAAGACCAGCGCCAAGAGGCCCGGCACCAGCACCACCATCATCAGTTGCAGCGTGAGACTATGGGCAAACCCCCAGAGCCAAGGCAGCTCATTGCTCCCCACCACGCCGAAAATCTGGCTGGCGATGGCATTCTCGATCTCGCCCTGCGTCGGCGGAATGGGCGTTGCCGAGAGCGACTCTATCACGATCCCTTGGGTGCGCGCATACATCAGCCACATGCCGATGGCATACCCCCCAAGCCCGAAAAAGGCGAAATGCCCAAGGCTGAGAATGCCGCAATAGCCCCAGACCACGTCCATCGCCACGGCGATGAGACAGAGGCAGAGCGTCATGCCGAGAATCTTGACCATCGAGGTGGAAATCAGGGCAAGGCCAAACCCCTCGGAAAGAACCGTCACGCCCAAGGTAAAGAGTGCGAGGCAGCCAAGGAACCACAGGACCGACGGATTTTCCGCCAGAAACCGCCTACGCGGGGCAATCTCGGGTGTGCTCATGGCTCAGTCCCCCGCCGCGCGGCCCTTGAGGGCGACGATGCCCTTGGGCCGGAATTGAATGAAAAGGATGATGAAGAGGATCATATAGGTCTGAGCGGCCAGCGTGTTCGAGGGGTTGAACCACTCGATCCCCTTTTGCAGGAACCCGATGAGCGAGGCCCCCGCCAGCGTGCCCCAGACATTGCCGACGCCGCCCACGACAACGGTCATGAAGCTCTGGACGATGTAATTGGCCCCCATCTCGGAGGTGACTTGTGCATAGAGGCCAATCGCCACGCCCGCGATGCCCGCGATACCCGACCCAAGGCCGAACGTCAGCATGTTGATGCGGTCCGGGTCGATGCCCATGCTGGCCGCCATGCCGGGATTTTGCGTGACAGCCCGCACCTCAAGCCCCAGCCTTGTGCGCTTGAGGATAAAGAGCAAAAGCGCCAGAAAGATGAGGGCGAGAACAAAGATCGCCACCCGGATATTGCTGATGCTCACGATGTCATTCAGCGTCAGCGCGCCGCTCAGCCAGTCGGGCGCGGTCAGCGGGCGCGCCTGCGTGCCAAAGATGTTCTTGGCCAGTTGTTGCAAGGCAATCGAGATGCCAAAGGTCGCAAGCAGCGTTTCCAGCGGCCGGGTATAGAGATGCCGGATCACCAGCCGCTCCATCGCCACGCCCGCACCAAAGGTCACGACAAAGGCCAGCGGCAGGGCGACAATCAGGCTGACGGTGTAATCAGGGATAAAGAGCTGCACCACATAGCCGGTATAGGCCCCCATCATGATGAACTCGCCATGCGCCATATTGATCACGCCCATCACGCCAAAGGTGATGGCAAGACCGATGGCCGCAAGGAAAAAGATCGACGCGAGCGATAGCCCATCGAGCACCAGATCGAGCGTCTGATAGAGGCCAAGCGCGCGCGATGTGGCGGAGAGTGCATCCTCGGCGGCGGTCGTTACCTCGGGGTTGGGTTCGGTATAGACCTCGTAGAACACATGCGCCGCCACGGCACGCGCCACCTCATCCTCGGCGGCGCGCGGCGGCACGGTGCCCGCGGCCTCTAGTGCCTCATAGGCGCGGGCGCGGGCGGCATCGGTGTTGAGCAGATGCAAGGGCACGCCACCCACCGCCCCATCGACGATATGCTGTGCCAGCACGTCGCGGCGGTCCGTGGCACTCTGACGGGGGGGCGCAAGATTGGCGGCCACCAGCCTGTCATAGGCTTCGACCTCGGAAATATCTGCGCCAACCTCAAGCACGCGCGCAACATTGGCCCCCTCCGGCACGGCGGTGCCTACACTCGGCACGCGCGCGGTCAACTGGTTGAGCACGCTGCGCGCCTCGATGCTGGTATCCCCGGCCAAGCCCTCGATCGCCGCGAGGCGATAGGGCAGCGCCGATGCGAACTGCGCCGTTAGTAGCGTCAAGAGCCGCTCTTTGCGCTCTTTCAGCGCGGCATCACTCTCTCTCTCGATGGACTGGCTCAGCGGGTCGATCTGGCTTGCGTCACCGCTGCGGGCAATCGCATCAAGCGCCGCCGCCCGTCGCGCCGGATCAGGGGCGTTCAATTCATAGGGCACCAGCGCCGCTGCAATCACCCCGCGAACCCCGGAATTGGGACGGATCTGATTGACCTCGCGGCTGCTGACCTCGGCTACCGCCGCGCCGCTGTCGATGTCGATCAGACGCAGCGCGCCGGCTGTCTCTTCGGCGTAGAAAAACAGCCCATCACTGGGTCGTTCATAGACCCCACGATCCTGCCAGCGCAGCAAGAAGTCTGCGGTGCCGGGCCGATCAGCGGCCATCAGCGCGCCCAGAACCCCCTCGACGGTGCTGCGCGACGGCTTGGCGATGTCGGCTTGATACTCTTGCAAGAGCGGCTGCAACCCCTCTTGCGCCAGTGCCGCGACGGGCCGCAGCAGAGACAAGAGGACAATGGCCAGCACTGTCGCCGCAAGCCGGGCGAGGGAAAGGATCGAACGCATCTGGATGAAGGCCTTGCTCGAGAGGAGAGGCGCGCAGCGGCATCCGCCCTGCGCGCCCGGTCCGCGTCAGTAGTTCGAGGTCATCTGCACGCAGGTCTTGGTTTCGGTATTGTACATACCGCAGCCCAGATCCTTCCAATCGCTCGTGAGCGGCGCGCTCTCGGGCAGATAATCGGTCCAGGCATCGCCCGGCACCTCTGTTGTCTGGCTGATGATGTCAAACTGGCCATCAGCCCGGATTTCGCCGATCAGCACCGGCTTGGTCAGGTGATGGTTGGGCAGCATGACAGCCGTGCCGCCTGTGAGGTTGGGGAATTCCTGCCCCCACATCGCGGTGCGCACGGCATCCACATCGGTGGTGCCCGCTTGCGTGACCGCATTCACCCACATGTTGAAGCCGATGTAATGCGCCTCCATCGGGTCGTTGGTCACGCGGTTTTCACCGGCATAGGCCTTCCACGCCTTGACGAATTCGGCGTTGATCTCGGTATCGGCGGATTGGAAGTAGTTCCACGCCGCGAGATGCCCAACGAGTTCGGTGGTATCCAGGCCCGACAGCTCTTCTTCACCAACCGAGAAGGCGACAACGGGAATGTCATCCGCGCTGACACCGGCGGCGGCCAGTTCCTTGTAAAAGCCGATATTGGCATCCCCGTTGATCGTGGAAATCACGCCCACCTTCTTGCCGCCTGCGCCCAAGGCCACGACATCCGCCACGATGGTCGCCCAGTCGGAATGACCGAAGGGGGTGTAGTTGACAAAGATATCCTCAGCCGCGACGCCTTTGGATTTGAGGTACGCATCCAGAATGTTGTTGGTGGTGCGGGGATAAACATAGTCAGTGCCCAAGAGCGCAAAGCTCTCGACGCCAAGTTCGTCGATGAAATAATCCACCGCCGGGATCGCCTGCTGGTTGGGCGCGGCACCGGTGTAGAAGACATTCTTCGAGGATTCTTCGCCCTCGTATTGCACCGGATAGAACATGAGGCCGTTTAGTTCCTCCAGCACCGGCAGGGCGGATTTGCGGCTGACGCTGGTCCAGGAACCGAAGATCACATCGACCTCGTTCACGGTCAGCAATTCACGCGCTTTTTCCGCAAAGAGCGGCCAGTCCGAGGCCGGATCGACCACGACCGCCTCGATCGGACAACCCAGCAGCCCGCCTTTGGCGTTTTGCTGTTCGACCAGCATCAGGACCGTGTCCTTGAGCGTGGTTTCCGAGATTGCCATCGTGCCCGAGAGCGAATGCAGCACGCCCACCTTGACGGGGCAATCCTGAGCCAGCGCCGGTGCCGTCGCCAGAACGGTGGTCGCAACGAGGCTCGCCATAAATGTTCTTGTCGTCATTTCTTACGGAACTCCCATGTCCGGGCTGCGCGCGTCGTGGCGTTGTTCAATTTCGGGTCCCCCACCGTCATTTTGGCGACGCAGCATTTTGTTTGCACCTCTCCACAGAGGAGCGCGGTCCGTCTGGACCGGCGCCGCCCTGCGAGGGTCTGAGCCGTTTCAGGCATGAGGAAGCAAACAGATTTGCCGCGAATTGCTCTAGCGAGAGCGTGCAGCGCGGCGGTCAACCGGCCAAGATTGCCGCTTTTTGAGCAGTTCTAAGGCGCGCCGCCCATTTTATTTGCGGTTGCAGAAAATAATGCCGCGTCGCGGCATTGGGATGTTAGGGCTTTTGCCCGCGCCCTTGGACGAGAATGCCCAACAGGCCCAACAGGCCCGATCCCACCATCAGCGTCACCGAGACCGCGTTGAGCACCGGGGTCGAGCCTTCGCGCATCCGGTCGAACATCGTCACCGTCAGCGGCGCATTCGACCCGTTGAGGATCAGCGTGGTGTTGAAATTCTCGAAGGAAATCAAAAAGGCCACGATCCCCGCGCCAAAGAGTGCCGGGCGCAGCCATGGCAGGGTGATGGTCAAAAAGACCACCGCCGGCGTCGCCCCAAGGTTGAGCGCTGCCTCTTCCAGCGTGCGATCAAAGCGGCGCAGGCGCGCGGCGATCACCAGTGTCGCAATCGTGGTGATAAAGGAAAACTGCCCGAGAATCACCAGAAAGAGCCCCGGTCGCAGGGCCGAAATCTCGTAACCCGTCAGAGAATTCACCGTCTCTGCCAGCGTGGACGAAAACACGAGGATGGAAATGCCAAGGATCACCCCCGGAATGACCAAGGGTGCCAACATCATGATATAGGCGAATTCCTTGAACCGGAATTCATGGCGATCAAAGAGAAAGGCCGTCGTGGTCGCAACCGTCAGCGATAGCGCCGTGACCCAGAACGCGACAAAGGCCGAATTGAAAAATCCCGTGACAATACGCCGGTCGTTGATCAGCCCAATGCGGGGCTGCTCTGCCCCGATGAACCAATCCAGCGTGAACCCTTCCCATGGCAGGCCGGGAAACTGGCTGTCGTTGAAGGCAAAGACCGCCACGACCGCCAGCGGCAGTGCCATGTAGACGAAGAAGAGTGCCACATAGGCCGCGTAGGCAAAGCGCAAGAGCGGCGAGCGGGGGAGAGAGGCGAGCATTCTA
>NZ_JAGPVV010000064.1 GCF_018066915.1 Roseovarius sp.
TCGCAGCATGCACCACTTAGTGGTTGATGCGCAGTATCTTGCGAAAAAACAACCCAAGCGAAACTCCAAGGGCCGCACCCAGCCCGTCAGCCACGAGGTCCGCCCACTCGGCGCCCCGCCCGACATAGGGCTGCACAATCTCGATCAACCCACCATAGGCAAGGGCCATGATCCAGATCAGTTGCCAGAGGTGCGGCGCGCGCAGGCTCATGGGCATCACCAAGAGCGCAAAGGCCACCAGATGCGCGAGCTTGTCCAACCCCAATAGTGGAGAGGTGCCACCGCTCGAGGGCATCAATGTGGTCATCGCGATAGCGAGCGCCAAAATGAGGGTAAGACGTGGGGCCATGCCCGCCCTTATCCCCGCCGTTCGCACGCTTCAAGCCGCTCTGTCAGAAGTCGAACAGATCCTCTAGAAATCCGCCGCGCTTCTTGCGCGGTTTTTGACCGTGGTGGTCGTGGTCGCGCCCATCATACCCCGAGGTTGCCCTGGGTGCGGCAGTCTGCGCGACGGCGGGCGCTGCGGCAGAGCGGTCAATGATCTTGTCCAACTCGCCCCGGTCAAGCCAGACACCCCGGCATTGCGGGCAATAGTCGATCTCGACCCCGGAGCGTTCTGCCAGAACCAGTTGTGTGCCATCAATCGGGCATTGCATGGGCGCTCTCCTCTTTATGCGTCCATTCGCATGTGGGGTCGCATCGCGAGCGGTGCAACCCAAAGCCCGTAAACAAGGCCGCTCAGCGGATCACATGCACCGCGCAAGAGGCGTGGCGCACCACCTTGGCCGCGGTTGAGCCCAGCAAGAGATCCTGCATGCCGGGCCGGTGGCTGGCGATCACGATACAGTCGGGTTTGTGGGCCTCGGCCCAATCAAGGATGGTGCGGCCTGAATGTCCCTCGACCACATGCGCCGACGCCTTGGGCAGGGTGGCGGCGATGTCGGCCAATTGGGCCTCGGTCGCCCGGCGCGCCTCGTTCACATAGCCCTGAGGCAAATATGACATCGCATAGCTTGGCACCTGCTCGATCACATGCAAGAGGCTGATCCGCCCTCCCTCGCCCGCCAAGAGTCGCGCCACCCGCAGCGCCGCGTTCAGATCGCGGTCCTGCTCAAATGATACCGGAACCAGAATATGTGCGTACATGGCCCATCCTTTCCTGCTGCCTGCACCCATGATGGCGCGGCGCTGGTCAGATCACCATGATCCAGATCAGGTGCTGGTTCAGTTCTGAATCGCGCGCACCTGTGCGGCGATCTGCGCCGCCCAATCCCCGATGATGGGCAGAAACTCGATCTGGCTGAGCGCCCAGATCATCACGGACAAGAGCACCGTCGCCCCCAATACCGTCCCAAGCCCGGCAGCAAGGCCACGCGCCAGATTGAACGCCAACATACGCGGGAATGAGTTATGAACACGGATGAAGCGATGCGCGTTCAGCCGCTCCAATTCGCGGCGCAGCGCCGCCACTTCGCGCGTCAACTCGTCCGACGGTCGGTTATCCTCACTCATCCGAAGGTCGCGACCACGTCATACATCACCGGCTCGAACCCCTTGCAGAGCGCGCTGATCTCACGGTTACGGGCGCGCATGACATCAGAGCGCAGCATCGCCTGAAAATCCTCCCGCGCCCGCCATTGCGAGTAATTGGCGATGCGGGTCTGAGCGTCGTTGACATGCAGTCCCGCCGCAATGAACCCCGGCTGACGCGAGATGAAATCACGGTAGGCGTCGGTCAGCAGGTCCATCAGATCCTGACAGGTGCCGGGCGTCACCTCGAAGGTGGTGATCACGGTCTGGTGATCGGTCGTGGCGGTGATATGGGGCATGGCAGACCTCCTTTTCCTGAGCGAGCGTAACACGCAGCCCCGATGCGGTAAATTCCCGCCCGATCTTAACCCGCGCTTTACCCTTTTTAACGAGGGTTAACGCGGAGGTAACGATGCTGCGACGCCTGATCCTTGCATTGGTGGTCCTGCCGTGGCTGGTGGGTGCGGCTTCGGCGGGCGCTTGGCCACGCGGCAAGGGCCAGACGTTTCTGGCGACGACAGGCCAGGTTGATGCGCCGGATGAAACCGGGATCGCGCGGCAGAGTTTCACGCTCTATGCGGAATACGGCGCGACCGAGCGATTGACGCTGGGGCTTGATCTGGGGGGCGATGCGTTGCGCATGACCAAGGCCATCGCCTTTGCCCGTTGGCCCATCGGACGGGATGCCGGGAGCCTGAAGATCGCGGTGGAAATCGGCCTTGGCGAGGTCTCCGAGCAAAGCGCGGTTCGCCCAGGCCTGTCGCTGGGGCGTGGTCTCACGCTCTGGGGGCGGCAGGGCTGGGCAGCGTTTGACGGGCGGGCGGTGGTTTCTGACGGCGGAGAGGTGACGCTGGAGAGTGACGTGACACTCGGCCTCAATCTTGGCGCGCGCGGCAAGGTGCTGGCACAGATACAGACCGGACGCCCGGCAGGCGGGCGGACCTACGCGCGCTTCGCCCCCTCCTATATCCATGAAACCAAACCCAACGCACATCTGGAGTTCGGGGTGATCCTGCCCTTGTCGGGCGGAGGGGAACGGGGGGTTAAGCTGGGTCTCTGGCGATCGTTCTGACGCGCCACCAGAGACCCCGCGCAGGTATTACAGCGGATCGTCGATCCGAACCCGAAGCACCACCGACCCCAGAACCGGGCTCGGCCAACGCAGATTGATCCGGTCGCGGTCCGGGCCTTGCTGCGCCTCGAAATAGG
Source organism: Roseovarius sp. (assembly GCF_018066915.1). Classification (GTDB taxonomy): domain Bacteria; phylum Pseudomonadota; class Alphaproteobacteria; order Rhodobacterales; family Rhodobacteraceae; genus Roseovarius. Next base: position 2,740 of record NZ_JAGPVV010000064.1, read on the forward strand.
GGGTTGCGTGGACAACCGCATTGGCGGCGTTGCGCAGCGGGCCAGCGGGCATTACCGTTTCGACCGTTTGTGCCCAGGCCCCGAACGGCAAGCGCGGTGCGGGCGTGACCACCCAAGTTGCGCTCGCGCTTTCTTCGGTGTGCTGCATGACCAGCGGATTGGCGACAGGGATCTCGATGTTGTGAAAACTGTTATCGGCAAAGGTGACATTGCGCACCCGGTCATAGTTGAGATCGGCAAAGCTGGTATCGACCGATTCAACCCGTGTGATGGTGCCGATGGCCCGGAACGTGTTGCCGGTCACGTTCACCCCGTCGAGAAAATGCCCGGCGCCATGCGGTTTGACCACGATATAGGTGAACCACGGCGCCATATTGCCCGCGAGAAAGACATTGTCAGTGATGCTGAGCGCACTAAAGGAAAATTCGCTGGCAAAACCGGGCTCGGGATCATGTTCATTCACCCATTCAATGTAGCAATTGTCGATGTAATTGCCGCTGATGCTGCCGCGATTGTTGATCCGGGTCAGCACAAACCCCGCAACGCGCGCCCCACCCTGCGAGCTGTCGCCCTGAAAGACGTGATTGCCGGAAATCAGCGAACTGCTGCCCGCGAGCACGGCGAAATGCCGGAATAGAACGCTGCGATTGTCGCGGATCTTGAGATCGTTGGCATTCGCGTTGAACGCGATGCTGCGCCGCTCGGTCGACAGAAGCGGTCCTTCGTCAGAGATGAACTGACAGCGGTCGATCATCATGCCCTGATCGCCCTCGCCATGGCTGGTGATGCCGCGATCCTTGGGGCGGGTGAAAAAGCAGTCGCGGAAATGGTTGGCCGAGCCCTGCGGCGGCAAGAGCACCCCGCTGCAATCGCCGGTGCATTGGAAATCCACCTCGGAAAAGACCATGCGGGAGATATCGCCAAAGCCACTGAAATCCAGCAGGTACTTGAACCGTCGAAAGGTAAAGACCTGCGTGCCCGCCGCATCAAAGAGCGGCTGGCTGATGTCGAGCCGCTGGGCAGCCACGTTTCGGGCGGTCACATACACCTCGCGACCGACGCCATTGCCCTCGATCAGCGCGCCCACGGGGATATTGGCCACGTTGACCACATTGGTCAGACGGCGGGGGTCGGCAATGTCATAGCTGGCCTGTGAGGTCACGACCTCGGTTGTCCAGACCGGGCCGCCCAGAATTGTGAACTGGCCATTCTGGATGACATGGCGCTGGTTATAGGTGGTGCGATTGCCCACCGCCGCCGCCATATCAACCGGCGCGCGCAATACGACCTTGCGCCCGGCGAGATCCAGCGTCACGTGATCGGAATTGTTCAATAGCGCCTGATAGGCCTTTTTGAAGGCCAGTTCGCTATCGCCGAACGCATCAATATAGGCGGGCAGATCGTAATTTTTGGTCAGTGCAAGGATCGCCGCATCCGGCATCACGAGCGTGCCTTCGAACCTGATCCGATTCTGGATCGCGGTGCTCTGGCCCAGAAAATACTGGCCTGCAGGCACGATGATCTCGCGGCCCTCTGCGGCGGTGTCGGCAGCCTCAAACGCGGCGTGATCATCTGTCACCCCATCGCCAAGTGCGCCATAGTCGCGCACATCAACCGTGCTGATGACATCGCGCAGGAAAAAGCGGCTCACATCCTCGATGGTAAGGTCATCAATGCGCACCACGCCCCCACTCGGCCCGGTCAGATCAAGCCCGAAATGGCCAAAGATCGCCGCCCGCCCCCAAGGCATGTCCACGCCCGCGCGGGTGCCCGTGCCGACGATGGCCGTCACCTCGACCACAGCGCCATAGGTGGTCAGCGCCACCGAAGGCCCGGTCACGGTGACACCGGGCAGCGCCACGCCCCCTGCCCCGCCCGCAAAGGCCGCGATGCGAACACTTGGCAGATTGCCGGCAATCGCCTTGATCCGCGCACGGATTTGCAGGTAGCAGCCCGGCAGGATCGGCGTTTCGCCCATGTAGCGCAGGCGCTGGACACTTTCCGTCTTTTGCAACTCCAGCGCGCCTCCGAAATCCTGATCGGCGGGCACAAAGGCCGCATCAGCCGCGTTGGCATAGGTGTCAGAGCCCGGTCGCCCGTCGCCCCGCGACCATTGGTCCAGACCGTTAGCGAAGGGTTGCGGCATGAAAACGATGCCGTCGGTGATTGCCTTGTTCATGGATATCCCTTTCCTGTTGCCGCGCCGCATGCGTGCTGCCCGTGGCCAAAGCGATGGGCCAGAGCGATGGGGAAGGGATGTATCAACGGACCGTTAACGGCGTGTCATGGCACCGTCACGGTGCCCGCAAAGGGCGGCAAGCCGATGTGTCTCACGCGATTGTGAAAACACTTATGGGGCAAACGCAAAGAGCCCTGCCAAATGGCAGGGCTCTTGAGTGGCGCATGCGCGCGAAATCAGGACGCTTCGGTGATGAACTTGACCGCGTCGCCAAAGGTCTGGATCGTATCCGCCGCATCATCGGGGATCTCAATGCCGAACTCTTCTTCGAATGCCATGACCAGCTCGACCGTGTCGAGGCTGTCCGCGCCGAGATCGTCAATGAAAGAGGCTTTGTCGACGACCTTGTCCTCTTCGACGCCCAGGTGCTCCACAACGATCTTCTTAACGCGGTCTGCGATATCGCTCATGTCTTGTTCCTCGTTTTGTCTTGGGCTGTTTTGCCCGTTGTCTGCCCCCGCCCAGCCCGGGAAGTGGCGATGATTTTGCCCCAGTGGGCGGTTCTCGACTACCTGAATACACAGGCCACCGGGAGAATCCGCATGTCCCTCCGGCTGATCTCGGTGGCCTATAGCATATGCGCGAGCAATGGCAAATGCTTTCACTCAGGCCAGATGGACCAGAAGGATCAAGCGCCGGTTCAGTACATCGACATGCCGCCATTCACATGCAGCGTGGCCCCGGTGACATAGCCCGCCTCGGGGCTGGCAAGATAGAGCACGGCGGCAGCGATTTCCTCGGATGTGCCCATGCGGGCCATCGGGATCTGGACATTGAGAGCGGCCTTCTGCTCGTCATTCAGCTTGTCGGTCATCGGCGTGGCGATAAAGCCCGGCGCTACCACATTGGCGGTGATGCCCCGGCTGGCGACCTCTGCGGCGATGGATTTGGTCATGCCCACCAGTCCCGCCTTGGCAGCGGCGTAATTGGCCTGACCGGGATTGCCGCTCGATCCCACGATCGAGCCGATATTGATGATCCGGCCCCATCGCGCCTTCATCATCGGGCGCACGGCCCCTCGGCAGAGACGCATCGCCGAGGTCAGGTTGACATCGAGCACATCGTGCCAATCCTTGTCGGACATCCGCATGAAGAGCTGGTCACGGGTGATCCCTGCGTTGTTGACGAGAATGTCGAGCCCGCCCATGGCGGCGATCGCGTCCTTGGTCAGGGCCTCGACCGCCTCGGGATCACCAAGGTTGCAGGGCAGCACATGCGCGCGGCTACCCAGTTCCGCCGCCAAGGCGTCAAGCGGTTCGACCCGCGTGCCGCTCAGCCCGACGGTCGCGCCCGCGCCATGCAGCGCCCGCGCGATCGACGCACCGATACCGCCCGATGCGCCGGTCACAAGTGCGGATTTCCCTGTCAGATCAAACATTTTCCGTCCTTTCCTGGTCTACGATACGCCGGATCAGTTCGCGGCGAGACTGGCCGCCGCGGCTGTGATCTCGTCCGGCGACCCCATCGCACGGCAGGTGATGTCGCGCGCGATGCGGCGCACCATGCCCGAGAGGGCCTTGCCTGCGCCGATCTCCCAGATTTCGGTCACGCCTTGTGCTTCCATGTATTGCACCGACTCGCGCCAACGGACAGAGCCCGTCACCTGCTCGACCAAGAGCGCGCGGATCTCTGCCGGGTCGGTCACGGCCTGCGCACGCACATTGGCCACCAGCGGCACCACAGGCGCGTGGATCGTGACCTCCGAGAGGGCCTGTACCATCACGTCGGCGGCAGGTGCCATCAGGGCACAGTGAAAGGGCGCGCTTACCGGCAAAAGCATGGCGCGCTTGGCACCCCGCGCCTTGGCCAATTCCACAGCGCGCTCAACAGCGCCCTTGTGGCCCGACACCACCACTTGTGCCGGATCATTGTCATTGGCGGCCTGACAGACCTCGCCCTCTGCGGCCTCTTGCGCCACGGCGCGGACAGTCTCGAAATCGAGGCCCAAAAGTGCGGCCATCGCGCCCACACCCACCGGCACCGCCTGTTGCATCGCTTGCCCCCGGATGCGCAAGAGCCGCGCGGTATCCGCCACGCTGATCGCCCCCGCCGCCGCAAGAGCCGAATACTCGCCCAAGGAATGTCCCGCCACATGGCTTGCAACCTGTGCCAAATCCACCCCTTCGGCCTCGAGCGCGCGCAAGGCGGCCAGCGAGGTGGCCATCAGTGCCGGTTGCGCATTCTCGGTGAGGGTCAGTGTCTCTTGCGCGCCTTCCCAGATCAACGCCGAGAGCTTTTGCCCCAAGGCCTCGTCCACCTCGTCGAAAATCGCGCGTGCCGCCGGATAGGCGGCGGCGAGGTCTGCGCCCATGCCGATCACCTGCGCGCCCTGCCCCGGAAATACGAATGCTCGGCTCATGCCCTGCCCCTCCCTTGAAAAGTGCCCTCCGATACATCGCCGCGCCGCCCAAGGCAACGCATTTGCCCGGTTTCACATCAGTTTGCGCCATGTTCACGCCGTCGCGCAAAGACGCAGAGGTGCTGTGCACGGGCTGTCATTGCGCCCATGCAATATGCCGCTAGAGTATACCTGCAACCATGAGGACATTCGCGATGCCACGCACCAATTCAGCCACCAGTTTTGGCAGTATCGCCAAGAGCTTTCACTGGCTCACCGCGCTCTTGATCCTGTCGAACCTGCCGCTTGGCTGGTATGCAACCGACGTCGCCGAAGCGGTTGCAGCAGAGCCAACAGAGGCGCTGATTTCTCAGGCCACCTTCCTGTTTTCCTTGCACAAAACGTTAGGGGTGGCGATTTTCTTCGTGGCGCTCGCACGTATCCTCTGGGCCCTGTCCCAACCCAAGCCCGGATTGCTCAACGGGGATCGCGGGATCGAGGCCTGGGCGGCAGAGACGGCACATTGGTTGCTTTATGGCTCGTTGGTGCTGGTGCCCCTCTCGGGCTGGGTGCATCACGCCGCAACCTCTGGTTTCGCGCCAATCTGGTGGCCCTTGGGGCAGAGCCTGCCGCTGGTGCCCAAATCGGAAGCTCTCTCTGATTTGGCGGCGACCCTGCACTTTCTTTTTGTGCTGGTGCTGGCGGGCACGATTGCCGCGCATGTGGGCGGCGCGCTCAAGCATCATCTGCTGGATGGCGATGCCACGCTGCGCCGCATGCTGC
>NZ_JAGPVV010000291.1 GCF_018066915.1 Roseovarius sp.
GGAGAGTCCTATATCTCCGTCGAGGCATCAAAATAGCTGAATATTGTCGGTGACTTTTCCGGAGATGGTCGAAAAACACCGAAGTTCCCGAAAACGTCTTCCCCATTAGCATTCGCGCGCTCCGGCGAACTCTATCTGTATGCGGCGCGACCATCGTCTCTTGATGCGTTGCAGCACGGCTGACAGCGCCATTTTCAGCGCTACAGCGGTTAAACAGCTGTTTACATGTGTAAATGACCATGCGCCTGCACATCGGCGCAATGTGTATCGAGGCGATCCATTTCCATACTAGCTGCCGCCCTGCGCCCATGCGGAGCAGTCAGTTCGCGGCGCGCCACATCCGATACCGATCCTGCCCGGTCATCTCGCGGATCAAACCCCGCGCTTCCATCCAGGCAAGGTTGCGCTGGACGGCGGCGCGACTGGCACCAGTCAGAGCCTCGGCCATCGGGGCGGAGACGAGTGGCCATTCGGTTAGAACAGCGCACAAGGCCGGGGGCGTGCGGCCCGAGAGCGGGGTCATCTCGGTTTCTGCCCGCGCTGACCATGCCTCGATATCGTCAAGGTGCCGCATTGCGGTCAGGCAGGCGGTCTCCATCCCGTCAAGCCAGCGCGCCAGACGGTCAGCGGGTGGGCCGCCGGCGCGCAGCCCCCCTGCCCCGCCCATGGCCAGAGGTGCAAAGACTGCTCCCTTGCCCTCGCTGGCCGCGATCCGCGCAGCTGTGACGGCCGCCTCCATTCGATCGCCTTGCTGCCCGAGTCCCGCGAGGCTCCAGAGGTGAAAGCCCAAGCAAGCACGGGTGATCGGGTGCAACTCGGAAGCTTGCGCCGTAAGGTCCAGCCAACCGCCTGCGCGATCCGCAAAAGGTTCGGCCTCATCCGCGAGGTTCTCGGGGTCGCGGCGGTCAAGGAAGGCGGAAAGGTCTACCTCCGGTCCTGGCCCACCGGATAGCCGCCGCACCGCCCAACCGACACGCGCGAGCGCGGCAGTGTCGTCCTGTACGCCGGACAAGCGCATGGAGATCCAGAGCGCCAGCCGATCTGGGCCAATGCGGTCACCCGCGAACCAGCTGAGGTCGGCAGCCTCGAACAGGGCAAGCCTGTGCCGCCATCCTTCCGGGCCGCGCTTCAGCCGGTCGTCCAGCGCACCGACTCGACCGGCCACACGGGCAAGACGCGCAGCATGACCCGCCTCTGCTTTGCGCCAATCGTCGAGGACCTCGGCGTCACGCGGCTCGGCCCGTGGTCCCGGCGGCAGATAATCCGGCTCCTCTTCCATGGGACCGGGCAGGAACCAAAGATCGTCCTCAGACGACTGTTCCACCTCCTCAGCGTCGAGGAAGAGAACGTCCGATTCATCATGCAACGCAGGCGCTTGAGGCTTCATATGTGCAAAATACTGGAATTCTGCACGTTACCCAAGGGTTTTGTCAGAGTACGCCCGCGCTCCTTATATAGCACGCGCGGGTGATGGTCGGCGAGGGCTCTCTAGTCGCGCTCAGCCTATGGAAACCAAGGGTTTTCCGTTGAGCAAGGCCACAGAGAGCGCCATTGCATTCGTTTACAAACGGTCGTTTAGTAATAATATATGAAACTGCAAAAGGCCTGTTTTGATGCCCCTGATAGGTTACGCTCGGGTCTCGACCGAGGATCAGACCCCCCTGCCCCAGACGCAGGCCCTGAAATCCGCGGGTTGCGCCGAGATCCATGAAGAACAGGCCTCGGGCGGCAATCGTGCGCGACCGGTGCTTGCGCGGGTGTTGGAACGCATCGGCAAAGGCGACACGCTGGTCGTCGTGCGGATCGACCGCCTCGCGCGATCCCTTTCGCATCTGCTGGAGGTGATCGAGCGGCTGGAGGCGAAGGGAGCCTTCTTCCGCTCGCTGACCGATCCGATCGATACGTCCTCGCCTCAGGGCAAGTTCACCCTGCAGGTCCTCGGCGCCGCGGCCGAGTTCGAGCGCGCCCTGATCCGCGAACGCACCAAGGCCGGCCTGGCCAGCGCACGGACCAAAGGCCGGGTTGGCGGCAATCCGGGCCTGCGCGCGCGGGATCCGGCGGCGCTGCGCAAGGTGAGGCTGGCCCGGCAGGACGGCTACATGGAACGGCTGAACGAGACAGCGCAGGACTGGGTTCCCCATGTCCGCCGCCTGCGCCCCGACTTGGCTTGGGAAGACGTAGTCCGCGTCGTCAACGGCCCCCTGCCCCGCAAGCGCCAGTGGACGCAAAGCCGTCTTCTGCGCGCGGTCAACGCCTACGTCCGCGACGGCTTTCTGCCCGAGACTGTGCTCGCCCGGGCTGGCCGCCGCGAGACCGACGACCGCCTGCCCGCCATCGTCGCCGCCATCAAGGGCGCGGACCCCGACATCACGCTTCTGGCGATCTGCACCCGGCTGGAATCAATGCGCGAGCGCACGCCACGCGGGCGGACAAGCTGGCAGCCTTCTTCGGTGAAGATGCTACTGGAGCGGGCTGAGAGGCTGGGGCTGCTTGAGTAGCCCAGAAACCCCGCAAATCATGCACGACATGGAAGGATTACAAGGTTGTGGTCAGTTCCACGCTCAGTAGCTGTCCGGTCATGTAAAGGGGTTGACGATGCGAAGCTGGCCTTCCACCAGCAGGCCATCTTGCATGTCCTCGCTCCACAGCGTGGTACACCCCGCAACCAAAGCGCTGGCCACGATCATCGCGTCGTAGATCGAGAAGC
>NZ_JAGPVV010000300.1 GCF_018066915.1 Roseovarius sp.
GGCCGCCAAGATGCGCGAGGCGATGTATTACCTCGCCTCAACCATGCATGTGAACCACGCGCACAAGATGCGCGGCCACCGTTGGGCCGATCAGCAAAGCTCTTTTGACGATATGAAGGCCAAGTCGGTGCAGACCATGACCGACAGCGCCGCCTATGTTGAAAACCACGTGCTCACCGGGCCATTCGTGTTGGGCGAGACCGTCTCGCTCGCCGATGCCTATCTCTATGTTGCCTGCAACTGGCTCGAAGGCGACGGCGTAGACGTGGCGCAATTCCCCAAGATCACCGCCTTTGTGCAAGCGATGCGCGCGCGTGCCTCTGTGGCGCGGGTGATCGCGGATGACATGATCTGAGAGGCTGACATGACACATCTGTGGGTAAGGGCCGAACAGCGGCCAAACGAGGAACGCGTGGGGCTGACACCCGAGGGGGCGGCACAACTCATCACCAAAGGCCTGCGCGTGACGGTGGAAGAAAGTCACAACCGCGCCATCCCGATCGACGGCTACCGCGCGGCGGGCTGCGCGATTGCGCCAGAGAATTCATGGCCCTCCGCCCCAAAGGACGCGATCATCTTCGGGCTCAAGGAATTGCCCGAGGATGGCACACCCCTGCCGCATCGCCACATCATGTTCGGCCATGCCTTCAAGGGCCAGCATGCCGGGCGGCGCCTCTTGCAGCGGTTCAAGGTCGGGGGCGGCACGCTCTATGATCTGGAATATCTCGTCGATGAAACGGGCCGCCGCGTCGCCGCCTTTGGCTATTGGGCGGGCTATGCGGGGGCGGCGGTGTCGCTCATGGCATGGGCGGCGCAACAGGGCGGCGCAATCTGCCCGCCCGTCGATACCTATCCGGGGCGCGACGCGCTGCTGGCCGATCTTGGCGCGCGGCTGGATGCCACGGGTGCGCCCCGCCCCCGCGCCATCGTCATCGGGGCCTTGGGCCGCGTGGGCACTGGGGCGGCGGATCTCTGCGAAGCGATGGATGTCCCCGTCACCCGCTGGGACATGGCCGAGACCGCATCGGGCGGGCCGTTCCCGGAAATCCTCGCGCATGACCTCTTTCTCAACTGCATCTTCGCCCGCCCCGGCACGCCGGTTTTCGTGCCGAAATCCGCGCTTGATCAGCCCAGCCAACTGAGCGTGATCGGCGATGTGGCCTGTGACCCCGACAGCGATTACAACCCGGTGCCGGTCTATGACGCGGCAACCTCCTGGGCAGCCCGCGTGCTGCGTGTGCGCGACACCCCGCCCCTCGACGTGATGGCCATCGACAACCTGCCCTCGCTCTTGCCGGTCGAATCCTCGCAGGATTACGCCGGGCAATTGCTGGCCTCGTTGCTGACGCTCGACGCCTTGGATCAAGGGGTCTGGGCCCGCGCGGCAGAGACCTTTCACACCCATATGAAAGATATCTGAATGGCGCCCTATGTCGGATATCTGGCCGCCTTTCTGGGCACGATCTGCTGGATTCCGCAGGCGGTCAAGGCCTGGGCCACGCGCGACACCTCGGGCCTCTCGCTCCCGTCGAACCTGCTCTTTCTGACCACCGTGTCCCTGTGGCTGGTCTATGGGCTGATGATCGGCGACTGGCCTCTCATTCTGGCCAATATCTGCGCCGTTCTGGCGATGCTGAGCATCGTCGCGGCGAAACTCCGTTACAAGTAAAAGGAGAGACGGACATGACAATTCACTGGTGCGGCACCGGCCTATCGGCCATTCCCGGTCTGCGGCGACTGATCGAGGCCGGGCATGAGGTGACGGTCTGGAACCGCTCGACCGACAAGGCGCGGGCGGCGGTGGGCGATCTCACGGACAAGATTCACGCCTTTGACAAGGACGCCTTGGCCAAGGCCCTCAAACCCGGTGACGTGGTGGTCTCGATGCTGCCCGGCGACTGGCACGTTCCGCTGGCAGAGCTTTGCCTCGAGACGGGCGCGCATTTCGTGTCCTCCTCCTATATCGCCCCCGAGATGCGCGCCCTTGATCAGGCGGCGCGCGAAAAAGGGCTGCGCTTTGTCAACGAAATCGGCCTTGATCCCGGCATCGACCACCTGATGGCGCATCATCTGGTGGCCGACTATCGCGCCTCCCAAGCCTTTGACGCCGGAAACGACCTGTCGTTCACCTCTTATTGCGGCGGCGTGCCGAAAATACCCAATCCCTTCCGCTACAAGTTCAGCTGGTCGCCTTTGGGCGTGCTCAAGGCGCTGCGCTCGCCCTCGCGCTCGATCCGCGATTTCTCGGAACTCAAGGTCGCGCGGCCATGGGACGCGATTTCCAGCTATGACGCGCCGCTGCCTACCCCCGAGACATTCGAGGTCTACCCCAACCGGGATTCCCTGCCCTTCATCGCCGATTACCGGTTTGATCCCGACTGGCGGATCAAGGATTTCGTGCGCGGCACGCTGCGCCTGAATGGCTGGTCAGAGGCCTGGAAGGACGTTTTTGCCGAGATTGAAACGCTCAGCGGTGCCGCGGGCGATGCCCGGCTCAAGGAGATGTCGGACCAGTTCTGGCAAGAGAACGCCTATGATGCGGGCGAACCGGACCGCGTGGTGCTCTGCGTTGATCTCAAGGCAGAAAAGGACGGTAAACCAGTCTGGCACAAAAGCTATGTGATGGACGCCTGGGGCGATGCGCGCGGCACGGCGATGGCGCGGCTGGTGTCGATCCCGGTCTCGCTTGCGATCGATTCGGTGCTGGCGCGGGAAATCCCTGCCGGTGTCAGCGCGGCATCGCATGATCCCAAACTGGTCACGCGCTACTTGGACGAGGTCAACAGGCTGGCGCAGCATCTGACGGTCGTCGATCACCTGAACTGAGCGTTTTGGCGCAAGGTCGGATTTGAGTATTTGCACCATGAAGACGCCAAGTCAGGTTTCTTTTTGGCAAAAATACTCAGATCCGCCGCCGCCCCGCGTCAGAACGGCACGTCATCCGCGCCGGTGATGAAGCGGGCGACCACCTTCTTGGTGCCCGCCTTTTCAAAGGCGATTTCGAGCTTGTCACCCTCGATGGCGATGATGGCGCCATAGCCGAATTTCTGATGAAAGACGCGCTCGCCCACCGTATGCGCGCTGAGCGCCTCGGCGTCGATGATGCTGTGACGCGTCTCGCGAGGCTGGGTCATGGGGCGTTCGCCGCCGCGCGCCTGAAGCCGCCGCCAACCGGGACTGTTGTAGACATTGGCCTCGGCGGCACGGCTCTCGATGCCTGAACTGGCCGCAGCCCCGTAGCCTCCGCCATAGAGACCCGGAGGGGTGAGCACATCGACATGCGCCTCGGGCAATTCATCAATGAAGCGCGAGGGCATTTGCGATTGCCACTGGCCATAGACGCGGCGATTGCCCGCGAACGAAATGGTGCAGACCTCTTCGGCGCGGGTGATGCCGACATAGGCCAGCCGCCGCTCTTCCTCGAGCCCGCGCACGCCGCTTTCATCCATCGAGCGTTGCGATGGGAAAAGACCATCCTCCCACCCGGGCAGGAACACGGCCGGAAACTCCAGCCCCTTGGCGGCGTGCAGCGTCATCAGCGTGACCTTTTCGCCCTCTTCGCCCGCCTCGTTGTCCATGATGAGGCTCACATGTTCCAGAAACCCTTGCA
>NZ_JAGPVV010000067.1 GCF_018066915.1 Roseovarius sp.
TTGGCCTGTCTTTGCCGAGAGCATGATCGTGACCTGCATCGCGGGTGCCTTGGTGGCGCTGTCGTGCAAGAACTCCATGGGCCAGCCGCTGACAATCCAGCAGGCGTTTTTGCTCACAACGCTAGTCTGGGTGGCGCTGCCGCTTTTTGGCGCGCTGCCGTTCATGCTGGGCGAGACCGATCTTGATTTCATCGACGCGTTTTTCGAGGCGATGTCAGGGATGACCACAACCGGCTCCACGGTGATTGCCGGGCTTGATACCCTGCCCAAGGGTATCTTGCTCTGGCGGGGCATCCTGCAATGGTTGGGCGGTTTGGGGATCGTGATCGTGGCGCTGGTGTTCCTGCCCGAGATGCGGGTGGGGGGGATGCAATTCTTTCGCGCCGAGGGGTTTGATACCTTTGGCAAGGCGCTGCCGCGCACCATCGACATCTCGAAGGGTGTGCTCAACGTCTATCTGCTGCTGACCGCGACCTGCACGCTCACCTTTCTTGCCCTTGGCATGGGGGCGTTTGATGCGACGGTGCATGCCCTGACCACGGTCTCGACGGGGGGTTTTTCGTCTTATGACATCTCCTTCGGGGCCTTTCCGGGCGCACCGCAATATGCCTGCGCACTCTTCATGATCCTGGCCAGCCTGCCCTTTGTGCGGATGATGCAGGGTGTGCAGGGCAATATCATGCCGCTCTATCGCGACACGCAGGTGCGCACCTATCTGCGGTGGCTGGTCTATGCGTTTGTGTTGGTGGCGGGGTATGACCTGCTTGTGAACGGCCGCTTCATGGAAGAGAGCCTGCGCGAACGCCTGTTCAACGTCGTGTCGATCTTTTCCGGTACCGGCTTTGGCGATGGCGATGTGACGGCTTGGGGGACCTTTCCCTTTGTCGTGCTGATCGCGGTGGGGGCGATTGGGGGCTGCACCGGGTCCACGGGCTGTTCGATCAAGATTTTCCGCTACCAACTCATGCTGCGCGCCATGGGCCAGCAGGCACGGCGGATTTTCAACCCGTCCAGCGTGATGATCCTGCGCCACGAGGGGCGGCGCGTCGAGGATGAAGTGCTGCAATCGGTGATGCTGCTCTTTACCGTCTATATCCTGTCGTTTGGGTTTTTCTCGGTCGCGTTGGAGTTGACGGGGCTCACGCTGATGGAATCGGTGACGGGTGCCTGGACGGCGATTTTCAACGTGGGTCCTGCCTTTGGTCCCAGTGTCGGGCCGACCGGATCGCTCTTGGAGTTTCCCGATGCGGCCAAGGCGCTGATGATTCTTGCCATGCTGATGGGGCGGTTGGAGATTCTGGCCGTGATCGTGCTTATCCTGCCGTCGTTCTGGCGTCCCTGACACCCTGACCTGCAAAGGAGCCTGACATGGCTGAGAAATCCGTTGAGTTTCGCGCACAGGCGCCCTTGGGCGCGCAGATCAGCCATATGCTGAAATCGCGCGGGGTCGAGGTGATCTTTGGTATTCCGGGAGTGCATAACCAAGAGATGTATCGCGGGATCGAAGAAGCGGGCATCACCCATGTTCTGGCGCGGCACGAACAGGGGGCGGGGTTCATGGCCGATGGCTATGCGCGGGCCACGGGCACGCCGGGGGTGGCCTATGTGATCACCGGACCGGGGCTGTGTAATATCCTGACGCCGCTGGGGCAGGCGTGGTCAGACAGTGTGCCGGTGCTGGTGCTATCCTCGTGCCTTGATGAAACAGCGGCGCAGCAGGGACAGTTGCACCAGATGCGCGATCAGCGCGCGGCGGCCGCTTGCGTCACGGAATGGAGCGCCGAGGCGCGGGATGCGGTCAGTGCCTATCGGTTGATCGACCGCGCCTTGGTCGAGTTTGCCACCCGGCGCGGGCGCCCCCGGCATATTCAGGTGCCGATTGCGGCGCTGGAGGGGATGGCCGAGGCGGCCCCTGCGGCGGTGCCGTTGGATCATACGCCAGCGCTGGCCGCTGAGGTGGCGGCGGAGGTGGCTGAGGCGCTGACGCACGCACGCAAGCCGCTGATCATTCTGGGCGGTGGCGCTGTGAAGAGTGCCGCGGACTGGCGCGAGATTGCGACACGGCTGGGGGCGGCTACATTCACCAGCTATGCCGGGCGCGGGATCATGGGGGCAAACGCGCCGCTTGATTTCGGGGCCTACCTGGCGCGGCCTGACAGTGTGTCGGTGATCGGCGAGGCTGATCTGGTGCTGGTGGTGGGCAGCGAGTTGTCGCAAAACGATCTGTGGCGGCCTGCCTTGGGGCATCGCGCGCCGCTCATCCGGGTGGATGTGGACCTGGATGTTTTGGGTGGCGCCATGGCCGGGGATCGTCGGATTCTGGCGGATGCCGGGGCGCTGGCGCGGGGAATTTTGACGCATGACCTCGGCTCACGGGGTGGCTGGCGACCTGAGGAGATAACTGCTGCGCGGGCACGCTGGCGGGCCGAGAGCGATGCGGAGCGGCCGGGGATTGCCAGCATTTGCGATACCTTGCGCGCGGCCTTGCCCGAGGACACGATGATCTATTCGGACATGACGCAATTCGCCTATGTCGCCAAGGAGGTCTGGCCGATGGCGCAACCCGGTCATTGGCACCATCCCACCGGCTTTGGCACGCTGGGCTATGCGCTGCCTGCGGCGATTGGCGGTGCGATGGCGCGGCGCGGCAAGCCTACGGTCGCAATCGCAGGCGATTACGGGTTTCAATATACGGTGCAGGAATTGGGCACGGCAGTCGAGCAGGGGCTGGCGCTGCCGATTCTGGTCTGGGACAATACCAAGTTGAAAGAGATCGAGGACAGCATGGTGCGCGCGCAGATCGCGCCCAATGCGGTCAAGGCGCATAACCCCGATTTCTGCGCGCTGGCGCGGGCTTACGGCGCCTATGCCGAGGCCCCGCAGAGTGCCACCGCTTTGCAAGAGGCGGTGCAGGCGGCGCTGCGCGCGGACCGCCCCACGCTGATTCACATGACGCCCGTTCTGTCGGCGCGGGGTCAGTAAACATCCCCGCGGCCTGTGACCGAGATATAGGCCGGACAGCCGGGCCGGGCGGTGTTGATGATGAGATACCAGACGGTTTCACCAGGCCGCCCGGTGCGCGAATATTCGCAGCCCGAGGGGTGGGTCCACCATTGGCCCTGATGGCTGGCAGGGGGCATGACGCTGCTTTTGCCGACCTTGATCTGGGTGGCGCGGCCGATTTTCTTGGACACATCGGCCTGTGCGGCACCGGTAAGGCCAAGGCTGAGCGCAGTGACGAGCGTGAGGATGGGTTTCATGGTCGGGACTCCGTTCCAAATGTTGCGTTCCGGCCTTCATTCCACCGCCCGGCAGGGGCGCGTTGGCGTCAGGACCATGGCAAAAGAACGGCTCTTCCCGAGGATTATTCCCGAATTTTATTCAAACGTTGCGGTATTTTAGTGCGTCGGGTGCCGCGCTGAAGGGCAAGGTCACGGTCCATCCTGCGACATCTGCGCGTGAGAGCGCGACAAGCGGTTGCTTGCTCTTGCCGGGTGTGGTTGTAGGATTGATCAGGCTTGCAGCACGCGGGGTGCGTATGAAAACGGTTCTGTTCCACGTTGGCATGCCGAAATGCGCCACGACGACAATCCAGAGTTTCCTGACGGAGCGGGTCGAGTGGTTGGAAGCGCAGGGATTCTCCTACACGAAGCACTCAGACGACCCCACTCAACATCAGGGCAATGCCGCGCAACTGGCGGAATATGCGATGAACGGCCCGCGTGCGCGGGTTGCCGAGCATCTCGACTTTTTCCTGCGCTCTGAGGGCAATGTTCTGCTCAGCAGCGAAATGCTGTTCGGTTTGGGGCGGGGGAACGGGTTTGAAGCGATCCAGAAGGAGGTGCTGCGCCGGGGCTTTGATCTGCGGGTGATTGTATATCTCAAGCGGCAGGATTTGTGGATCGAGAGCGATTACAAGCAGCATGTGAAGGACGGCAATCTCTGGGACGGCGAGTTTGCCGATCTGCTTGCGCTGCGCCGCTCCAAGCACACGCTTGATTATCATTTCATCCTGTCAAGTTGGGCCAAGCAGGTTGGGCGCGCGCGGATGCACGTGGTGCCGCTGAACCCGTCGCAGGAGAAGGGCTATGCCATCGACAGCTTTCTTGCTGTGCTGGGTCTGAGCCGCCCTGAGGCGGAGGTCGCTGTGCCAAGCCGAAACGTCAGCCCCTCGGCAAGTGCCACGGAAGCGGCGCGCGAGGTCAAGCGACATTTGATCGCCTCGGGCGCGTCGCATGAGGACGTCCGCCGCCTGATTTCTGCGTTTCTGGAGGTGGCCCAAGAGGTCAATCCGGCGACAAGGGACGACAGCCTGCTCAGCCCCGAGGCGCGGCGGGCGCTCTTGCAGGATTATGCACAGTCGAATGCCGCGCTGTCGCGCGATTTTCTGGGGGGAAAGCCCGCCTTTGACGATCTGCCAGAGGCTGCGCCCGAGGCGTGGGTGGCCCCGGTCGAGCGGGTGCCCGGAGTGCTTGCAGGCGTGATCGCAAGGTCGATGGTGCGCGTGCAAGACGAGGACATCGCGCCGGTTCAGGACGAGGGACCGGTTTCATTTTTCACAAGGATCAAGACCCTGCTCAATCGGTGAGGGGGTAATCCCCTATCGCTCTGATCTGAAATTGTTATAGTATCTTCGGGATCAGGCCCGGCGAGTGTCGCGGCCTTTCTCGTCCAGACCACAGGCGCGATCATGCCCGTAGTGACCTTTCATATCGGCATGCCGAAATGCGCGACCACGACGATCCAGAGTTTTCTGGAGACGCAGGCCGAGTGGCTCGCGGCGCAGGGGCAGATTTACGAGCGCCACCCCGAGGACCGCACCCGCAATCAGGGCAATGCGGCGCAACTGGCGGCGTTTTGCGCGGCGCGGGATCATGCGCGGATGACGGCGCATCTGGCATATTTCCTGCGCTCGGGGCGCGATGTGGTTTTGAGCAGCGAGGTTTTGTTCGATCTTTGGCGTGACGAAAAGTTTGTGCCGCTGCGTGACGCGGTCGCGCGGTTGGGCTATGACCTGCGGGTGATGGTCTATCTCAAGCGGCAGGACCTGTGGATCGAGAGCGATTTCAAGCAGCATGTGAAGGGGCGCACCGATTGGGTGGGCACTTTCGAGGCGCTGCTGGAGCGGCGTTTCAGGCGGGGGACACTGGATTATCACGGGTTGCTGACGCAATGGGCGGCGCAGGTGGGGCGCGCGGCCATGATCGTGGTGCCGTTGAACCCGTCGCAACAGCCGGATTATGCGCTGCACCGGTTTCTGGAGGGGATCGGCGTGACCCCACCAGACGGCGCGTTGGGCGTTGCGCGCCAGAATGTAAGCCCGCCCGGTGCGGTGATCGAGGCGGCGCGGCATATCAAGGCTGCACTGATCGCGCAGGGGATGGGCGCGGCAGACATCGCCCCCCTTTTGGCGCAGTTTATGGCGCAGGTACCAGAGGGGGCGCAGACCGGCGCGGACCAAGACATCCTGAGCCCCGAGGCGCGCCGCGATGTGCTAGCGCGCTGCGCAGCCTCAAACGCGGCGCTGGCGCGAGATTTCCTTGGCGGGCAGATACCCTTTGATGCGCCAGAGGACACGACTGGCGAGTGGCTGCCGCTGTCGGCCCGGGCGGTTGCCGTCCTGTCGGGGCATGTGGCGCAAGAGATGCGTGCCGCCCCGCCCGAGGCCAAGACCGGAGGGTCACTCTTGGGGTGGTTTCTGAGGGAACGGCCGCGTTAGACGTCGGGTAATCTTTTGCCGCGGTCGCGCAAATTGGGCTGGTCTCGGACCGGTCGCTTGATTAGGTA
>NZ_JAGPVV010000307.1 GCF_018066915.1 Roseovarius sp.
CCATCCGGCGCGATTTGGCGCGGGGCATCGACCTTGACGGATCGCTTGCGGCGGCAGAGGTGGGGATGGCGGCGGCGGGGGTGATCCTCACATGACCCCGGACCTTACAAAATCCCCTTACAAAACGTAAGGTTTGTAATGTCCGGCCTCGCGTCTGAAATCCGCGCCTGCCGCCTCTGCGCGGAGCGGTTCGCGGCCACCCACACCGCGCACGCCCCCCGTCCGGTGGCATGGTTCAGCCCCTCCGCCCGCCTGCTTATCGCCGGGCAGGCACCGGGCCTGCGGGTGCATCACTCAGGCAAGCCGTTTGATGATCCTTCAGGGGACCGCTTGCGCGACTGGCTGGGGCTAAGTAATTGTGAATTCTACGATAAATCCCGTGTGGCGATTGTGCCGATGGCCTTTTGCTTTCCCGGTTACGATGCCAAGGGATCAGACCTGCCGCCGCCCCGCATCTGTGGCCGCACATGGCACGCCCGCGTCATGCAAGCCCTTGATAAGGTGGACTTAACCGTGCTCGTCGGCGGCTATGCCCATAAATATCACTTGGGCGTCAAGACCGGCGTCACCGATACCGTCCGCGCATGGCGCGACCATGCACCGCGGATTTTCACCTTGCCGCATCCCTCGTGGCGCAATACCGCTTGGCTCAGGAAAAATCCGTGGTTCGAGGCCGAGGTTCTGCCAGAATTACGCGCACAAATTCAAAGGGTTATCCATGACTGACCTGACCCCGCTCGACACCACCCATGCCGCGATGGAGGCCGCGCCCGAGGATGCGACCGCCCGACTGCGGTTCTATGAAACCTTGGCCGCAAGCGAGCTTTACCTCTTGCTCAAATCCGAGGCGTCTGGCGATCAGCTTGACCCGGAAGTGTTTGATTTATCAGATCATTCCTTCGTCCTCGTATTCGACCGAGAGGACCGCTTGGCGCAATTCGCAGGCCGCATCGTGCCCTACGCGGCGCTCAGCGGGCGCAGTCTCGCGACCATGCTGGCGGGGCAGGGGGTGGGCCTTGGCGTCAATCTCGAGGTTGCGCCCTCGTCCATCCTGCTCCCGCCCGAGGCGGTGGATTGGCTGGCCGAAACCCTGTCCGATGCCCCCTCAGAAATCGAGGCGAGACCGGAAAAACTAAGCGCGCCCAAAGGCTTGCCAGAAAACCTGCTCTTGGCGCTCGATGCGCGGCTGGCCACGATGGCGGGGCTCGCGGATCTCGCCTATCTCGCCCGTGTGACCTATGACACCGGCGCGCAGGGGCATTTGCTGGGCTTTGTCGGCGCTCCACCCGGGGCGCAGAGCGCCTTGGCCCGCGCCGTGTCCGAGGTGCTGATCTTTTCGGGGCTCGAGGCGGCAGCCCTCGACGTGGCCTTTTTTGCCGCCTCCGACCCGGTCGCAGCACGTCTGGCACAGTGCGGATTGCGCTTTGATCTGCCCGAACCGCCCCGGCCAACGGCCCGCGCGGCCCCCGGCTCGGACCCGGATAAACCGCCACTTCTCAGATAGTTAGCCCGTTTCAATAACCTTTGGCGCGATCCACCAGATGCAAATACGGCGCACCCGTCTCGCCGCGCCGCACATTCTCGATGATCACCCGAGCGGCCGTGATGGGCCGCGTTTCCGACGCGATATGCGGCGTCACCGTCACGCGCGGATGCGCCCAATAGGGATGCGCCGGCGGCAACGGCTCGACCCGGAACACATCCAGCGTCGCGTGGCCAACATGCCCTGTATCGAGCGCAGCCAAAAGCGCGTCATCGTCAATCAGCGGCCCACGTCCGGGGTTCACGATCATCGCGCCCTTGGGCAGCATGGCCAGCCGCTCGGCATTCATCAGGTTCTCGGTCTCGGCGGTCTTTGGCAGCAAAAGCACAAGGATTTCAGCACGTTGCAACGCCGTCCTTAGCCCCTCATCGCCCGAGAGACAGGTAATCCCCGGCACCGTGCGCGCGCTGCGACCCCAGCCCGTGACCGGAAATCCGAGGCCCCGAAGCGCCTTGGCGCAGGCCTGTCCCAGCACCCCCAAACCCAGCACCGTCACCGGGCGATCCTCCGCCAAAGGCGGGATCGTCTTGCGCCAGACGCCATCCTGCCCAAGGATATGCGCATCCATCCCCAGATGATGCCGCAGCACATGGCCCGTGACCCATTCCACCATCCCTTGCGTCAGCCCATGATCGACCATACGCGCCAAGGGCACCTTTAGCGTTTGATTTCCAACGATATTCTCAACCCCGGCCCAGAGGTTCAGCACCGCCTTGAGGCGGGTGTAGGGGGTAAAATCCTGCACCGCGCTGTTGGGGGCATAGACCATGTAATCGACCTCTTCGGGGGCTAGATCAAGCGCAAGGTTCGCCGTGACACCCGCCTCGGAAAGGGCTGATTTCAAAGGTTTTTCATAGATGTCCCACTGCTCGGGCCGAGCAGCAAAGAGGATGTTTGGTATCATGGGTCCTACCTTGGTTTGTGGATATGGGCGCTCTGTACAAGGCCAAAGCCCACCATGAGCACGAGCATCGCCGATCCGCCATAGCTGACCAGCGGCAGCGGCACGCCAACCACGGGCATGAGGCCCATGACCATCGCCATATTGACCGCGAAGAACAGGAAAAACGTCATCGCCACCCCCAGAATAAGCAACGAAGAGTAGCGATCCTTGTTGCCGAACGCTGCAGAGACGCAAAACACGAGGATAAGTAGATATATCCCCAGAATGGAGATCCCGCCGATAAAGCCGAATTCCTCGGCCAGCGTCACAAAGATGAAGTCCGTATGCTTCTCGGGCAGAAAGTTGAGCCGCGATTGCGTGCCCTGCATGAACCCGCGCCCGGTCCAGCCGCCAGAGCCAAGAGCGATCTTGGATTGGGTGATGTGATAGCCCGCGCCAAGCGGATCATTGTCGGGATTGAGAAACGTGTCGATCCGACGATATTGATAATTTTCAAGGAGTTGCCAATCGGTTCCGCGGCTTTCGAACACCGCAAAGATAAGGGCTGCGACCGCAAGGATGACAGTGGCGAAATAGGCCCAATGCACCCCCGCGACAAACATCACTACGCCCCCTGCCGCCAAGAGGAGGATCGAAGTGCCCAGATCAGGCTGACGCAGCACAAGGGCAACCGGCGTCAGGATCAGGCCCACCGGAATGAGCACCCAAATCGGCCGCGACACTCGCGACATCGGCAACCAGTCGTAATAGGCCGCCAGCAGCATCACCAGCGTGATCTTGACCAGTTCCGAGGGTTGCAACCGCATGAATCCTAGGTCGATCCACCGCTGCGCGCCCTTACCCTCAACCCCGACAAGCGCCACGGCGATCAAGAGGGCGAGGGAAATGAGATAGGCAAGCAGCGACATATTGCGCCAGAACCATATGGGCACCATCGCCACGACCAGCATCACCGCCAGCCCAAGCGCAAAGCGCTTCATCTGCGGCTCGGCCCAAACCTCGAGGTTTCCCCCCGCAACGGAATAGAGCATGAGAAACCCGACCCCCGCGACCGTGCAGAGCAAGAGCACAAGCGGCCAGTTGAGGTAGAGGATCTTGCGCGCGCCCGAGGGGGCGGTCTTGATGGATTGTTCCAGATAGCTCATGCGCGGTCGCTGTCCTCTGGTTCGGGGCGAGAGCGGGCCGCGCGCAGTTTTTCTTGCTGCGCCTTGATCCGGGGGCGGTCAGCCTCGGGATAGGCGGCCAGCGGCGGGTCCTCGCCATAGAGCGCCTGAAGCGTGATGTCGCGGGCAATCGGTGCCGCGACGGTCGATCCGCCTCCACCATGCTCAACCACCACCGCCACAGCGTATTTCGGCGCATCATAAGGCGCAAAACTGACGAAAAGCGCGTGATCGCGCTGTTCACGCGGCAGGTCGTTGTTGCTGAGCACACCGGTTGCGCGCTCGCCGGTCGAAATGTTGCGCACCTGGCTGGTGCCCGTCTTGCCCGCCATGCGAAAGGCGTCCTCGATGATGCGGCTGCGATAGGCGGTGCCACGATTGCTGTTGGTGACGGCATACATCGCGCGCCGCACCTCGCGTAGCAGGTTCTCATTGAGGCCCATCGGTTCGCCATGGCCCGAGGGTTGTTCGACCCCGTCGATGGATTTGATCAGCCGGGGCGTCACGCTTCGGCTGGTGGCCAGACGCGCCGTCATCACCGCGAGTTGCAACGGTGAGGCCAAAACAAAACCCTGCCCGATCGAGGCATTGGCACTATCGCCCACGACCCAAGGCGCGCCGCGATTGGCCACTTTCCATTCACGGGTTGGGGCCAACCCCTTGGCCACGCTGGTCATCGGCAGGTCAAACTGCACCCCGAGGCCCAGACGTTCCGCCATCGCGCTGATGTTCTCGATTCCTGTCCGCAAGGCGAGTTCGTAATAATAGACGTCACAACTTTCGCGCAGGGACAGGTGGAGGTCCATGTTGCCATGACCGCCGCGCTTCCAACAGTGAAAGCGGCGGCCGCTAATTTCCAGATGGCCGGGGCAATAGACCGTATCCTGAAGCGAGACATCCCCCGCCTCGAGCGCCGCAAGCGCCGTCACCATCTTGAAGGTGGACCCCGGCGGATAGATGCCCTGCACCGCCTTGTTGGGCAGGGGGCGGTAGGGATCATCAAGCAGGGCGCGATAGTCCGCCACTGAAATGCCGCGCACAAAGAGATTGGGATCATAGCTGGGCGACGAGGCACAAACCAGAATATCGCCGCTCTCGCAGTCGATCATCACCACCGCCGCGCTCTCGCCATCGAGCCGGGCGTTGGCATAGGTTTGCAGCGCGTTATCAAGGGTCAACTGGATATCCGCGCCCGGCTGCCCCTCTTGGCGGTCCAGCTCACGCATCACCCGCCCGGCGGCGTTAACCTCGACCCGCCGTGTGCCCGCCGAGCCGCGCAAGAGGTTCTCGCGCTGCGCCTCAAGCCCGATTTTGCCGATCTGGAAACGGGGCAGGCGCAAGAGCTGCTCTGGCGCGTCGACCCGCTCCAGATCGCGGTCACTGACCGTGCCGACATAGCCCACCACATGCGCATGATCGCCGCGCAGCGGATAGCGGCGCGAGAGCCCGACTTCGGGATGCACACCGGGCAGGGCAGGGGCGTTGACCGCGACGCGGCTGATATCCTCCCATGTGACACGATCGGCGACTGTCACCGGCGTATCGCCGCGCAGTTCCTTGAGTTCGCGAAGGGCCTTTTCCAGTTCTCCGGGGTCCAATTCGACCAGCCGTGCCAGCCGGGCGATCACTTCGTCCACGTCACGGGCCTGTTCGCGGATCATGGTGATCCGGTAGCTCGGCACATTCTCGGCGATGATCCGTCCCTCGCGGTCGAAAATGCGGCCTCGCGTGGGCGGGATAAGCTGCACGTTGATGCGGTTTTCATCGGCCAAGAGGCGGAATTGGTCGGCTTGTTCAAGCTGCATATAGCGCATGCGGAGCGCGAGCGCCCCCATCACGCCCAGTTGCAGCCCGCCCACAACCAGCCCGCGCCGGGTGATCCTGCGTTGGCTCTCGGCGGTATCGCGAGGGGGCCGTCTCATGAGCGCAGCCCCGCGGTGTCAAGATCGCCGGGCGCGCGTTTGCGCACACCCAAAAGGGCGTGCGACACGATGGCAACCGCAGGATAGGCGATCAATGTGGACAAAAGCTGCATGAGGCTCAGGCCAAGCGGCGCCTGATCCACCATCAGGATTGCCAACACAACGCGATTTGCAATCGTGATCGCGACCATGGTGCTGGCCACCGAAGCCCATTCCGCCGCAAAGGTCAGGTCGCGCAGCGAAGGCGCGCGGTTGCGAAGGGTCTGCGTGCCGATCACCATGAGCGCCGCCCAAAGACCGGGCGGGCGCTGCAGCATGAGATCAAGCCAGAGCGCCACGAGCGCCACCAAGAGCACCGGCACATAGTCCGGACGACGCACCGCCCAAGCAAAAGTCAGCGCCATCACCAGATCGGGCCCTGCCCATTTCGGCGGCAGATGTTCCAGCGGCAAAAGGTGCAGGAACAACAGCGTGACAGAGAGCCCGAGGTAGAGCGCACGCATGATCCAGGCACGGGGGAGCAGCGCGTCAGCCATTCTCTGCCTCCGCTGCCTCGGCCTGATCGGGGGCACTTTCGGGATTTTCGCTGCCGGGCAGGATAGCGGGCGCAATCAGTTGTCCGGGATCGGTCAGGCGCTCGTTCTCGTAGCTGCGCAGCACGCGCAAAAACTCCAGCCGCTCATAATCGGCCGATATGCGCACCCGCATCCGTCCGCCGGGATCTTCGGCCAGTTGACCCACCAACAGCCCCGCAGGGAACACGCCGCCATCGCCCGAGGTCAGCACCCGGTCGCCGGGGCGCACCTGATCGGGGGCCTCGACGAAATCGACCACCGGCGCGATGGAATTGTCACCGATGATCAACGCGCGCTGTCCCGACGGCTGGATCGTGACGGGAATACGGCTCGAGGTGTCGGTCAGCAGGATCACCCGCGCCGTGTTGCGACCAACACCGGAAATTCGCCCAACCAGCCCCAGACCGTCCATCGCCGCCCAGCCATCCATGATGCCATCGCGCGCGCCCACGTTGATCAGCACCGATTGCCGAAACGGCGAGCCGCTGTCAGCCATGACGACGCCGGTCACATAGGTCAGGCGCGGATCGAGTTGCACATTGTTGAGATCCAAGAGCCGCGCGTTTTCCTGTTCGAGTTGCAGCGCCGCCTCTTTCCACGCCTTCATCTGTTGCAATTCGCGGCGCAGGTCCTGATTTTGCTGATACATGCGCTGATAGCTCTGGAAATCGCGCAGGATGTTGACCGCCCCCGTCACCGGCGCCATGGCCCAGTCAAACGAGGGCACGACGCGGTCCACCACCTGCGCGCGGAACCTTTCGACGCGCGGGCTGTCGATCCGCCAGATCAGAAAGATGCCAAGCAGGCACAACAGCAGGACCCCCAGAAGCAGGCGCTTCAGCGGGCCGCTGTAATCTTCGCCTTGTCCCCGGTCCCTAGCCACGGAGTCCCCCTTCTAGGCAAAGGTGGGTGGTTCAGCTGTCGTAGTCAATCGCGTGGCGCAACTGCTTTTCAAACTCGAGCGCCTTGCCGGTGCCAAGGGCCACACAATTGAGACTGTCATCGGCGATGGACACGGCCAACCCGGTCTGTTCGCGCAGCGCCAGATCGAGATCGCCCAAGAGCGCCCCGCCCCCAGTCAGCATCACGCCCCGGTCCACGATATCAGCCGCCAGATCGGGCGGCGTGGCCTCGAGCGCGGTCATGACCGCCTCGCAGATCTGCTGCACGGGTTCTGCAAGCGCCTCAGCGATCTGCGCCTGACTGATTTCGATTTCCTTGGGCACGCCATTGAGCAGGTCACGCCCGCGCACATGCATCGAGGTGCCGCGCCCGTCGTCGGGCATGCGCGCCGTGCCGATGCTGGTCTTGATCCGCTCTGCGGTGGATTCGCCCACCAGCAGGTTTTGCTGGCGACGCAGGTAGTTGATGATCGCCTCATCCATCCGGTCGCCACCAACACGCACCGAGCGCGCATAGACGATATCGCCAAGGCTGAGCACTGCCACCTCAGTCGTGCCGCCGCCGATGTCCACCACCATGTTGCCGGTGGGATCGGTGATGGGCATGCCGGCCCCGATGGCCGCCGCAATGGGTTCCGCGATCAAACCTGCCCGACGCGCGCCCGCAGAGAGCACCGATTGCCGGATGGCGCGCTTTTCCACAGGTGTCGCGCCATGCGGCACGCAGACGATGATCTTGGGCTTGGAGAAGGTAGAGCGTTTGTGAACCTTGCGGATGAAATGCTTGATCATCGCCTCGGCGGTGTCGAAATCGGCGATGACGCCCTCGCGCATGGGCCGGATCGCCTCGATGCTGCCGGGCGTGCGGCCCAGCATCAGCTTGGCATCTTCGCCCACGGCCAGCACTTTGCGGACGCCGTCCTTGATGTGGTAGGCCACAACCGACGGCTCCGACAGGACGATACCGCGCCCCTTGACGTAGACAAGCGTGTTGGCCGTGCCCAGGTCAATCGCCATGTCCGATGAAAACAGACTGGGAATCCTATCAAATATAGACATATGCGCCTGTGCCCTGTCGCCCGAAATGATGATGAGCCCCGCGACTCGGGGGTGCGGGGCGTCTGTCCTTATAGTGGGCGTGCCGCAGGTGCGAAAGGGTCTGTTTCCGGCTGACAGGCGTCAAACCGCCGTTTCAGCCGTTGAGATGGTCCAATCTTGCCCGCACCGAGAGGCCATGCGCCTCAAGGCTCTCGGAGATGGCCAGTGTCTCGGCAGCGGGGCCAATGGCGCGCAGCGCTTCTGGCGTCATCCGGGCCAGCGTGGTGCGCTTGAGGAAATCCATGACCGACAGCCCAGACGAGAACCGGGCCGAGCGCGCTGTGGGCAAAACGTGGTTGGGGCCCCCCACGTAATCGCCAATCGCCTCGGGCGTCCACGCCCCGAGGAAAATCGCCCCGGCATGGGTGATCTGCGCGGACAGGGCGTCAGGATCGTCCACGCACAGCTCCAAGTGTTCAGGCGCGATACGGTTCGAGAGCGCGGCCGCCGTGGCCATATCCGGCACAAGGATAATCGCGCCATAGTCGCGCCAACTGACGCTCGCGATGGCGCGGCGCTCCAGCGTTTCGAGGTGGCGGTCGATGGCGGCGCTGACTGCCTCGGCAAGCCCCGCATCGTTGGTGATCAGGATGGCCTGCGCGCTTTCGTCGTGTTCGGCCTGGCTCAGCATGTCGAGCGCGATCCAGTCGGGATTCTGTCCCCCGTCCGCGATCACGAGGATTTCCGAGGGACCTGCGATCATGTCGATGCCGACCTTGCCGAACACCCGGCGTTTGGCGGCCGCGACAAAGGCATTGCCGGGGCCGGTGATCTTGTCCACCGGGGCAATTGTTTCGGTGCCATAGGCAAGCGCTGCAATCGCCTGCGCACCGCCGATGCGGTAAATTTCGTCCACGCCTGCGATTTCCGCCGCCAAGAGAACCAGCGGGTTCGCCTTGCCATCGGGGGTCGGCACGACAATCGCCAACCGCTCAACCCCGGCCACTTTGGCGGGAATGGCATTCATCAGCACCGATGAGGGATAAGAGGCCAGACCACCGGGTACATAGAGCCCCGCCGCCGACACCGGCGTCCAGCGCCAGCCCAGCATCGCGCCGCTCTCTTCGGTCCAACTTGCATCCTCAGGCATCTGACGCGCGTGATAGGAACGGATGCGGTCAGCCGCCAGTTCCAGTGCTGCACGCTCCGCCGGGGGCACCTCGGCGATCAGCGCGGCGATCTCCTGAGGTGAAAACCGCAGCGTTTCCGGCGTCAGCGTGAGGCGGTCAAACCGCTCGGTCAATGCGATCACGGCTGCGTCCCCACGGGCCCGCACATCGGCGATGATGCCCGCGACGATATCGTCCACATCGGGGCTGTCCTCGCGCTTGGCGCTCAACAACTCGGTAAAGCGGGTCTCGAAATCGGGCGCGGTGGCGTCAAGCGTGATCGGCATGGCGGTTCCTTTCGCCGGGGGACATAGCGGGGTGGGACCCCTGTCTCAAGCCCCGGTATTCTTTATGGTGCAAATACTCATATCCGGCGACAGTCAGGCCGCATCAGCCCTCGTGATGGGGCACTTTGCCCGAGGGCGCGCGGTAAGGCCGTGTCACATCCTTGAGCGTGACTTCGAGTGCCTCAATCTCGAGCCGCAGCGCGCCATCGCCCGCTAGCGTCAAGAGCAGATGGCCCGCCCCCTCTGTCCCCGGCTCGAAGGTGATCGCAAGTAGCGACAGGATCGTGTCCTTGTCGCTCCGGTCGATGCCTTGGCTGGCCACGCGCAGCACGTTGTCGACCACCAAGAGCGATTGCACCCGTTCTGGCCCATGCCGTTCCCGACCGCGATCCTCCCAGCGAAAGCGGTTGAGCAACAGGCCAAAGCGGCGCTTGGTCGGTTGCCACGTCATTTCGGTGATCGGAAACACCGCATCCTGTGCCAGAGACGAGAGGATCTTGAGATCTTCCGCCTCCATCGCGCCGAGGTTGAGCGGTGCTTCTCGACCGTCCTCGAATTTGGCGTCTTCGGTCATTTGCCGCTGATCCTTTCGATCTTGGCCCCGACATTGCCCAGCTTTTCCTCGACCCGCTCATAGCCGCGATCAAGGTGATAGACCCGGTTGACGATGGTTTCGCCCTCTGCCGCCAGCCCCGCGAGGATGAGCGAGACCGAGGCCCGCAGATCGGTGGCCATGACTGGCGCGCCCTTGAGGTGATCGACCCCGGTCACGGTGGCGGTGCCGCCGTGAACATCAATCTTGGCTCCCATCCGCATCAATTCCGGCGCATGCATGAAGCGGTTTTCGAAGATACGTTCCTCCAGCACCGAAGTGCCTTCGGCGGTGCACATCAGCGCCATCATCTGCGCTTGCAGATCGGTAGGAAAGCCGGGGAAGGGCTCTGTCACCACATCGACCGCGCGCACTTTGCCATTCTTGCGGCTGACCTTGAGGCCCGCGTCCGTTTCGGTCACGCTCACGCCCGCCTCTTCCAGCTTGTCACAGAAGGCCCCCACAAGGTCGCGCCGCCCGCCAAGACATTCCACCTCGCCGCCACAGATCGCCGGGGCCAGCATATAGGTGCCTAGCTCGATCCGGTCCACCACCACGGGATGTGTGGCCCCGCCCAGCCGGTCCACGCCCTGAATGGTGATCGTGCTGGTGCCTTCGCCTTCGATCTGCGCGCCCATGCGGCGCAGACATTGGGCCAGATCGACAATCTCAGGCTCGCGCGCGGCATTCTTGAGCACGGTTGTGCCCTTGGCCAATGTCGCCGCCATCAACGCATTTTCCGTGGCCCCGACCGACACGATGGGAAACTCGAAGGTGCCCCCTTTGAGGCCGCCGGGGGCCTTGGCATGCACATAGCCCTCGCGCAGGTCGAGTTCGGCGCCCATGGCCTCCAACGCCCGCAAATGCAGGTCCACAGGCCGCGCGCCAATGGCGCAGCCGCCCGGCAGCGACACCACCGCATGCCCGTCCCGCGCCAGCATCGGCCCCAGTACGAGGATGGATGCCCGCATCTTGCGCACGATGTCATAGTCGGCGACGTGGTTGTTCAGGCTGTGCGATGACAGCGCCAGCACCTGACCACCCTGCATCTGCACCACCTCGGCCCCCAGCGATTGCAGGAGCGTTGTCATCGTCTTGATGTCCGACAGGCGCGGCGCGTTCGTCAGGGTCAGCGGCTCGTCACTCAAGAGCGTGGCGGGCATGAGGGTGAGGCAGGCGTTCTTCGCCCCCGCGATTGGGATTTGCCCCTTGAGAGGGCCATTGCCCGTGACGACGATCGAATCCATCTGCTCTATCCCTCATCCTTTTCACCGGTGCGCTTTGGGTCTGATCCCTCATCCGCCCGCGCCCGCACCTGCGCCTTACGCCGTGCGAGATTGGCCTTCAACGCCGATTTCAGCCTGTCCTCGCGGCTTGGGCCCTGTTTCGCGGCTTTATCCGGTGTTTGTTTTTTGCTCATGGTCTCTCTCTTACAGGAGGTGCGAAAAACCGTCCAGTTACCCCTTGCGCCATCGGCGATTAGCGTCTAATCAGCGCGCCACACGTGCTGCTGTAGCTCAGTGGTAGAGCGCGTCATTGGTAATGACGAGGTCGGGAGTTCAATCCTCCCCAGCAGCACCAGTCCTTCCCCTTGCATGTCCAATCCTACAACAAGACCATTGCAGGCGCGCGCCGGTCCGATAGGCTGTGTGCATCAGGCGAGGAGATGGTGATGATCAGGGTCAATCCCGAGCGATTTCTCAAGGATCTGCACCATTTGCGCAGCTTTGGTGCGGCCGGGGTGGGCAAGGGCGTGGTGCGCCCGGCCTTTAGCCCCTCCGATGTCGAGGCGCGGCAATGGCTGGCGGCTCAGATCGAGGCGGCGGGCCTCAGGCCGCATTTCGATCCTGTGGGCAATCTCTTTGGTCTGACCGAGGGGCCATCGCTTTTGGTTGGAAGTCACACTGACAGCCAGCCCGAGGGCGGTTGGCTCGACGGTGCACTTGGCGTGATTGCCGGGCTCGAGATCGCCCGCGCAGCGCACGAGGCGGGCGGGCCGCCGGTGTCGGTCGTGTCCTTTCAGGATGAAGAGGGGCGGTTTGGCGTGACCACGGGCAGCGCCATTTGGTCGGGCAATCTGGCGCTAGAGGTGGCGGATCGTCAAACCGACCGCAGCGGCCTCAGCTTTGCCGAGGCGCGGCGCGTCATGGCGCCCATGGCCGGGGATTTCGTCGACCCGTCCCGCTTTGCCGGGTTTCTCGAAATGCATATCGAGCAGGGACCGTGGCTCTTCGAGGCGGGCGAGGCGGTAGGGGTGGTGACGGATATCGTCGGCATCCGTGACATGCGGATCACCTTTGAGGGCGAACAGAACCACGCGGGCACCACCCCCATGCACCGCCGCCGCGATGCGTTTCAAGGGCTGGCGCGGTTCAATTCCCTGATCAACGAGCGGTTTCGCAACGTGGTGACGCCCTCGACGGTCTGGACCATCGGTCATGTCGCCCTTCATCCCGATGCACATTCCATCGTGCCGGGGCGCGTGGTCTTTTCGATGCAATGGCGGGATGGCGTGTCGGATCGTTTGTACCGGATGGAGACGATCATCCGCGACACCGCCGAGGAGGTTGCACGCGAGGCGGGTCTCGACCTCAGCTATGGCGAGATGCTGGGGCTGGAGCCGGTGCCGATGGACGCCCGCCTGCGCGCGGCGCTCTGTGCGAGTGCCGGGGCCGTGGCGCCGGGCCGCTGGCGCGAGATGCAGTCCGGCGCGCTCCATGATGCCACCAACGTGGCGCGGTTGATGCCGGCGGCGATGCTCTTTGTTCCTTCGATCAACGGGATCAGCCATGCCTTTGCCGAGGATACCGACGAGGGCGATCTGGTCACGGGCCTTGAGGTGCTTGCCGGGGCGGTGGCGCGGCTTGGAGGGTAGGGCGCATGCCGCGCCGCCGCGTGACAGATCAAATATTTTCCGCAGAATGGATTGATCTGCATCATGGGCGAGTCGCGCGTCCTGTTTTTTGATTTTGACGAGGTCGAGGGGTTTTTGACGGACTGCAAGGAGGAGGCTGGCGGACATGTGGTACAAAATGAGAGATCGTTCCCTGCCGAGTTCCGAAGGCCATTCTGTTCTGCCGCGTCCCCCCGGGACGGTGAGGGAATGGCGTCTGGCCGATCTGTGCACCGGTTGTGGGGATTGCGTCGAGGTTTGCCCCAAAGCGATCATCACACTTGATGAAGAGCGGTTGCCGGTCGTGACCGCGCTAGAGGCCTGTGGGCGTTGCGGGCTCTGTGCGGATGTCTGCACCCGCGGAGCCATCGAGTTGACGCGGGAAACCCGGCTCGGGCTGGAACGCATGCAAAAGTCCGATCTGCCAGAGCAACGCGCTGTCTGAAGCTCTGAACTGGAGCAGTCGGCACGATTTGTCGCATTCAAGAGTCATCTTTCATCCCCATTTGAGACTCAGCAACCCATGGAGTGAAAGATGAGACCCGAGAGGCAATTTCAGAGCGACGAGACAGCGGCGCTCGAGGTTCACCACAGCCCGCGCGATATTCACGACCGGATCGCGCTGCGGATCGTGAAATTCATGCGGGTCTTTGCCGATGCGTTTTTCTCCAAGCGCTACGGACATCGCGCGGTCGTTTTGGAAACCGTGGCTGCCGTGCCGGGCATGGTGGGGGGGCTCTTGCAGCATCTCAAATCGGTGCGCCATATCCGCGAGGATCAGGGGTGGATTCGCGAGTTGCTGGACGAGGCCGAGAATGAGCGGATGCATCTGATGACCTTCATCCACATCGCGCAACCCTCGCGCGGCGAACGCTGGCTCATCATGATCGCGCAGGCGATTTTTTATAATGTGTTCTTCTTCACCTATCTCTTGGCCCCGCGCACCGCGCATCGGATCGTGGGCTATCTCGAGGAAGAGGCTGTGGTCAGTTACACGCAATATCTGGCCGAGATTGACGCAGGTCGGCAAGAAAACGTGCCCGCGCCGAAAATCGCCATCGACTATTGGAAGCTGCCCGCAGAGGCGCGGTTGCGTGATGTTGTCATCGCCGTGCGTGCCGATGAGGCCCACCACCGCGACACCAACCACGGCTTTGCCAATCAGATCATGGAGGGGCGGCATCCCTAGAGCATGTTGCTCAAAAGTGGGAACCGGTTTTGAGCTTCTCGAGCATGCGAAATGAATAGGTTAGAGCATGTCACGTGAATTCAAGTGAACGCGACATGCTCTAGTGAGCCCAGTCCGGCTGGCTGCGTCAGTTTGCACCCAGATCAGCCCAATAGAATGACATCCGATTTCCCTGCGCCTCGGCGCAGCGCATGGATATCCGCCAAGTCTGGATCGTTGATCCAGCCAAGCGCGGAGTCGCGATCAGGAAAAGACAGGATCGCCGCCATGTCCGGCAGGCTTGGCGCGCCGTCAAGGATGCTCAGGTCCTTGCTGGCTGAGACGACGCTGCCGCCATAGCGGGCAAGCGCCGCACCGGCCTTTTCGCGGTAGGCGACAAGTGAATCGGGGTTAGTGATGGTCAAAGCAGCATAGGCATAGATCATTCTAGGTCTCCGTGTGTGGTGTGAGAGCTAGATAAACGAGAAGGCCACATGCGAAAACGCGTGTATTTGCATGCATGACATGCGATTACGCATGTCATGGAGCTTGACTGGGAAGACATCAAAACAGTCCTCGCCGTAGTTCGGGAAGGCACGCTTGCCCGCGCTGCGCAAACGCTTGGGGTGAATTATACCACCGTTGCGCGTCGGATCACGCGGGCCGAAACCGCACTTGGTCAAAAGCTCTTTGAGCGTCTGACCGAAGGCTACCGCCCGACCGAGTTTGGCCTTTTGACGGCGCGCCACGGCGAGCAAATGGAGCAGCATCAGAACGCCCTCCTGCGTCAAGTGCAAGGTCGCGATCATACTCTGCGCGGCCCGCTGGTAATCACCGCGCCGCAAATCTTGCTAAACCTTCACCTAATCCATGTGATCGACCAATTCTGCACCCTGCACCCCGAGGTCGAGCTGTCGGTCAATGCCGCCAATGACCTTGTTGACTTGGGTCGTCGCCGCGCTGACCTTGCGGTGCGGGTCAGTGACAGTCCTGGTGATACGTTGATCGGCCTGCGACTGAGCGATCAGCACACGGCCGCCTTTGCCAGCCCCGAGGTCGCCCGCCGCATCGCCGCCGCCCCGGATGATCCCGTCGGCTGGATCGTCCATAGCCAGACCAAGGGCGTGCCCGCCGTTGCCTTGGCCCGCAACCCACGCGCTTTTGTACGGGCGCGGTTTGACGACATGATCGCGATGACCGGCGCGGCGCAGGCCGGGCTTGGCGTGGTGCGAATGCCGATGTTCATCGGGCGCGGCACGCCCGGCCTTGTGCAGGTCCCGGTGATGGAGCCAAGCCCCTATGCCCCGATCTGGGTGGTGGCGCATGCCGATGTCTGGCCCGGCGCAAAGGTGAGCGCGTTTCGCGCCCTGCTCAAAGTGTATTTCTGCGAGCATGGCGCTAAATTTCTGGCCTAACCCCAGCTTACGTCCCCCAGAAAAATATACCCCGCGCCATAGATCGTCTTGATCAGGCGCGGGTTCTTGGGGTCTTCGCGCAGCTTGGTGCGCAGCCGCGAGATGCGCACATCCATGGCGCGGTCAAAGCTTTCGCCCGCTGCCCCGCCAAGCGTCTCCTGCATCGTCTGGCGCGAAATCAACCGCTTGGGCCGTTCGAGAAAGAGGCGCAGCACTTCGCCCTCGGCATGGGAAAATGGCGTTTCCGCCCCGCTCTCATCCTCGAGCATGTAGCGGTCGAAGTGCGCGACCCAGCCGTTGAATCGCGCCACCTCGCCGGTTTGGGTGCTGGGCGTGCCCCGGCGCAGGCGGGCGCGCACGCGGGCCACCACCTCGGCGGGATCGAAGGGTTTGATGATGTAATCATCCGCCCCGAGTTCCAGCCCCGTCACCCGGTCCTGCACCTGCGCGCGCCCTGAAATGATGATGACCGTCGCCCCCTGTTCGAGGGCCAGGCGATGCACAAGGCTGAGCCCGTCCCGATCCGGCAGCGACAAATCGACGAGGCAGACGTCGGGCGTTGTGCTGCGCAAGGCGGCCTCGAATTCTGTCGCACGGCCAAAGGCCATGGTGCGAAACCCCGCCTCGGTCAGGGCCTGCGCCAGCATCGAGCGGATCGCGGGTTCGTCGTCGAGAATGGCCACAAGCGGCGCTGTCATGGCTGCGCTCCGGTGTTGAGGGCCGCGTCAAGCTGCGCGGCGGAAAAGGGCTTGCGCAGCACAGGGGCAAGCTCTGCCGCCTGTCGGTGCAGCGGGTCATCGGGGGGCAGCGAGGTCATCAGCACAAGCGCGCAATCGCCGCGTCGGGGCAGCCGCGCCAGATCAATCCCAGTGCGGTTGCCCTCAAGTACGATGTCCGAAAGAACGGCAGAGATTTCCGGCAGATCGGCGATCAATGCGGCGGCCTCATCCACGCTTGCGGCCTCGATCACGCTATGGCCCGCACCGCGCAGCATGTCGCGCAGGGTCGAGCGCAGATCGGGGCTGTCCTCGACCAAAAGAACAAGGCCCGGAGGCCGCGCCGCCGCCGCGCGCCGCAGCGGCAGGCGCAGCGCCACGCGCCCGCCTGTGTCGGTATTGCCGATGAGGATACGCCCCCCCGCCAGTTTGGTCATGTCATAGACCATGGGCAGGCCAAGCCCCGATCCTTCGCCGCCCTTGGTGGTGAAGAACGGATCGAGCGCGTGTTTGAGCGCCTCTGGGCTAAATCCAGGTCCCGTGTCATCAACGGCAATCTCGAGCCAGGTATCCTGCACTGGCTGGGCCGTGAGGGTGATCGTGCCGCTGCCCGCACAGGCGTCGCGGGCGTTCAGCACCAGATTGAGCAGCGAATCCTGCAACATTCCGGGATCGAGCAGATAACGGTCGGCAAGACCCTCGCAGACGATCCTCAGGGTGATGCCCGTGGGCAGGGTCGAGCGGGCGAGCGTGTCGAGATCATCAAGAAAGGTGGCCAGATCCGTGGGCACCGGCTCATGCTCGCGCGGGCCGGTCATGTCGGCGATGCGGTTGAGCAGGCCGCCACCCCGCCGTGCGGCCGCAAGCGTGGCATTGATCAACTCCTGCGCTTCGGGTTTCAGGCCCATGCGGCCAAGGCGCGATTGCATCCCAAGAATGATCGTCAGGAGGTTCGAGAAGTCATGCGCAAGCCCCGAGGTCAGTTGCGCCGCCATTTCCCGCCGCCGTGTCTGTTGCAGGGCCGCGCGGGTCTGGCTTTCTTCGGTGATGTCCATCGACAGGATATAGACCCCGCCACTGGTGTGATCCGGGGTTAGCGCCACCCGGATGCGCCGCGAACTGGGCTCGTGGGTGAATTCAAAGACCGAAGCCTGTCCGGAATAGGCCTTGTCGAGTTCCGGGCCGATCACAGACCATGTCTGTGGTCCCAGGACTTCGGCCGCATGCACCCCGATCAGATCTGCGCGTGATCCGGGCATGACCGAGGTCAGCCGCCGGTTGGAATAGGTGTAACAGTGGTCGGGGCCGACATGCGCGATATGGGCGGGCATCATCTCGGCGGTCATGCGGGTGCGGGCCTCGGCCTCGGAAATCTGGCGCTTGGCCTCTTCCAGGGCCGTGATGGTGGCCTCCAATTGCCGGTTGGTGGCCGACAGCTCTTCGGAATAGCCGACCAACTGATCGGACAACTCTTCCGAGCGCGCGCGCAACAGCGCCTCTTGTCGCTTGGTGCGGGTGATGTCGGTATAGACCGTGACCCACCCCCCCTGCGGCAGCGGCGTGCCTTCGACACTGATGATGCGGCCATTGGCGCGGGTGCGTTCCATGTAATGCGGCTCGAAGGCGCGGGCGATCTCGACGCGGGTGGCCACGAAATCCTCGACATCGCCCACATCACCGTAATCGCCGCGCGTGGCCAGATAGCGGATCGTATCCGCGAAATCGGCACCGGGCGTCACGAGCACGTCTGGCAGGGCGAACATTTCCTGAAACCGCCGATTGCACACCGCCAGCCGCAAATCGCGGTCATAGATCGTCAGCGCCTGCTGAATGAGGTTCAGCCCGGCCATGGTCATGGCGTCGTGATCGGCGCGGCTTGTGCCCATTGCGGTCTCCTCCCGCGTCTTGGCTAACACTGGAAAACCGGTCCGCAAAGGCCAATCGTGGCGCTGTTACAATTCGTAAGGATTGCGAAATGTTCAGGAAAAAGTTGACGACGAGTGTGATTCTCGCACCCTCTAGGGGAATAAGAATCGCCCCTAGGCGGTCGGATGTTCGCGCAGGCGGGCAAAGGGAGGATAAAACTTGGCACAGCCGTCACAGGCGACGGACGGGATGGATTCCGTTCCGGCGCTCTTGCAACGTAACGCCGCGCGATTTGCCGACAGACCGGCCTATCGCGAAAAGGAATATGGCATTTGGCAATGCTGGACCTGGGCCGAGGCGGAAAAAGAGATCGAAGCGCTTGCGCTTGGCCTCATCAATCTGGGTGTGAACGAGGGTGACTTTGTCGCCGTGATCGGGCGCAACCGGCCGCATTTCTACTGGTCCATGGTCGCCGCGCAGTCGGTCGGCGCGATCCCCGTGCCTCTCTATCAGGATGCCGCTGCCCCCGAGATGGCCTATGTGATGGAGCATTGCGGCGCGCGCTTTGCCATCGTTCAGGATCAGGAGCAGGTCGACAAACTCATCGAGGTGCAGGAAGGTCTGCATCAGCTTGAGCATATCATCTACGTTGATCCGCGGGGCTTGCGCAAATACGACCACCACAAGCTGCACCGCTTCATCGACATTCAGGAACAGGGCCGCGCCGCCTATTACGAATGGATCGAGGATCTCAAGGCGCGGCGCGGGCGGCTGACCTATGACAGCGTTTGCGTCATGCTCTACACCTCTGGCACCACAGGCAAGCCCAAGGGTGTGGTCCTGAGCAATCGCAACATCATCGAGGCGTCGAAATCCTCGTCAGAGTTTGACCGCCTGACCAAGGATGAAGAGGTGCTGGCCTATCTGCCAATGGCTTGGGTCGGCGATTTCATCTTTTCCATCGGGCAGGCCTATTGGAGCGGCTTTTGCGTCAACTGCCCTGAAAGCCCCGAGACCATGCAGACCGACCTGCGTGAAATCGGGCCCACCTATTTCTTTGCCCCGCCGCGCGTGTTCGAGACGCAATTGACCAACGTGATGATCCGAATGGAGGATGCAGGCCGGGTCAAGAAATGGCTCTTTGACCACTTCATGGCGCATGCCCGCCGCGTTGGCCCCGCAATCCTCGATGGCAAGGCCGTAAGCGGGATGGACAAGCTGAAATATGCGCTTGGCAATCTCTTCATCTACGGTCCGCTCAAGGATACGCTGGGTCTTGGCCGGGTGCGGGTGGGCTATACGGCGGGCGAGGCCATCGGGCCGGAAATCTTTGATTTCTACCGCTCGCTCGGCATCAACCTCAAGCAACTCTACGGCCAGACCGAGGCCTCGGTGTTCATTACCCTGCAACCCGATGGCGAGGTCCGCTCGGATACCGTGGGCGTGCCCGCTCCCGGTGTGGAAATCCGCATCAGCGAGACCGGCGAGGTGTTCTATCGCTCGGCCGGCACCTTCGAATATTACTACAAGAACCCCGAAAGCACGGCCTCGACCAAAGATCCCGAGGGTTGGGTTGCCACCGGCGATGCGGGCTTTTTCGAAGAGGGCAGCGGGCATCTGCGGATCATCGACCGCGCCAAGGACGTGGGCAAAATGGCCGATGGCCGGATGTTCGCGCCCAAATATGTGGAAAACAAGCTCAAATTCTATCCCAATATTCTCGAGGCGGTCGTCTTTGGCAACGGGCGCAACGCCTGCACCGCCTTCATCAATATTGACCTGACGGCGGTGGGCAACTGGGCCGAGCGCAACAATATCGGCTATGCCTCGTATCAGGAACTGGCCGGACATCCTAAGGTGCTCGAGACGATCAAGGGCCATGTGGAAGAGGTCAACCGCAGCCTTGCGGATGATCCGATGCTCTCGCATTGTCAGGTGCATCGCTTCCTTGTGCTACACAAGGAACTTGATGCTGACGATGGCGAGATGACCCGCACCCGCAAGGTGCGGCGCGGTGTGATTTCCGAGAAATTCGACGATCTTTTAACCGCGCTCTACGACGGATCGCCCGAAATCTACACCACCACCGAAGTAACCTATGAGGATGGCCGCAAGGGGGCGATCAGCGCGACGCTCAAGATCGTCGATGCCAAGGTCGCGCCGGTTGCGGCGGCGCATAAGGTCGCGGCGGAATGAGTGGGCCGGGACAAGAAGGGGGCTGTGATGCTTGACGCAAGCGAAGGCTATACCACCGAGGACGGCCGCAAGATCGGCGGCGTGGTGATGGAGATGAAGAACATCACCCTGCGGTTCGGCGGCGTGGTGGCGATCAAGGACATCAGCTTTGACATCCGTCAGGGCGAAATCCGCGCCATCATCGGGCCGAATGGGGCGGGTAAATCCTCGATGCTCAACGTGATCAGCGGCTTTTACCATCCGCAAGAAGGCGAGGTCTGGTATCAGGGCACGCGGCGCCCGCCGATGAAGCCCTATCAGGTGGCGCAGCAGGGTATTGCGCGCACATTCCAGAACATCGCGCTCTTTGAAGGCATGACCGTGCTCGACAACGTGATGACGGGCCGCATGCGGCAGATGAAGGCGGGGCTATTTGCGCAAGCGATCTGG
>NZ_JAGPVV010000315.1 GCF_018066915.1 Roseovarius sp.
AAGTTCGAATCTTGTCGGGTGCACCATTATTTCAAAGACTTGTCACATCTTGGTAAGTTTGAAAAACTGGGACCTCGCCAAAAACTCACCAAGCAACTTCGCCCCTTCTTCAATTCGCCAGTTCTGCCTCTAACGCGTCG
Organism: Roseovarius sp.; assembly: GCF_018066915.1. GTDB lineage: Bacteria > Pseudomonadota > Alphaproteobacteria > Rhodobacterales > Rhodobacteraceae > Roseovarius. The sequence goes on from NZ_JAGPVV010000315.1 coordinate 141, forward strand.
CCAAGCGCCGTTGGCCACCAATCCTTGCAAGCGAGGCGATTTGGTGGATCGAAAACCTCGCTTATAAATAACACTGCAGGCCATCATTTTTTGCCCGGCTGATCCGTCTGGATCACTTTGCGCCTGATATCGTCACTGCAATTCTCGATGGCACCCAACAGTCATCCCTTGCGCGCTACATTTTGCTGCCCCCCGATGTCTCGACCGCCTAGGCTATTCAGCGTTAGTTGTTCGAGTTCCCCGCACCCGAACGGCAAAACAGCCCGCGACTGCTTTTTGGGCGAGGTATGTGGATCACAGGCTCATAATGACTCAGTTTCCTCCCTCCTCGTTTTAGAAGGCCGGCCTAGATCATATGGCCAAAGATCATTATCCACCTGACGCCCAGTATCATAGGTCTGCTTCGCGCCCTAACTTGAGACGTTCGCCGTTGCCGTTGAGTGTCGCGAAACGGACATGACGCGAACGTGATCAATAGGTATCGACGGACAAGTCACTTGCCGTGTGAGTAATCAGCTCAGTTACATGCCCGGGTGAAGCTCCGAGGCCGCAAAGTCCAAGCATCATCATTTCGCGCAACAACAAGGTGGCTTGATTGCCGGTCGGGCGGGTCTCGACCAGATTGGCCATCAGGACCTGACACAGACCCAGCCAATAGAGCAGCCCTGCATTGCGGGCTTCAGGGCGCAACAGGTTCAGGGCCAATGCAGCGTCGATATCCTCCCGCAATCCGCGATTGAGGGGGTAGGAGCGGCTGGTGGGCGGGTCCTGGCTGCGCAACAATATCCGCGTTCGGCGCGGGTGCTCGAGAGCGAATTGCGCTGCCACGCACATGCCTCCAGCAATGCGCGCCACAGGGTCCTCGACCCCCGCGTTGGCAGCCGCGACGCGGGCTTCCAGCTCCGTCCGAACTTCAGCCGCAACGGCTGCACCAAAGGCTTGCTTGTCGGCGAAGTGGTTGAAGAAGCTGCCTTTGGCAACGCCTGCACGTGATACCACCTCGTCAATCGCGATCGCATCAATGGGGCGATCAACCAGCAATTCGGACCCGGCGGCGAGAAGCGCGGCGCGGGTGCGCTGCATCCGGGGCGAGAGCGCGGTGGCGGAGGTCGTGGTCATGGTGAGAGTTATAGTCACGGTCATGATCATAGTCACGAAATACTTGACCAGATAGTCAAGTGCGAGCTATTTGACCAAATAGTCAATTAGTGATTCGGGGTAGCTCTCATGCCGGTAATCAAGGTCGAAGATATTGCGCATGTGCGCTTTGCAGCGCCCGATCTATCTGTCATGCGCGGCTTCCTCGAGGATTTCGGCCTCGCCTGCTTCGAGGAGGGCGGGCGGCTCTACGGCAAGGCTAGCGACGGGCGGCCCTTTGTGCATGTGACCGAACCGGGGGAGGCGCGGTTTCTCGCCGTAGGCTTGCGTGCAGCCAGCATCGCCGATCTTGAGCGCCTTGCCACACACGAGGGCGTGGCACCGGAACCGCTCGACGAACCCGGCGGCGGGATGGTGGTGCGCCTGACCGATCCTGAAGGCTATCTGGTCGAGGTCGTGGCGGGCCAGGAGTGCCAACCGCCCACCCCGTTGCCCGAGCCTCAGTTCAACTGCGCAGCTGCCAAGCCGCGCCAGCGTGCCCCCGTACGGCTTGAACCTGCTCCCGCTCATATCCGCCGGATCGGCCACGCCGTTCTAAGGGTGAGCGATTTTCGGACCTCCGAGAGGTGGTGGAAGGATCGCTTTGGTCTGCTAACTTCGGACGAAGTCGAAGCAGCCGAAGGCGTGCCGCTGGGCGCATTCATGCGTTGCGACCGGGGTGATATCCCTTCCGATCATCACACCATCTTCCTCGCGCAATTACCGGGAAAACCGGGCCTGCTCCACGCTGCATTCGAGGTCGAGAGCCTCGACGACCTGATGTTGGGCCACGAACATCTAAAGTCCCGCCAGCGCGAGGCAGCGTGGGGTGTGGGGCGACACATCATGGGCAGCCAGATCTTCGATTACTGGAAAGACCCGTTTGGCAACGAGCTGGAACACTGGACCGACGGTGACCTGTTCACCGCCGCCGACCCACCGCAGAAACAGACCATGCAGGCGCTGCTTGCGGTGCAATGGGGCAGCCCCCATCCGATGTTTGCCGGCAAGATGGCCCCGCCGCCCGGCCTCGTCGCCTTTGTCACCGCCATGCTGCTGCGCCTCAAGCGCCTGTTCTCCCGCACACCCAAGGAAGCCTGACCGATGAAACTCTGCACCTTTACCCATGACGGCAAGACCCGCACCGGCATCGTTGTCGGTGAGACGGTGGTCGAAACCGACGTGCCCGGCACGATGCTCGACCTGATCCGCGAATGGGATGCACTGAAGCCCCGCCTCGAAGCCAAGGGCGCGACCGGGCAAGCCATTCCTCTGGCACATGTGAAGCTCGAGGCCCCTGTCCCGCGCCCCGGCAAGATTTTCGCCATCGGCCTCAACTATGCCGATCACATTGCCGAGAGCGGACTCGGCACACCCGAGCGGCAGGTATGGTTCACCAAGGCTCAGACCAGCGTCAACGCCCCCTTTGATCCTGTGCTCATCGCACGCGGCACCGCAACGCCCGATTACGAAGCGGAACTGGTCGCGGTAATCGGCAAAGGCGGCAAGCACATTGACGCTGCCGATGCGCCAGCTGCGATATTTGGCTACTGTGTCGGCAATGATTTCACCGAGCGGATGTGGCAGCACGCCGGGCCACAATGGTCGCTGGGGAAGAGCTTTGATACCCACGCTCCGATGGGGCCATGGATTGTCACCGCTGACGAAATTGGCGATCCGCACGATCTCGCCATCCGCTGCTACGTCAATGGAGAGGAGCGGCAGAATTCGAACACTCGGCATTTAGTGTTCGATATCTGGCAGCAGGTGGAGCATCTTTCGGTCGGCATGACAATGGAGCCGGGCGACTGCCTGTTCACCGGCACTCCCGGCGGGATCGGTGCGGCGATGGACCCGCGCCAGTTCCTCAAGCCCGGCGATGTGGTGCGCACCGAAATCGATGGTCTCGGCCATATCGAAGCCACTATGGTGGCAGAAGGCTGAGGTGGCGATGATCCGGAAAGCCCTGATAGCGCTGGCGCTTGTGCTCGTGATCGGCGCGACCACGGCCTATGTCGCGCGCGACAGCTTGCTCGGCTGGGCGATCCGTCAACGTATCCAGCAGGGCCCCGACCAGGCGTTTGCCACGGACCATAACGGCATCAAGGTCCTGATCTGCGGCACCGGCACGCCCGAAGTCAGTTCGGCCCGAGCGCAGGCCTGCACGCTTGTTGCGGCAGGGGGCAAGCTGTTCCTGTTCGACGTCGGCGATGGCGCGTTGCGTTCGCTGTCGGCATCGCGCATTCCGGTCAACGACCTTGAGCAGGTGTTCGTGACCCACTTCCATTCGGACCACTTCAACGATCTCGGGGCGCTGATCAACGCCGGCTGGATCTGGGGCCGCGAGACTCCGCTTACGGTTGCCGGGCCGCAGGGTCTTGCCCATGTGATGGCGGGTTTCGCCGAAGCATATGCCCTCGACGAGGGTTACCGCAGCGCGAATATGCCTCACCTGGCGGAGCGCCGCGCAATTGCCGGCGCCGTTGCGCGCGAAATCGCCTTTGGAGACGGCCAGCGCAGCGTGCGGGTTTATGATCGGGGCGGCGTGACGATCGATGCGGTGCTGGTGGCGCACGAACCGGTTCGCCCCGCGCTTGGCTATGTACTCCGCTACAAGGGCCGCAAGCTGTTCATCAGTGGCGACACCAAGGTGAGCCCGGTCAACCTACCCGCCATGCAGGGTGCCGACATGGTGGTGCATGAATCCTACGCCGGCCACATGGTGCGGCGCGCCATCCCGGAAATGCGCAAGCTCGGCATGGAATTCGACGCCCGCGTGGCGGAGCGGACCATCCCCTATCACGCCGATAACCTCGCGCTTGCGAGGCAGGCTCAGGCGGCGGGCGTCAAGCATCTCGTGCTCACCCATCTCATCCCGAACCCGGACAATGCAGTGGTGCGGGCGATGTACACCGAAGGGATGAGCGAACTCTACAAGGGCCCCATCACCGTCGCTGAAGACGGCATGGTGCTGACGTTCTGAAGCGGACGAGGAGGGGCGATAATGGACGGCTTTGATTGCGACGTGCTCGTTGTGGGCGGCGGCCCCACCGGGGTGACGCTGGCTGCCTTGCTTGGTCGGCAGGGTGTGCGCACCATCGTCGCCGAGAAGGAGCCGGCGATCTTCCCGCTCCCCCGCGCCGCCCATATCGATCACGAAGGTATGCGCATATTGCAAGAGGCGGGCGCGGCGGATGCCGTGATGGCAACCAGCCGCCGTGCCGACCGCTACGAGTTCCGCAATGCGCGCGGAAAAGTGCTATTGCATTTCGACGGCGCCACCCGCATCGGCCCGGGCGGCTGGCCGGCCGCCAACATGATCCACCAACCCTCGGTCGAAGCGGCGCTGAGATCCGCCCTTGCCGAACGTGCGCCCGGTTCCCTTTGCTGTGAGTGGGAAATGCTGTCCTTCATCGAGGATGCGGACGGCATTACGGTTACTCTGGCCACGCCCGACGGCGAACGAACGCTGCGCACCCGCTGGCTGGTCGGAGCGGACGGCGCGCGCAGCCCGGTGCGCAAGGCCTGCGGCACTGCCTTCGAGGACCTCGGCTTCGAGGAACCCTGGCTGGTGGTCGACGTGCTGGTGGATGACCCGACGCGACTGCCGACAGCCAACCTCCAGATTTGCGACCCTGCGCGGGCCACCACCTGCGTGCTGATGGGTGAAGGGCGCCACCGTTGGGAGTTCTTCATGCTGCCGGGCGAAACCCCTGACGAGGTCAGCGATCCGGCGTTCGTCGCGAACCTGCTCGCGCCGTGGAATGTCGAGGGTGCGGTGCGGATCGAGCGCACGGCGGTCTACACCTTCCGCGCCCGCATCGCCGAACGATGGCGCAAGGGCCGGGTGCTGCTGGCAGGTGATGCGGCGCACCAGACCCCGCCCTTTGCCGGGCAGGGAATGTGCTCGGGCCTGCGCGATGCAGCCAATCTCGCCTGGAAGCTCGCGGCTGTCGAGCAAGGAAAGGCGGACCAGGCGCTGCTGGACACGTATCAGCCGGAACGCGCGCCCAATCTGCGCGCCACAATCGATATGGCGATCATGATGGGACGGATGGTGTGCACCACCAGTCGGCTTGGCGCAGCGCTGCGCGACATTAAGTTGGGGGTCGCCAGGATGCTGGGCAAGCTGCCCAGCGGCCCTCCGGCCTATCCCCCGATCGGCACAGGCGCGATTATGGCCGGATCACAGGCGGCCGGTAGCTATTTTCCGCAACTGGTGGCAGAGGACGGAAGCCGGCTGGACGAAGTGCTCGGGTCAGGTGTTTGGCTGATCGGACGTGAGACACTTGAGGAAAGCCGTATGGCACCATTTGCTGCCGGATTGCGCGCGTGGCTTGATCACCGATCGGCTGAGGCGGTTCTCGTGCGTCCTGATCGCTACGTATTCGGGACTGGCGAGAGCGGGGTTCTCCGGGCTCAATGGCAAGCCCAGATGGCAAGCGGCCACACCTGCTGAGTGGCGTTGGAACTTAGCGAGAATTGGCTGAAGCCTTGGATTTGAGAGCCAATCCTCGCTTGGCCATTGGCTTTGCCGAACAACGCTAGCTATTGCGAGCCGAGATCGATTAGCCGACAGTCTCCAACCGGCCCAGTTGCAGCCGGTCTGAGACGCGCCCCAATTCCAGTCCAAGAAGCCGCAGTCTCTTGTACCCGATAGCAGGCATGTCCTCGCGCTGGTGTCTCGCCTCCGGTGCGCCAGAAGCGGCAATTGCGGGAGAGACAGATTCTTTTACTGTTCCACATCGGGTCTTTCGCGACTATCTCCTTTGTCAGCGGATTTGATCTGCTACGGAAACGGTCGAGATTATGTCTAAAGATCCTCAGTCAGAAGCAGAGATTTCCCTTTGGAAGCAAGTTGTTTCACTTTGGGAAATGGAGGTGAGGCAAGATTTGGAGTCTATTCAAAAGGCGCTTCATCAGAACTATTCCGGCTGGGTTACTGGAAAAGATAAGGCCCACGACTATCACGCGGCACTCGCATCTGTAGGCCCGTCCGCTCCACGCGTACTGCGCTACACGTTGAAGCCCCTAAAAATAACCGTATTTGATGACCATGTGGGCGTCGTGCATTACACATACGAAGC
>NZ_JAGPVV010000318.1 GCF_018066915.1 Roseovarius sp.
TTATGGCTCGTTGGTGCTGGTGCCCCTCTCGGGCTGGGTGCATCACGCCGCAACCTCTGGTTTCGCGCCGATCTGGTGGCCCTTGGGACAGAACCTGCCGTTGGTGCCCAAATCGGAATCTCTCTCTGATTTGGCCTCGACTCTGCACTTTGTTTTTGTGCTGGTGCTGGCCGGCACGATTGCCGCGCATGTGGGCGGCGCGCTCAAGCATCATCTGCTGGATGGCGATGCCACGCTGCGCCGCATGCTGCCGGGACGCATCGACGCGATTCCCACCGCGCGCCAACCCAATCGAATCCTACCCATGGTGGCCGCTGTGGCGGTCTGGCTCGGAACTCTGGGGGGCGCTGCGGCGCTTGGCTGGTTCGGCAGCGCCGAGAATGGCCCGACCACGCTTGCAGCAGTCGAGAGCGATTGGCAGGTCGAAAGCGGCCAATTGCAAGTGACCGTGCAGCAATTGGGCTCTGCCGTGACCGGCAGCTTTGACGAGTGGACAGCCGAGATCGCCTATTCGGAAACTCCCGATGAAAGCGGCAAGCATGGCGACGTCACCGTGACGGTCAGCATCGCCTCGCTCACGCTTGGTTCGGTCACGCAACAGGCGATGGGGGCGGATTTCTTCAACACCGCGCAGTTTCCAACGGCTGTCTTTACCGCCGATCTGATGGCCACCGACTCTGGCCCAGTGGCGCGCGGTACGCTGACGATCCGCGACCAATCCGTTCCGGTCGAGATGCCCTTTGACCTCAGCATCGTGGGGGACACCGCCACGGCCAAGGGCACGCTCGCGCTCGACCGGCGCAATTTCAACATCGGCAACGGGGTTACGGACGAAAAGTCATTGGGCTTTGGGGTCGATGTCAGTTTCGATCTGACCGCCAACCGAGCGCCTTAATCCAGCTTGCGCGCCTCGTCGATCAGCATCACGGGAATACCGTTGCGGATCGGAAAGGCCAAGCTGGCGGCGCGGCTGATCAATTCCTGCGCCGCTGCATCATACTCGAGCGTGCTATGGGTCTGCGGGCAAATCAGCGCCTCGAGCATGCGGCGATCAAAGGCCAGGTGAAGCGGGGTATCGTCCGTCATTGCATGATATCCTCGTTATCGCCGCCGCGCAGCACATACTCAATCAGCGTCACCAGAGTCTCGCGCCGCGTGCTGAGCGAGGGAGCTTCGAGCAAGGCCTGCTTATCCTCGGGCTCAAAACCCAAAAGCATCGAAAGTGAATTGATCAGCAATTCATCCTCGGCCTCTTTCAGGGAATCCCAATCGGTCTGAAGATCGCGCGCTTCGAAATAGCGCGCGAGCAGTTTGAGAAACGCGCGCCGGTCGAAACCGGGGTCACTGTCCACCGGACCCAGATCGCGTTCGAACCCCGCCCAGGAAACACGCGCGCGGCGATAGGGGGTGAACCCCTCGACCTCATCCAGCACACGAAAGCGCGACAGGCCCGTGAGCGTGATCATGTAGCGCCCATCCTCGGTTTCCGAGAATTGCGTGACGCGCCCGACGCAGCCGATCGCGTGCAAGCCGGTGCCGCCTTCACGCCCCGGAACGCGGTTGGGCTGGATCATGCCGATCAACCGCCCGGGCGTTTTCAAGGCATCTTCGAGCATCGCCAGATAGCGCGGCTCGAACAAGTGCAGCGGCAGACGCGAGCGCGGCAGCAAGAGCGCACCGGGCAGCGGAAAGACGGGGATGATCTCTGGAAGATCGAGCTTGTGTGTCATGCCGCTAACCTAGCCCGTGCAAGGGTTCAGGCAAATATCATCGAGCTCAATCTGCGCCGCCCGCTAAGTTGGATCGGATCATTGGGTTTGAGGGCCTCGAAGATGGTGAAAAGCTGGGTCTTGGCCGCACCGTCATTCCACTCGCGGTCCCGGCGGAAAAGCTCGAGCAGCTCATCCACCGCCTCTTGCGCCTGCCCGTTGGCATAGAGCGCCTGCGCGAGATCGAACCGCGCCTGCAGGTTTGCCGGGTCCGCCTCGACAGCCGCGCGCAATTCGTTGACCGGGCCTGCATTCTGCGCCTGACGCGCCAATGCCAGTTGCGCATGCGCCGCGTCTATTTCGACGGCATGGCTGATTTCGGCCGGGGCACCGTTCAGGATCGCTTCGGCCTGATCAAGCTCGCCCAATGCCATATGCGCCCGCGCAAGGCCCGCGTAGCCACGCGCATTCACCGGGTCCTCTTGCAGGATCGCGGCATAGGTCTGGGCGGCGTCGGCCACTGCGCCGGTTTCCAGCATCTCGTCGGCAGCATCGAGTGCCTCGTCCAATCCGCCGTCCGCCTCGCCGCCGGCCGCCGCCACGACACGCGCGACAAAGGCCTCGATTTCGGACGGGGGCAACGCCCCTTGAAAGCCGTCAATCGGCTGGCCCTGCCAAAAGGCATAGACGGTGGGAATCGACTGCACCCGCATCTGGCCCGCGATCATCTGGTTCTGATCGACATTGACCTTGGCCATCCTGACCGCCCCCTTGGCGCGTGTCACCGCCGCCTCGAGCGCGGGACCGAGTGTCTTGCAGGGGCCGCACCAGGGTGCCCAGAAATCGACGATCACCGGCACGGTTTGCGAGGCGTCCACGACATCGGCCATAAAGGTCGCCTCGGACACATCCTTGATCAGATCGCCCGCCGCAGGGGCGCCTTTGGTTTTGCCCAGTTCCAGCATGTTCAGCCTCCTTGAGAGATTTGCCCCCTATATGAGGGCGCAACGGGCGGAGTCAAAGATCAAATGTTGCAAAGACCGGCGCGTGATCCGAGGGTTGCTCCCACCCGCGAGCGCCACGCAAAATCCGGCTTGAATGGCCTGCCGCAGCAATATCCCCGGTGGCCCAGACATGATCAAGGCGACGCCCCTTGTCCGCCGTGTCCCAATCGGCCGCACGGTAGGACCACCAGCTATAAAGCGGCCCCTCGGGAATGTCGGCGCGCGTCACGTCTTGCCAGCCCCCGGCCCCCATCACATCGCTGAGGTGGTCCACCTCGATCGGCGTATGGCTCACGATCTTGAGGAGCTGCTTGTGATTCCACACGTCATCCTCGCGCGGGGCGATGTTGAGATCCCCCACAAGAATCGCCTTTTCGGGGCGGCTGTCGCGGAACCAGTCGCGCATGCCGGTCAGATAGTCGAGTTTCTGGCCGAATTTGTCATTCACCGCCCGGTCAGGCACGTCGCCCCCCGCGGGCACATAGAAATTATGGATCACGACGCCATTCGCGAGACGTGCCGCCACGTGTCGGGCGTGCCCAAGATCGGCGAAATCCATGTCGCCTGCATCCTCGAGCGGTATCTTCGAGAGGATCGCGACACCATTATAGCCCTTTTGCCCACGTGCGACGACATTGCCATAGCCAAGCGCAGCAAAGGCCGCGAGCGGCATCTTGTCCACCGGGCTCTTGCATTCCTGAAGACAGAGGACATCCGGCCCCTCTTCCTGCATCAGGCGCGCCACCAGACCTTCGCGCAGACGCACCGAATTGATGTTCCATGTGGCGAGGGTAAAGGGCATCGGGCATCTCCTGTGCGGTTTTCGCCCGGACAGTAGAGCGATGCGCCGCAGGATGCCAGCCGCGATTGGCCGGCCCCCAAGGCGTCTGCACAAAAAGAATCCCCGGCTCAGAGGCCGGGGCAGTCCAACAGGGAGGTTCATGTGTGTAACCGCACACATAACGGATAATAGCAGATTAAAGCTCAACCGCAGATACGACTTTGATCTTGGTCAAGGTACCGTGCCTTTTACACCACAAGCCGATATCCGCCCGATTCCGTGACCAAGAGGCGCGCATTGCCGGGATCAGGCTCGATCTTTTGCCGCAGACGATAGATATGGGTCTCGAGCGTATGGGTCGTGACCCCCGCGTTATAACCCCAGACCTCGTGCAAGAGAATGTCGCGCGGCACCACACCTTCGGTCGCACGATACAGATATTTAAGGATATTTGTTTCCTTCTCAGTCAACCTTACCTTGCGCTCGTCCTCGGTGATCAGCATCTTCATCGCCGGTTTGAACGTGTAGGGCCCAAGCTGGAACACCGCATCCTCGGACTGCTCATGCTGGCGCAATTGTGCGCGAATGCGCGCCAAGAGCACCGGGAACTTGAAGGGCTTGGTGATGTAATCGTTGGCCCCGGCGTCGAGACCGAGGATCGTATCGGCATCGCCATCATGCCCCGTGAGCATCAGAATCGGCGCCTTGATTCCCTGCTTGCGCATCCGGCGACACAGTTCGCGCCCATCGGTATCGGGCAGGCCCACATCAAGGATCACGAGGTCATAGATCATGTCCTTGACCTTGGTCATCGCGGTGGAACCGCTCGAGGCCTCGAATACATCGAAATCCTCGGTCATCACCAACTGTTCACCAAGCGCTTCGCGCAGGTCGTCGTCATCATCCACGAGCAGGATCTTTTTGACTTGTGCCATATCGGTTTCCTCTTCCTTTGTCCGAGCATGCGGCACAAGCGGCGCAGCGGCAAGATGTGCAACATTCCCCTCACGCCCTAGTGTTGCAGCGCGAGCGTTTCTTTCCATTCATTACAAAAGACTATATCACTGTCAGACTGACAGACAGGAGCCCCGCATGAGCCTTGCCCCGGATCTCACTGAAATTGCTGCGCGCGCACGCAGCGACCTGCGTATGGGTGTGCCCGTCGTGCTGAGCGGGCCGGATGGTGCCGCGCTGATCATGGCCGCCGAAACGCTCGAGGCGCAGCGGCTTGCGGATTTGCGCGCCTTGGGCGGCGCCCCGGTGCTGGCCATTACCGCACGTCGCGCCGCCACGCTCAAGGCGCGGGCCTATGATGGCGATCTGGCGCGGGTGATGCTGCCGCCCGATGTCTCATTGGGCTGGATTCTCGCGGTGGCGGACCCGGCGGACGATCTGAAATCCCCGATGAAAGGTCCTCTGACCTCCGAGCGCGGGGGGGCGGTCGATCTGCACCGGCTGGCGCTCAGCCTTGTGAAATCGGCGCGGCTCTTGCCTGCCGCATTGGTGATGCCGCTCAGCGAAGGCGCGGAGTTTGCCCGCCGCCACGGACTTACCCTGCTCGACACCGCCGCGGCCCCCCGGCTCGAAATGACCAGCCCGCTGCACCCGGTGGTCAGCGCGCGCCTGCCGCTTGCCGTGTCCGAAGCGGGGCGGCTGCATATCTTTCGCCCCGAAGATGGCGGCGAGGAACATTACGCCATCGAGATTGGTCAGCCCGACCGCAACGCGCCTGTGCTGGCGCGGCTGCATTCCGCCTGTTTCACCGGCGACCTGATGGGCAGTCTGAAATGCGATTGCGGCCCGCAACTGCGCGGCGCGCTCGCACAGATGGGGGCCGAAGGGGCCGGCGTGTTGCTCTATCTCAACCAGGAGGGGCGCGGTATCGGCCTTGCCAACAAGATGCGCGCCTACTCGCTTCAGGATCAGGGCTTTGACACGGTAGAGGCCAATCATCGTCTGGGCTTCGAGGATGATGAGCGCGATTTCCGCATTGGTGCACGCATCCTGTCGTTGATGGGCTTTTCAGCCGTGCGCCTCTTGACCAACAACCCCGCCAAGATCGCGATGATGGAGCAGAACGGCATCAAGGTGGTAGAGCGCGTGCCGCTGAAACTTGGCGAAAACACCCATAACCACGCCTATCTCGCGACCAAGGCCGCGAAATCGGGGCATCTGCTCTAGGTCGAGCGGGCCGTTTAGACCATCATCTCCTTGGTCGCGGTCAGCGTGATCTCGGGGTAATCGCGAGCCACCCGGTCGATGTCCCATTGCAGGCGCGTGAGATAGACGATGTCGCCGTCATTGTCATGGGCGATGTGCTGCTTGTTGGCGGCGGTGAATTTCTCGACGGCCAGCTTGTCACCCGACACCCAGCGGGCAGAGGTGAATTGCGAGCCCTCAAAGCGCACCGGCAGGCCATATTCCAACTCGATGCGGCTGGCTAGCACCTCGAATTGCAGCGCGCCGACGACACCCACGATAAAACCCGAGCCAAAGGCAGGTTTGAAAACTTTGGCGGCCCCCTCTTCGGCGAATTGCATCAGCGCCTTTTCGAGATGCTTGGCCTTCATCGGATCGCCGGCGCGGGCCTGTTGCAAGAGTTCCGGCGCAAAGGAGGGGATGCCGGTCACGCGCAGGGCCTCGCCCTCGGTCAGCGTGTCGCCAATGCGCAACTGGCCGTGGTTGGGGATGCCGATAATATCCCCGGCCCAGGCCTCTTCGGCCAATTCACGATCCGCCGCCAGAAAGAGCACAGGCGCAGAGACCGTCATCGACTTTTTCGAGCGCACATGCGTGAGCTTCATGCCGCGTTTGAAATGCCCCGAGGCGAGGCGGACAAAGGCCACGCGGTCGCGGTGCTTGGGGTCCATATTGGCCTGCACCTTGAAGACAAACCCGGTCACGGCGGTTTCTTCTGGCGCAATCGCGCGCGGCGTGGCCTTTTGCACTTGCGGTTCCGGGCCATAGGTGCCGATGCCATCCATCAATTCCTTGACGCCAAAGGAATTGATCGCGGACCCGAACCAGATGGGCGTCATATGCCCTTCGAGCACCGATTGCGGATCAAGCGCGGGCAAGAGTTCCCGCGCCATTTCGATCTCTTCGCGCAGCTTGGCGATGAGGTCTGCGGGCACATGCTGAGCCAGCTTCGGATCGTTCAACCCGTCGATCTTGATCGATTCCGCCACCTTGTTGCGGTCGGCGCGATCCATCAGTTCGAGCCGGTCATTCAGCATGTCGTAACAGCCCACGAAATCGCGGCCCATGCCGATGGGCCAGCTTGCTGGCGTCACGTCAATCGCAAGGTTCTGCTGGATTTCGTCGATGATATCGAAGGTATCGCGCGCCTCACGGTCCATCTTGTTGCAAAAGGTCAGGATCGGCAGATCGCGCAGGCGGCAGACCTCAAAGAGTTTCTGGGTCTGGCTCTCAACGCCCTTGGCCCCGTCGATCACCATCACGGCGGCATCGACGGCCGTCAGCGTGCGATAGGTATCCTCGGAGAAATCCGAGTGGCCGGGCGTGTCCACGAGGTTAAATCGGAAGCGGCCAAAGTCAAAGGACATGGCCGAGGCCGAGACCGAAATGCCGCGGTCCTTTTCCATCTGCATGAAGTCCGAGCGCGTGCGCCGCGCCTCGCCCTTGGCGCGCACCTGACCGGCCATCTGGATGGCGCCCCCATACAGAAGGAACTTTTCGGTCAGGGTCGTCTTGCCCGCATCCGGATGCGAGATGATCGCAAAGGTGCGGCGGCGGGCAATCTCTGCCGGCAGATCGGGGCGGTTTGAAAGGGTGTCCAACATGGGGCCGGATATAGTGGGGCGGCGGAGGCGGTGCAATACGGGCTGTTGGGGGCTGACACCTGAGTCGCGCGGCACCGAAAATGAGAAAACAAGGGCATTAACCAAGGTGATTCCCTCCCCCTTCCCTGAAGCGGCGTGCAAAAATGTCTCATCGGACATCTGTTGATCGCTCGCAGTCGCCAAAGAGCCCTGTCACCGGCCACCTGCGATCATTGATCTGATTTTCCTGCATAATCTGGGCAGCGGTTCTGCGCATCCCATCGGCCTCGCCGCGCGCAGGGACAAGAAAATGCAACAATCGGACCAAACACCAAAATATGCTTAACACCCTATCCGGAAGCATCGCCTATCCGGCGGCATAGTATCATAAATCCCTGTTTTCTTTAGAAATTCCAAAGACTGCGAGAGTTTTGCGCCGCCTTGGTCCGGACCATACACAAAGGTGAACGGCGCGCTCTGGCAGCATGATTGGATGCCGGGGGTTAGAATGTCATTCACCATTTCAGCGGGTTATCTCTCCGATACGGCCTTTTCACAGGCGCATTTCGGTGGCAACGCGCTTGCTCTGCGGGATCGTGTCGGTGACGAAGGCACCTATGACAACGTCGCGCGCACGCTCGGCGTTGAACATATTCGCTATCCCGGCGGCAGCCTCACCGAGTATTATTTCGACATCCGCAACCCGGACAGCGACATCGCCGTGAATTCAGATACGGGCGAGGCAACCTCATTTCTGCCAATCAGCGATGCGCTCGGCTTTGCCGAAGACGAGGGGATCGCGGTCACGATCGTCCTGCCTACCCGGCATTTCCTAAGCGACGAAGTGGACGAGAATGGCAATCGTCTGCCCGATATCGACGAAGCGGCCCTGCGCGGGTTCTTGCGCGATGTGTTCGACGGGCAGTACGGCGCGCCCGATATTCAGGCCATCGAGCTTGGCAATGAATACTGGGGCAGCGGCGGCATGAACACCTTTGAATATGGCCGCCTCGCCTCGGAAATGGCCCTCATCGTCAAGGACGAGATCCGCCATCACCCCGATGCGGAACACCTGTCGGAAACCGACATCCTCGTGCAGATGGGCACGAATTACGGCGAGTTCGCCTTGTCGCAGTTCTTTTCAGGCAACGGTGAAGAGCAACTTGCCGAGTTGAACGACTCCTATGGCCTGAACCTGTCGGCAGACGAGTATATTTACTCCTCTGGCAATGTCGCTTGGGTCAAAGTGGCGAATGCCATTATTCTCAACGAATTCGACACCACCGCAGAACAGAGTGCCATTGATGGCGTTGTTGCGCATGTCTATTCCAAAGGGGAAGACACACCCAACAGCCGCTATTTCGAACTCTCGCAGATCGCTGATACCTGGCTCAAGGAACTGCCCGCCCTCGACATCTACGCCACGGAATGGAACCTCAAACGCTCGGTCTCCGAGAACCCCGAGGACGAATTCGGCCTCAAGCAGGCGCATGAAATCCTGAACGTGCTCGAGGCGTTTTCCTGGGGTGGCGTCGATGCGGCGCATGTCTGGCCGCTCCAGATGAACAGCCGCACCGGCCTTGCCGATGGCGAAGGTGATGCCGATATCCGCGTTCCCGGTGAAATGTTCCGCATGCTGAACGAGACCCTGCCCGGCACCCGCCCGCTCGGTCTTGCTGGCAGCGAAGGGCGCGAAACCGAACTCTCCGGCGAGACCGCCGATGTGCATGTCTTCTATGCTCCCGACCGTCTGGTCACGTTCATTGCCTCCACCAGCGATGTCGCAACAGAGGAAGTCGTGGATTTCATGAACATTCTGCGGGACACGGGCGATGTCACGATCACACGCCTCGGCGTGGCCGAGGGTGAAAACCCGAGCGAGTCCACCGCCGAGCCGGTCGTGACGACCGAGAACCCAGAGGACCTTATTCAGGATGGTATCCTGATCGCTGAATTGGCCCCTTACGAGATTCTCATGATCGAGATGTCCAACCCGATCTTTACCGCCGAACTGGCGCGAATGGTCGAAGACACGAGCGACGATACTGACGGGATCGACGTGGACACGGCAGAGGTGCCCACCCCGGACAATGTCGTGAACTTCGAATCTTTCCTGCGGCCCAACATTCCGGTATCCGACAGCGGCGACAACGTGATCCCGACAATCGACCGCCCCGAAGAACCGCAAGAGGCCCCCAACCCGGCCGCAGCGCCCAATGATGACGACGGCGACAGCGGCGGCGGCGGTGATTTCGGCTTTGGTGCATTGGCACTGGCGTTTCTGCCCATCCTGCTCTTGGCGGCCTGATCCGGCGCGGCTTGCCGCGCCCCCCTCTTGCGACTACAAGCGCGGCAAATCCCCTAAGTTTCATCAAGGATCGCCGCATGATACCTCGCTATTCACGCCCCGCCATGGTCGCCATCTGGGAACCCGCCACCAAATTCCGCATCTGGTTCGAAATCGAGGCGCATGCCTGCGACGCCATGGCCGATCTGGGCGTGATCCCGCGCGCGAATGCCCAAGCGGTCTGGAAAGCCAAGGATGTGGAGTTCAACGTCGCCCGCATCGACGAGATCGAGGCCGAGACCAAGCATGACGTCATCGCCTTTCTCACCCATCTGGCCGAGCATGTGGGCCCAGACGAGGCGCGCTTTGTGCATCAGGGCATGACATCTTCGGATGTTCTGGATACCTGTTTCAACATCCAGTTGACCCGCGCCGCCGATATCCTGATCGCGGATATGGAGGCGCTCTTGGCCGCACTCAAGCGTCGCGCTTACGAGCACAAGGACACGCTGCGCATCGGACGCAGCCACGGCATCCACGCAGAACCGACCACCATGGGTCTGACCTTTGCCCGCTTCTACGCCGAGATGCAGCGCAATCTGCGCCGCCTGCGCACCGCCCGCGAAGAGATCGCGACAGGGGCGATTTCCGGTGCCGTCGGCACCTTTGCCAATGTCGATCCGCGCGTCGAGGCGCATGTTTGCGCCCAACTAGGCCTGACACCCGAGCCAATCAGCACCCAAGTGATCCCGCGGGACCGCCACGCCGCGTTCTTTGCCGCTCTTGGTGTCGTGGCCAGCAGCATCGAGAATGTCGCCATCGAGATACGCCACATGCAGCGCACCGAAGTGCTGGAAGCCGCCGAGTTCTTCTCGATGGGGCAAAAGGGCTCTTCCGCCATGCCGCACAAGAAAAATCCGGTGCTGACAGAGAACCTGACGGGCCTTGCCCGCCTCGTGCGCATGGCGGTGGTGCCCGCGATGGAAAACGTGGCCCTCTGGCACGAGCGCGACATCTCGCATAGCTCGGTCGAGCGCATGATCGGCCCGGATGCCACCATCACGCTCGATTTCGCCCTCGCTCGCCTGACCAATGTCATCGACAAGCTCTTGGTCTACCCTGACAACATGATGGCCAATATGAACAAGTTTCCCGGCCTTGTGATGTCGCAGCGCGTCCTCTTGGCCCTCACTCAGGCGGGCGTCAGCCGCGAGGACGCTTACCGCCTCGTGCAGCGCAACGCGCTCAAGGTCTGGGAAACCGGTTGCGACTTCAAAACCGAGTTGCTGAATGATGCAGAGGTCACAGCCGCGCTCAGCCCGGCAGAAATTGCTGAAAAATTCGACTTGGGCTATCATACCAAGCATGTAGACACGATTTTTGCCCGTGTTTTCGGGGAATCATGATAGCTTGAACCCCTGTCCAACAGGGAGACATATGATGAAATTGAAATTCGGATTGGCCGCCCTCGCGCTCGTCGTCACACCCAGCCTGGCCTTGGCCACGGGGGGCTGCAACTACGGCAAACAGAAACAGGCGATTTCCTGCGTCGCTGGCACCGCATGGGACGCAGCAACCAATAGCTGCGTGCCGCAAACCTCAAGCTGATGAAAAACGGGGCGGGATCACTCCCCGCCCCTGCTTCAGCGTTCTTTAAATACTCAAAAACTCCGCTCTCCTCACAGATCCCGGACCGCGAATGTGCCCGGCCCAAAGCTGGCCGAGATTTGCGCCACCTCGATGCGTTTGCCCAAATCCGGCCCATCCGCACCCCGCGCCGCAGCCGGATAAATCCAGTCCGGGCGCTCCAGAGTCACCTCGCGCAAGACCTGCGTCCCCCGCATGACCCGCAAGACATAGCGCTCCGCTTCCTCGCCCAGCGGCACCTCGGGCGTATCCCAACGATCGCCGCCGATCCGCGTCCGCCTGATCCATGTGACCACCAGATCGCCATCGGCATCAACCAGCCGCAGATGCACCGGCGCATAGGGACGCAGACCCACCCCGTCAAAGGCAAGCACAGCATGGGCGAAACTCGGGTCATCCACTGGCCGTCCCCCCGGCCCGATCCGGTAATGCAGCGCCTGCCCACGCTGCGCCTCGGTCAATTCGATCTGCTGCGGCACGCCGTTGAGCCGCACCAAGAGTGACCCCGCAGGCCAGACGCCACCGCCTGCCCGTTCCGTTCCCGCCTGCCCACGCAGCCGATGGCGCAGAACATACGTCTCCGGTGCCACCAACTCTGCATCGCGGAACTGGAACAATTCCCAGCCTCCCGGCGTGCCATCGCCAATGGCGCAGAGATTGCCACCGTTCAACAGCGCCGCATCGCCCACGCTTTCCAACGTCCCGAACCGCATCCGCACGAATAGCCCATCCCCCCGGTCGATCCGCCCCATAGGGGCCGGCAAGAGCGGCGTTTGCGTCACCCCCACCGTGCTGCGCGCTGCAATCAAGGTGTTGAGCCGGTAATTGACATCCTCCGACGAAGAATAGACCGCCGCTGTGCCCGGCCAGGGATTGGCCAGCACCGCGATATGCGGCGCATGCGGCACCTCCTCGCCGGTCAGCAGAGGCAAATCGAGGAAAAGCGGCGTCACCGGCCCCGGTGCCACAAAGGGGCGCAGCCGCGCCGGGGTATCCTCGATCAGGATAGGCCGATAGCTTTCGGGGTCGATCCGCACCGCATCGACGCGCTGCGCATTGCCCATCTGCTCGACACGGTCGATCCGAAACCGCACGCCGCCCTCGCCCTTGGGCAGCGCAAGCACATCACCTGCCCCGACAGCCAATTGCGACGGCGGCAACGTCAGGCGCAGCGTATCAATCGACACCCGCGCCTCCGAGAGCCACCGTTCCACCACCTGCCGCCCCTCGGCCCGCGTGAGCGCCAGCGGCATCTCTGACGCCGCCACCGCATGCGTCGCCTCATCGGGCAAGATCGCCTCCTCCGAAATCGCCTCGTAATCGGCATCCGCCTCGAGAAACCGCAGCCGCACCCGGCCCGCCAGTTCCAGATCGCTGCCGCGCAATTCCGCGATAACGCCGCCCAGTTCCGGATCGCGCACAACAAGGTCGAGATCAACGGCATGATCCACCCGCCCATTACGCCCGCGAAACTGCAGCACACCACCGCGCTCGATGGCATCAAGACCATAGGCCAACATCAAGGGCTGCAACGTCGCGCGCGCCTCGCTGACCTGATCCACCAGATATCCGCGCAGGAACCCCTCGGCACGGCTGGTGTCGAGATCACGCAGACCCGCGCGCGCTGCCACTTCGGAAATCACATCCGCCAATCGCCGCCCGCTCACCCGGCCATTGATCCAATGCCCGCGCGCATAGTTCGCGCCATCCGACCAAAGGTCGAGATTGCTAGGAAAATAGGGAAAGGGCCGCGCATCCCAGGCCCAGACATAGGCGTGATCCATGTCGAGCATCCGCCCTCCAAATTCCTCTGACAGCGGGTTATGCGCCGGGTCACTCCAATAGCCCGCCATGGCACGCAGATATTGCACTTGGATCAAGTCATCCCGCTGCCCTGTGGAGTGACGCGGCAGGCTCGATTCCGACGATTTGGGGTCAAGGAATTTGTTCGGCTCATTGGTGCCCTTGTCCACCGCCGCACAGCCATATTCGGTAAAGCGGATCGGCTTCGATTGCGGCACCCATGCCGTTGGCTCCGGCGCACGCAGGCCCCCAACCCGCTCGAAATGCCGGTTCTCCCACCAGCTTCGCAGATCCTTGAACCGCCAGATCCACGGCTCGCCGTAAGCGTCATCGGTGATCGGCACCCGCCGCTGCGCCGCGCGCGCCTCGGGAGTGGGGTAGAACCAGTCATACCCCTCGCCTCCTTCGATATTGGCTTGCAAATAGCCCAGATCGTAGATCGACCGCCAATCGCGCGCATCGCGATGATCGTCCCCCTCGCGCCAATCACTGAGCGGCATGTAATTGTCGATGCCAACAAAGTCGATATTGCCATCCGCCCACAGAGGATCGAGATGAAAGAACCGATCCCCATCCCCCGGCTGATAGCCGAAATATTCCGACCAATCCGCCGCATAGCTGATCTTGACCTCTGGCCCCAACAACGCGCGTACCTCAGCCGCCAAGGCGATCAACTGCGCCACCGCCGGAAAGCTGTTGTTCGCCCCCCGGATCTGCGTGAGGCCGCGCATTTCCGACCCGATACAGAAACTTTCGACCCCGCCAACAGCCGCGCAGAGCGCCGCCTGATGCAGGATAAAGCGACGATAGGACCACTCATCGGGGCCATGATAGGCCACCGGGCTCAGCTTGACCGCACCACCAAAACTCAAAAGATCCAGCGCGCCGGTGCCAGGGTTTTCCACCACCTGCGCCGCAATCGGTGTCACGATAAAATCCGCCGCCCGCGCGGTGCCAAAGAACGCCGCAACCTCGGCCTCAGCCTCTGTCGTCCGATCCGGACTGCCTGCCTGCCCCGGTGCCTTGGAAGTCGTGATGCGCCCTCGCCACGGCAGCACCGCCTGATCCTCGGCCTCGCTCCACGGATCGGGCAGGCCATTGCCCGGCATCTGCTCCATCAGGATGAATGGATAGTAGAGCACCTCTTGCCCCGCCTGTTGAAGCGCCAGAATGGCCTCGATCACGGCCTGATCGGTCGGCGTGCCGCCATAGACCTCGCGGCCTTGCGCATCCTTCGGCACCTCGCCTGCCTCTGCACGGCTCAGGCTCGAGACCCGCCATGGCATGTTCGACGCCTCAAACTGCTTTTGCTCCACTCGTGGCCTGATCTGGCAAACCCCGC
Organism: Roseovarius sp.; assembly: GCF_018066915.1. GTDB lineage: Bacteria > Pseudomonadota > Alphaproteobacteria > Rhodobacterales > Rhodobacteraceae > Roseovarius. The sequence continues at coordinate 14,356 of NZ_JAGPVV010000318.1, forward strand.
AGCGCAGATCGTCACCGAACCAGCTCACAATCAGCGACACCGCCCCACAGGCCGGCAATTCCTCGACAAGTCCCTCAATCGCCGTAGCCATGTCCGCGCGTGCGGAGGGGCTGTTGATATTGGCAATCCCGCTCGACCCAAGGCCAAAATTCATCGTGACCGGCGTCGTGGCCAGCGCATATTCGCCCGTGCCGGGCAGTAGCGCCACGCCCCGCACCGCCCGCACAGGATCAAGATCCGCCCCAGGACTGCCCGCTTGCGACGGGCGGCACACCTCGAAACTGAACTGCGGCACGCGGTTGCCGAACTGGCTGATGTCGAGATCCTCGATCACCACATAGGCGGTGCCGCGATAGGCGGGCACGTTGCCTGCTCCTTCCACCGCCTCGATCCGGGGATCGGGCAATTGATCGCGCGTGCCCTTGTAGACCTGCATGTTGAGGCTCGCGGGGGCCACCTCGGTCCCATCCGCCCAGACCCGCGCCACACGGGTAATCTCGCCCTCGCAGAGCGCAAGCGCCAGACTCAGCGAATAGCTGATCGCCCGCGTGTCTGGTGTCGCGGGGCGCGGCGTGCCCTTGCCGCCGCCCCGGCTGCCTTGGGTCACGGTCACATTCTCGCGAAACTCGGTCGCCCAGATCACCTGACCGCCCACGCGCATGCGCCCGTAAACCTGCGGGATGGCATCGCCCTCCCCCGCGCCGGTCAGGCGCAACCGGCTGACGCGCCCCGTCTCGACCACTTCCGATCCCTGCCCCAACAGCCGTTGGTCAATCGAACGGCCGATCACGGCCCCGGCAAAGCGCCCAATCGCCACCGACGACAGGCCAAGCGCCGTGCCCCCCACCGCACCGCCAATCGCGGCCCCTGCGGCGGATAACAGAATGGTTGCCATGGCTCAGCCCTCCTCGGGAAATGCAAATCGCGCCACGATGCGCCGTCGCCAGGGGGTGCTCAGCGCGGTTTCGACCACGCCATGCCCCGAATAGGCGTGAATGAAACGGGCGCGCGCGCCTAGTTCAGCGACCACGCCCAGATGTTTGGCAACAGACCCCTCGCGCATGCGAAAGAGGATCACATCACCGACCGCCTCTTGGGCCAAATCCTTGGCCAGCAAATGCCGCGCCGCTGCCTGCCACAGCGCCTCTTGCCGCGCGGGTTCGGACCAATCCATCGAATAGGCGGGCGGGCGTTCCGGCTCAGCACCGCACACCTCGCGCCACAGCCCCCGCACCAAACCCAGGCAATCACAGCCCGCACCCCGGCACGCAGCCTGATGCCGATAGGGCGTGCCGATCCAGCCTCGGGCCGCCGCGACAATCCGCGCTCCCTGCTCGCTCATCTGCGGCTCCCGCCATCCAGACGCGGGCTCTTGGTCGGGTCCGTGATCGTCCAGTCATCGCCGGGAATATCCGGGAACCCTTGGTAATTCAGAAGGTTGTCAAACTTGAACTGACAGGTCGTCCTGCGTTTGTCGCAGCCCGCTTCGATCCGCAGCGCATCCCCCGGCGCGACCGCCGCCCCGAGCGGATGCCAGAGATCAATCACCCGCCCCGCGCCATCGCTGCGGTCGCGCTTGATCAGCCCGATCAGCCCGGTGGCCGCCCCACTCAACACCCGGATTACGCCATGCCGAAACCAATCGTCTTCAAACCCGCCCATCTCGGCAAAGCGAAACACGCAGTTCTCCTCAACCTCCTCGGCGGGGCGCTCCGAAACATACCCCGGCGTATCCAGATCAAAGGTGCAGGTCCGATCCCCCAGAATGGCGCTGCACGCCTTTTGATAGACCCGCCCCAACGGCACATTGAGCGCATCGGTCAGCCCGCGCAACTCGGCCTCGAACGCCCCACCTGCGCGCCGCAACTCGCCCATCGTGCCGCGAAAGATCAGGCTGCGCGCTGTCACATCCTGCCAATTGACGAGCCACGCGCGCAACTCCGCGCCGTCATATCGCCCGGCCTCGATATCCGCCTCGCGGATGGCCGCATCGCTCAGCGCGCCCAAGGCCTCGGTATTGTCGACCGACAACCCCGTTGTCTGCTGCAAGGCCAAGGCACTCAGCCCGGTATCGGGGCGAAACGCCACGCCCTCAAACGCCAACAGCCGGTCGTGATCGGTGAACCCCATCACCACCCCGTCGCGGCGCGTAAGTGCCCAACACCGGCAGGTCGTGGTGACACCTGACTTGAGATGCTCCAGAAGACCGCTCATACCCGGATCTCCACCACCGGCACATTGGGCACCTCGCCCGCCTGAAAGCTCGCAAGACTGGTTTGAATACGGTCCGTATCAAACCGCACCGGCACATCGAATTCATACCCCGCCGTGACCGGCACGCCGCGATGGGGCGGCTCAGAGAACGTGACCACACCCGTGAAGGTGTCAACCTCGTAATGCACACCCTCCTGCATCTCGACATTGTCGAGGCCCATGCGCACCGTGCCCTTGACTGGCTTGACGATGGGGCGCACCGCGACCTCATCACCAGAGCGATAGGATTTCAGCAATTGAAAGGCGACGGTTGCATCATCCCCCACCCCAATCTCCTGATCCCGGTAATCCGGCACGGCCCTCGCCCGGCCCGATTTGTAATCGGTCCAGTCCTTCCAGCGAAACCCATAGAGCTGCCCGCGCCGCGCCTCGAAAAACGCGATCAGCGCCTCGATATCATCCAGCGACCGAAGCGCCACGCCCGCGTCATACCGCCTGCGCGCCTGCGCCCAGGGCGTGTTGCGCTCCTCAAACCCGTTGGCCAGCGTGACGATATCCGTCAGCCGCTCCGGCCCGCCAAGCGAGCCGAAACTCAGGCTCGCCGGAAATCTGACCTCGTGAAATCCCATGTCCCGCTCCTTTTCAGCGATTGCGCCCACCGCGTCCGATCACGCGGCCAAGCTGCGCCGCGATCTGCCCCTGAGAGCGGCGAAACCCTTCGGCGTCAGGCGTCTGGATATTCATCACCACACTCACGCCCCCACCGCCCTGCGCGCGCACGCCAAGACGCCCATCGGGGCCACGGCTGAGCGGCATGATCGCCTCTGGTCCCGCCTCACCCATCAACCCGGTGCCGCCGCGCATCGGAAAGCTCACAGGCCCGCTCACCACGCCGCCATTGGCAAAGGGCTGCACGCGGCCTTGGGAAAACGACGCCCCCTTGGCAAAGGGGAAAAGCCCACCCACAAGGCTGCCGATCCCCTGCGAAATCAGTCCGCCAATCTGATCCGTCACCGGGCGTGTGGCATCGTTGAAGGCGGTGTTGACCATGATCGTGGCCAATCTTCGCAAACTGTCCGACAGACCATCGCCATCGACCACAGCGCCGCGTATGGCCCCGCGCAATCCCCGGCTCAGGCCCCGCTCCAGCGACTGCACGTCCTGCCCCGCACTGGCAAAGCCGCCCTTTACCCGCGCCAGTTCCGCGCCAAAGGCCGCCGCCATCCCCGTGGCCTGCCCCATCGCATCATCAAGGGAGGCAATCTGCGCCTCAAGCTCGTCAACCCGCTCAAACTCATCCATCGCTCATCTCTCCTTGTCTGTCGGGAAAGGCGCGCAAGAGCGCCTCCAGCCCCGCGCGCGCCATGGGCTGCACGCCCTGCCGTTCGCCCAGCATCAGGCGCAATTCGACTGGCGTCAGCGCCCAGAACTCCGTTGGTTGCAGGCCAAGCCCCTGAAGCCCGGCACGCATCAAGGCCGGCCAATCAAACCGCCCGCTCATCCGCCCACCTCCGGCAGGGCAAAGGCCCGCGCCAAGAGCTCCGCCGCCGCCCGCGCCGCCGCGAGCGGCCCGCCCTCGATGTCGGCGCTCAGCAAATCCGCCGCCGATCCGCGCCAGCCACCGCCACGCAGCCCCGCCACGATCAACGCCAGCACATCGCGGGTGGAAAACGCCCCGCCCTCGAACCGTGCCACCAGATCGACGAGCGAACCGCTCTCCAACCCCGCTTCCAACTCGGCCAAGGCCCCCAGCGTTAGCCGCATCACCTGCCGCTCTCCGCCGATCACCAACGCCACCTCGCCTGCCCAGGGGTTGGCCATCAGATCAGAGCACCGTAAAGGTCAACTGCCCCGCAGAGGCCAGCGCCAACTCATAGGTCGCCTCGCCATCATGGGTGCCGCCATATTCGATCGCCGTCACTTGGAATGGCCCCTCGATGGTGCCGAAATCGGGGATCACCACCTGAAAATCCGGCATCTCCCCGTCAAAGAAGATTTGCCGCGCCCGCGCATCACTATCGGCATCACGAAAAATGCCCGAGCCGCTGATGCTTGCGGATTTCACGCCCGCGCCCGCCAGCAATTCGCGCCAGCCCCCTGCGGATTCGAGGCTGGTCACATCCACGCTCTCGGCGTTGAAACTCACCCGCGTGGCGCGCAGCCCCGCCACCGTCTGAAAATTGCCGCTGCCGTTCAGGTCGATCTTGACCAGCAGGTCCTTGCCATTCTGTACCGCCATTGTCGTCACTCCAGAGATTAAAGGTTACGCGTCCTCATCGACGCGCGCCTGAAAGGTCAGGTCGATCCGCCGCGCCTGTCCGCCTGTTTCGCGCCGCGCGCGGGCACGCAGGAAATTCAGGCTGCTCACCCGTCCGCGCGGCAGCGACAATTCCGCCCCCACAAGGGCATCGCTGACAGCGCCCGCCACCGCCTTGGCCTGTTGAAATCCGGCGCTTTCGCTCACCACCGTGACGGTGAACCGATGCCAGGCCCCGCCCGCCGTGCCATCGCCGCGTTCGCGTGCCTCCTCAGGGCCAAGCGTCACATAGAGCGGCGGCACCCGACCAGGCGGCACCGCATCATGGATCGCGCCGCCCACCAGTGCGCTCAGCGCCGCATCCTGCACCAGCCGCTGATAGACCGCCGCCTGCAATCCCGCTGCCATCGCATAGCTCATGGCACCACCTCCTCTTGCGCCCAGAGGCTCAGGTATCGGCCCACGCCATCGGCCTCCGTCACCGACAGGATCGCGAAAATCCGGGCGCCATCGCGTAGCCGCTGTCCCGCTTCGGGCCGCGACGCCGCCCCTTGGGGGGCTGCGCGCACCGTGATCCGGTAGCCCGCCCGTGCCACAGCCAGACCCTCGGCCTCGGCCTCTCGGCCCGAACGCGCGCTGACCTCGGCCCAGAGTGTGCCCCGCGCCTCCCAGACTTCCGTGAAACCGCCCGCCCCATCCGGCAGACGCACCGCGCCCTCCAGCACCAAGGGCCGGTTCAGCCTCGGGCGCGCCATCACCGCGCCCCCCCGCCCAACAGCCGCACCGTGCGATAGCGCTCAATCAGGCTGGCCACCCCAAAGGGCATGCACCCGCTGCTCAGGCTCGTGTCATGTCGGTATTCGTAATAATGCGCCGCCAGCATCAGCACCGCTTGCGCCAGATCGGCTGGCACATCAGACCAACCCGCACCAAAGCCCGCGCGAAACCGGATTTCTGCCACAGCGCCATGCCCGATAGCTGGCAGGAATGTGCCCACAGGCCGCACCAAGGGCCGATGCGCATCCTGCTCCAGCCGGTATAGGCCGGGGTCGATCACCTCAACCTCATCCGCCCGGTTGCGCAGACCAAGGCTCAGCACAGCGCTTACCGGCGCCACCGGCAAGGCCTGCCCTGTCGCGTCCCGCCACTGATGCAGCGCCCAGGAAAACTCACGTTCCAGCAGCACCTTGCCAGTGCGTCCCTCGATCGCCGCAAGCGCCGCGCGCAGAAAACTTTCCAGAACCGGGTCCTGGATATCGTCATCGGCAAACCCCGTGCCCA
>NZ_JAGPVV010000320.1 GCF_018066915.1 Roseovarius sp.
CATCGCGCCCCGATCCTCGAGCAGATCAACGGCTGCTGCGTTGCGCGCACCGTCCAGAGGGCAGACATCGGGGCAGAACGTATAGCCGAAATAGATCAGCGACGGCTGGTCGATCACCTCTTTGTCGGTCACGGTTTCGCCGGTCTCGCTCACGAGGGTGAACGCGCCGCCGATCTGCGCCGCACCGCCGGCGACATTCGAGGCCCGGCATTGCGCAAACTGGTCGTCCTCGCCCTTCATCATGGTCATGGCATAGGTGATCCCAAGCCCGGCGATGACGGCTAATCCAGCGGCAATGGCAAGCAGGCGGGTCATGGGATATCCTTGCGTTCGTGGGGGCAGAGTGCGACGTTGCTTATGTATCATCCCACCCCCTGCATGCAATGGGACCAAGACGCACATATGGCCCATCTCTCGCCTGAACCCTTGAAATCCCGGCAGCGCGGCAACTGGATTCGGCTGCGCACGCTGGTCCTCTTGCGCTGGTGGGCCATCGTCGGTCAGGCATCCGCCCTGATCATCGCCGAGCGGATCTATGGTCTCGATCTCGAAATCGGCCTCTGCTTTCTGGTAATCGGTGTTTCCATCGCCAGCAATCTGGTTGCGGCCTTTGTTTTTGCCGAGAACAAGCGCCTGTCGGAACAGGATACCTTTCTTGTCGTGCTCTTTGACATGCTGCAACTGGGGCTCTTGCTCTATCTGACCGGTGGGCTGCACAATCCCTTCTCGATCCTGATCGTGGGGCCGGTTACGGTGTCGGCCTCGGCGCTCTCGGGACGCTCGACCGCCTTTCTGGGAGCGATGGCGATCATGATCGTCACGCTCCTGATGCAGTTCTACCTGCCGCTGCGGCTTCAGGATGGGTTCGTTCTGGCGATGCCGGATGTGTTCCGCTTTGGCAATTGGGTGGCCATTGTCATCGCGGTGCTTTTCCTCGGGGTCTATTCGCGTTGGATCGTCCAAGAAATGCACGCCATGTCCGACGCATTGCAAGCCACGCAAATGGCGCTCGCTCGCGAACAGAAACTGACCGATCTGGGCGGCGTGGTGGCCGCCGCCGCGCATGAGCTGGGCACGCCGCTGGCGACGATCAAACTGGCCAGCGCGGAGCTGGCAGAGGAGCTGGCCGATCACCCGGACCTGCGCGAGGATGCACTCCTCATCGTGCAGCAAACCGACCGGTGCCGCGATATCCTGCGCTCCATGGGGCGGGTGGGCAAGGACGACCTGCACCTGCGCAGCGCCCCCCTGACCGCGCTCATCGAAGAGGCAGCAGAGCCGCATGTCGACCGGGGGAAACTGATTCATTTCGACCATGGCGAAGGCGATCTGATCACCCAGCCCACCGTGCTGCGCCGCCCCGAGGTGATCCATGGGTTGCGCAACCTGATCCAGAACGCCGTGGATTTCGCGCATGAGAATGTCTGGGTCGAGAGCGGCTGGACAGAGGATGCCATCACCCTGCGAATCATGGATGACGGGCGCGGCTATCCGCCCGATATGCTGGGGCGCATCGGCGATCCCTTCATCCGCCGCCGCGCCCCCACCAGCGATCCAGAGCGCCCGGAATACGAGGGCATGGGTCTTGGCCTCTTTATCGCCAAGACCCTGCTCGAGCGGTCGGGCGCCGATCTCACCTTTGCCAATGGCTCGGATTCCTTTCGCAAAGAGGCAAGCCGTGCCGCGCGCACCGGTGCTTTGGTCGAGGTGTCTTGGCCTCGCGACGCGATCGAGGCACCATCCGGGCCGCTCAATCCCGCCTTGGGCCTCAATCAGCCCCTGCGCGGCTGATCCCGGTCGGCGTTAATCGCCCCTTAACCACTCTGCGCCACTCTCCCTCTCGGGAATAACCTGCGAGGGATGCGGATGCCTGACATGACCGTTTCGGATATCGCCCGTCTGGTGCCGATCGCTCTCATTCTGTCGCTCGCGGTGCTCTGGCTCTTGGGCCGCCCCCGGCCTCACGCCCCGCGCGCGCAGGTTAAACCAGTCAGGCCGGACGCGGCCTTTCTCTTTCGCAACGGCGCGCTGGTCGATCACGACGCCCGCACCCTGCCCCTGCCGGTCCCCCCCGACGAGAGCAGCGATTGGGCGCGCTTTCGTCGCTGGATGGGCTTTCGCTTTGGCGATCTGCCGCCGGATGCAGGCGACATGCCCGTAGGCGACAGCCTGTGCTTGCGGGCCGAGGATGGCGCGACCCTCACCCTTACCCGTCAGAGTGATAGCTGGCGCGCCGTGTTGCGCGACGCGGCCCCGATGGATGCCGTTGCCCGCCATGCCGCAGCGCAAGAGCGTCACGATCTTTTGTCCCGCGCGGTTGCCGCAGAGCGCGCGCCGATGCCGGTCTGGATCATGGATGCAACAGGTGCGGTGATCTGGCAGAATGACAGCGCGGGACAGGTGCCCCCAGCCCATGTCCCGCACCTGACCGCGCAGCCCGATACGCCGCCAGAGCTGGGTGATACCTCCTGCACTCGGCTCCGCCTCGCCGGCGAGGCGGGCCAGCCGGATCACAGCTATGAGCTGCATGTGACCCAGACTGCCCATGGCCGTATCCACCATGCACAGGACATCACTCGCCTCATTCGCGCCGAAACGCTGCAACGCGATTTCGTGCAGACCCTCAGCAAGACCTTTGCCGATCTGACAACCGGTCTCGTGGTTTTTGACCGGGCGATGACGCTCGCGGTCTTCAACCCCGCGCTCACGGATCTCACGGGCCTGCCCCCGGAATTCCTTAGCGCGCGGCCCAGTCTCTTTGGCTTTTTCGATGCGCTGCGCGACCGGATGGTGATGCCCGAACCCAAGAATTACGCAAGCTGGCGCAGCCAGATCGCCGATATGGTCAAGAGTGCCACGGGCGGTCTCTATCACGAGGTCTGGACCCTGCCGTCGGGCCAGACCTACCGCGTCACCGGGCGGCCCCATCCCGACGGTGCCGTGGCCTTTCTGATCGAGGATATCTCGCTCGAAGTGTCGACGACGCGCCGCCACCGGCTCCAGATGGACCTGCGCCAATCGGTTATCGACCGTCTGGAAGAGGGCATTGCCGTGCTCGCGCAGGATGGTCGCCTGCTCTTTTGCAACACCGCCTTTGGCGAGATGCTGGGGGTCGACCCGGATTCGAGCTTTGCCGATATGGGCCTGCATGATGTTATCGCCGCCTGCGCCGCGCGCTATCCCGATCCCGGTCTCTGGCCCGAGGTCGAGGATCGTATCGCAACGCGGCGTCTGGTTGCCACGCTCTTTGATCGCGCCGGTCCGCCGGGGCAGGCGGGGGCAGACATCCGTGTCGTGCCGCTTGGCCGAGGGCAATCCATGCTCTGTCTCAAGGATCGCACTATAGCCGAGGCGGACCGGGTGGACCTGCCCGCGCGCTGATCCGGGTTGCGGGCGGGCGCGGCGCGTGTAGTGTCGGGGTATGTCCGATCACAGCGCCCAAATCCCACTCGCCAGCCCCGATGCGACCTGCGCCTTGGCACGCAGGCTGGCACCCCGGCTCCGACCCGGTGATGCGCTCTTGCTCTCGGGCGGTGTCGGCGCGGGCAAGACCCATTTCGCCCGCTGCCTGATCCAATCCTTGCTGATAATCCCCGAGGATGTGCCCTCGCCCACCTATACGCTGGTACAGACCTATCAGGGGCCGGGGGCCGAGATCTGGCACGCTGATCTCTACCGCCTGAGCGATGCCATGGAACTGGTGGAACTCGGCCTGACAGAGGCGTTTACCGACGCCATTTGCCTGATCGAATGGCCCGACCGGCTGGGCGACATGACCCCGCCCGATGCGCTCGGACTGGAGTTCACTCCCGTCCCCGAGCCCGGCGCAGAGGAGCGCCGCCTCTTGCGGATCACGTGGCAGGATGACAGGTGGGCACAGCGATTGGAGGGACTACTAGATGACTGACCGCACGGGTTTGATGCAGGACTTTCTCGCGGGAACCGATTGGGCCGGGGCGGCGATTGCGCCCTTGGCTGGCGACGCGTCGAACCGGCGCTACCTGCGTCTGACCCATGCCACCACCGGCACGAGCGCCGTGCTGATGGATGCCCCGCCCGAACGCGGCGAGGATGTGCGCCCCTTCCTGCACATTGCCCGCACCCTCACCGGCCTCAGTCTCTCTGCGCCGCAAATTCTGGCGCAGGATACCGCGCATGGCTTCCTCATTCTCGAGGATCTGGGTGACGCGCTCTTTGCCCGCGTCATCCCCATCGCCCCTCAGATGGAGGAGCCGCTTTACGCCGCCGCCACCGATGTGCTCATCGACCTGCACCGCGCGACCCCGCCCGAGGGCCTAAAACCCTACGGTCCCGAGACGATGACCGAGATGGCGGCCCTTGCCTTTGATTGGTATCTCACCGGTACCACGGGGGAAAACAGTCCGCAGCGGGCCGAGGCGCTCGCCGCGCTGCACAGTCTCTTGCGCCAGTATGCCGGAACCACTGATGTTCTCGTCCTGCGCGATTATCACGCCGAAAACCTGCTCTGGCTGCCGGGGCGCATTGGCGCGGCCCGTGTCGGCCTCCTCGATTTTCAGGATGCCATGACCGGCCACCGCGCCTATGATCTGGTTTCGGTGCTCCAGGACGCCCGCCGTGATGTGCCCCACAGTATCGAGACCGCGATGATCACCCGCTATTGTGCTGCGACCGGCACCGATCAGACCACCTTCGAGGCCGCCTATCACTGTCTCGGCGCGCAGCGCAATCTGCGTATCCTCGGTGTCTTTGCCCGGCTCTGCCTGCGCGATGGCAAGGCGCATTATATCGACCTCATGCCGCGCGTCTGGGATCATCTGCAACGGGATCTGGATCACCTGGCGCTGGCCCCGGTCGCGGAAATCTTGCGCGCTGCCCTGCCTGCGCCAACTGCGGCCATCAGAGAGCGCCTGCGCGCGCAACGCGCGCCATGAGCCTGCCGCTGATGCTCTTTGCCGCCGGGTTTGGCACGCGCATGGGCGCGCTTACCGCGACCCGGCCCAAACCGCTGATCGAGGTGGCGGGTCGCCCGCTCATCGACCACGCGCTCGATCTCGTCACGGCGCATGGCGCGGCCCCGGTCGTGGCCAACCTGCATTATCTGCCCGACCAACTGGCGCAGCATCTCGCGGGGCGCGATATCCGCCTCTCGCATGAAACGCCCGAAATCCTCGAGACCGGCGGCGGCTTGCGCGCCGCTCTGCCGCTGCTTGGCCCCGGCCCGGTCTTTACCATGAACACCGATGCGGTCTGGCGCGGCCCCAACCCGCTCGACCACTTGGCACGCCTCTGGCGCCCCGCCGAGATGGACGCGCTCTTGCTCTGCATCCCGCGCGCGCAGGCCGTGGGCGATAACGGGGCAGGCGATTTCCACATTGCCCCCGACGGGCGCGCCACACGCGGCGCGGGCTCTGTCTATTCCGGGCTTCAGATCGTGAAACCCGACCTGCTCCACACCATCCCCGAGCGCGCATTTTCCCTAAACCGCCTCTGGGACATGATGCTGGCCGATGGCAGGCTCTATGCCGCGGATTACCCCGGCCACTGGTGCGATGTTGGCCGCCCCGAGGGGATTTCCCTTGCCGAAACCCTGCTGGCCGCCCCTGATGTTTGATCCCTCGGACACCCCCCGCCTCTATGGCGTGCCGCCCGGCGTGGACTTCCCCCGCGCTCTGGTAGAGGGCTTGCGCGCGCGTCACGCAGGCCAGCCGCACGAAACCCTCGCGCGCGTGCAGCTCATCGTCAACACCCGTCGCATGGCGCGCCGTATCCGCGAGCTCTTCGACCAAGGCCCGCCCTGCCTCTTGCCGCGCATCAGTCTTCTGACCGATCTCGGAGAGCTGTGGGATCTCGCCCATATCCCCGATCCGGTGCCGCCTCTTCGCCGCAGGCTGGAACTGGTGCAACTCATCACCACGCTGCTCGACAACGCCCCTGATCTCGCCCCGCGCAGCGCGATCTATGACCTCTCCGATAGCCTTGCCGGGCTGATGGATGAAATGCACGGCGAAGGCGTCTCACCTCAGGCCATCGAGGCGCTCGATGTCAGCGATCAATCTGGCCATTGGGCGCGGATCAAATCCTTTCTCGGCATCGTGCGGCATTATTTCGAGGCAGGCGGCGCCGCCCCCGATGTGGAAACCCGCCAACGGCTCGTGATCGAACGGCTGGCCGCACTCTGGGCCGAAACCCCGCCAACGCATCCCGTGATTCTCGC
>NZ_JAGPVV010000324.1 GCF_018066915.1 Roseovarius sp.
CTTTGGTCGCGGCAGGCGCGGGCCTCAGCCCAGTTCTGCGAGCCGTGCGAGCGCCGCGCGCAATTTGCCGTCTTCTTCTTCGCGCAGGGCAAGGTTCTCGCGCGCCTCGTCCACCACGTCTTCGGGGGCGGAGGCCACGAAATTGGGGTTGTTCAGCCGCCCACGCAGCCCACCCAATTCCTTTTCCAACTTGGCCAGCGTCTTTTCAAGCCGGGCCTTTTCCTCGGCCACGTCGATGATATCGGCCAGAGGCAGACCAAAGCTGCCGCCCTCCACCGCCACGGTGACGCACCCCTTGGGAAAGCTCTCCACATCGCTCAGGCTCTCGACCCGCGCCAGACGCTTGATCATCACCTCGTTGCGCGCCCATGCCCCGCGCCCGGCCTCGGTCAACTCCGTCACCAAGAGCGGCACATAGAGACCGGCAGGCACATGCATCTGCGCCCGCGCCGAACGGATCTGGTCAATCAGGGCAATCACCCAGTTCATCTCGCGGTCGGCCTCGGCGTCGATCAACTCGGCCCCATAGGTCGGCCAATCGCCATGCACGAGCATTTTGGACCGCGCACCCAGCGTGCCCCAGAGTTCCTCGGTCACGAAGGGCATGATCGGATGCAAGAGGATCAGACATTGGTCGATGACCCAGGCCATTGTCGCCTGTGTCTCGGCCTTGGTCGCGGCATCGCCATCCATCAACAGCGGCTTGGAAAACTCGACATACCAGTCGCAAACCGTGCCCCAGACAAAGGCATAAAGCGCATTGGCGGCATCGTTGAAGCGGAAGTTTTCCAGCGCCTCGTCAACGGCGGCCCGCGTCTTGGCGGTCTCGCCGATGATCCATTTGTTGACCGTGGCGGTCGGCGTGGGCACCGCCCCCGCGCTGCCCACCGCGCCATTCATCTCGGCAAAGCGCGCGGCATTCCACAGTTTGGTGGTGAAATTGCGATAGCCCGCGATGCGCTCTTTCGACAGCTTCAGATCGCGCCCCATGGCCGCCATCGACGTCAGCGTGAACCGCACGGCATCGGTGCCATACTCGTCAATCAGATCAAGCGGATCGAGGACGTTGCCCAAACTCTTGGACATCTTCTTGCCCTTCTCGTCGCGCACGAGAGCATGCACATAGACATGGGAGAACGGCTTTTGCCCGACCACGGCATATTGCATCATCATCATCCGGGCGACCCAGAAAAAGATGATGTCAAACCCGGTGATCAGAACCGAAGTCGGGAAATATTTCTGCAATTCTTGCGTGTTTTCCGGCCAGCCCAGCGTGCCGATGGGCCAGAGGCCCGACGAGAACCACGTATCGAGCACATCTGGGTCGCGCCAGACGGGATAGACCAGATGGGTGGGGTCCTGCGTGGCGGTGTAGTCGGCCAAGGCACTGGCCAATCGGTGCAGCGCCGCATCGCGGCTCTCGACTTCGACCACCTGCATGCTCGCCAGCGGCACCGGCAGGTCAGCCAGACGCTCGTGAAATGCCTCGGTGACACCCGCAACATCTGCGCCACATTCCATGAGCGGCCCCAGATGCCCCTCGTTCAAGAGGCGCAGCATTTCCACCAGATCCAGCGTGCCATCGCCCTCGTCATCATGGAAATCCGGCGCGCTGAGGTCGAACCCATACCACACCGGAATCTGATGCCCCCACCAGAGCTGCCGCGAGATGCACCAAGGCTCGATATTCTCCAGCCAGTGAAAATAGACCTTGCGGTCACTCTCGGGCAGGATCGTCACCTCGCCCGAACGCACGGCGTCCAGCGCCGGACCAACGATCTTGGCGGTATCGACGAACCATTGATCCGTCAGCATCGGCTCGATCACCACCTTGGAGCGGTCGCCAAAGGGCTGCATGATCGGTTTCGCCTCGACATAGGGGACCAAACCCCCCTCATCCTCGGGCTCGCCCCGAGTATCTCCCGCCTCCTGAGATCCTCGGGCAATGCCCGAGGATGACGCCGCCACCATCACCGCCAGCCCTTCGGCCGTGATCTCCTCGACGACCCGCTTGCGCGCCTCGAACCGATCCAGCCCGCGCAGATGGTCGGGGATGAGGTTGAGCGTATCAATCTCCTCGGGCGTAAACGCCGCCCCTTCCGCAATCTCCTGCGCCCGCGCCGCACAGTCCGCATAGGGCGCGCCATCGGCCCGCATCTGCGCGCGGGTGTCCATCAGCCGATACATCGGGATATTGTTGCGCGACGCGACACCATAATCGTTGAAATCATGCGCGCCGGTGATCTTGACCGCGCCCGAGCCGAAATTCGGATCGGGGTACTCATCCGTGATGATCGGAATAAGGCGGCGATGTTCCTTGGGCCCAACCGGAATCTCGCAGAGCATGCCCACGATGGGCGCATAGCGCGTGTCCGACGGATGCACCGCAACGGCCCCATCACCCAGCATGGTTTCAGGGCGGGTGGTGGCGATCGAAATGTAATCGCGCGTCTCGCGCAGGGTCACGTTGCCGTCGGCGTCCTTTTCGACATATTCATAGGTCTGCCCGCCTGCGAGCGGATATTTGAAATGCCACATATGGCCCGCAACCTCGATATTCTCAACCTCCAGATCGGAAATCGCGGTCTCGAAATGCGGGTCCCAATTGACCAGCCGCTTGCCGCGATAGATCAGGCCCTTGTGATACATATCGACAAAGACCTTGATCACCGCGTCATGGAAATTGCCCTCTTCC
>NZ_JAGPVV010000331.1 GCF_018066915.1 Roseovarius sp.
CGCAAGCGGGGCAACCGGGTCTGTTCGATGGAAAAGGCCAATGTGATGGAATCCGGCGTGCTTTGGCGCGAGGTCGTGCAAAAGGTGCATGACGCCGATTACCCCGATGTGGAACTGAGCCATATGTATGCGGATGCAGGCGCAATGCAGCTTTGCCGCTGGCCCAAACAGTTCGACGTGATCGTGACCGACAACCTCTTTGGCGATTTGCTGTCGGATGCGGCGGCGATGCTGACCGGCTCGCTCGGCATGCTGCCTTCGGCCTCGCTCGGCCTGCCGATGGCCAATGGCCGGCCCAAGGCGCTCTATGAGCCGGTGCATGGCTCTGCCCCCGATATCGCGGGTCAGGGCAAGGCCAACCCGATCGCCTGTATCCTCAGCTTTGCCATGGCGCTGCGGTATTCGTTCGATCAGGGGGCAGAGGCGACGCGGCTGGAAAAGGCTGTGGAGCAGGTGCTGGCCGATGGTCTGCGCACCGCCGACCTCTTGGGCGAGGACGGTGTGACGCCGGTCTCGACCACGCAGATGGGCGATGCCATCGTGGCGGCGCTCGACGCGAGCCTCTGATATCAGAGAGTTTTCAGGCAAAGGCCCGTGTGACCGCACGGGCCTTTGTCATGCGACGGACTTGGCCTCTTCGGCATGCAGGGTCAGGCGCTCGGCATGTTCTGCAACGCGCCCCAGCCAACGCAGGGCATCGGTGCGATCAAAGACCTCGGACACGGATATCAGCCCCACATGTTCGCGCAAGAGCGTGCCCCGGCGAAACCGTGCCGCGCGGGTCTTGATCAGCGCCCGCAGACGCGTCAGGCGGCGCGCCTCAACCCCACGGGCAAGCGCAGAGGACAACGCCGCCACATCGCGGCGCAAGAGCGGCTCACCGCGCAGGATGTCGATACGATCCCGCTGGCCACAGCGCTCGAGCAGGCGCTGGAAATGGTCGATTTGATGCAGCAGGAGGACATAGCGCGCCTGCTCGGCCCGGCGGTCGGGGGCCATGCGCAAGCGCGAGAGATAGGCCTCGAGCGCCTTGACCGCTTCGGCCCCCTGCACCGAGACCGAGGCAAGCGCGCGCAGATCGCCCTGCGGCCCCAGCGCCTTGGCCAGCGCGGCAAAGAGCACGCCGCGCAGGCCATCCGCCACGCCCTGCGCGGCATCGAGCGCCGCCCCTTCATCCGCCAGCAGACGTGGGTCAAGCCCTTGGGCCAGAGGCACCGGGCGTTCCGGCACCAGCCGTTCCACCAGCGCGGCAAAGCGGGCGGTGAAGGGCAGGAAAACCAATGTGCCAAGAACGTTGAAGCCGGTGTGAAAGAGCACAAGGGCGGTCTGATCATCCGCGCCCAAGCCCGTGCCATGCAGAACCGGAGCCACCAGATCAAGGAGAGGAAAGGCCAGCACCGCCGTGCCGATGTTGAAGAGCAGGTTCGCCAGCGCCGTCAACCGCATCGCCCGCGCCCCGCCCAAACTCGCAAGTAGGCCGGTCACGGTCGTGCCCATGTTGAAGCCAATGACCAGCGCCGCCGCTTGGGCAAAATTGACTGACCCGGACCCGAGCAGCACCAGCACCAGCGCCATGCCCGCCGACGACGATTGAATGAGCGCCACAAGCCCCATGCCAAGTGCCACCAGCACCAGCCGCCCGCCCCACCCGTCACCAGGCAAAAGACCGGGGTGCAAAAGGGTCTCTGCCCCGGTCATGGCAGATTGCATCATGTCGAGACCGATGAACAAGAGCGCAAACCCCGAGAGCGCCCGCCCTGCCCGCGCGGCACGCCCCTGCCCAAGGAGCGAGAGCAGCGCCGCCGCGAAAAGCACCGGCAGCGCGATCACCCCGAGCTGGAGCTTGAGCCCCAGCACCATCACCAGCCAGCCGGTTATGGTCGTGCCGATATTGGCCCCGTAGAGCACTCCGATGGCCTGCGCAAAGCTGAGCAGACCGGCACCCACCGTGCCGATGGTGATGAGTGTCACGGCGGTCGAGGACTGGATCAGTGCCGTGGCCAAGGCCCCGGTGAGCACCCCGCGCAGAGGCGAGGCGGTGACGCGCGCCAAGCGGCGGCGCAGGTCAGCCCCGGCCAATTCGCGCAGCGCCGCCGTCATCAGCTCCATCCCCAAGAGGAAGAGCCCCACGCCGCCCAATGCGTTCAGGATTTGCACGATCATGCCCGGCCCCTTTTGCGCCAGATTGCACAGCGCGCAGAGAATAGCCAAGGGCCCTGCCCGCCCGGCAGGAAAAAGGCCGCCGGGGGCCTGCCCCGGCGGCGTGCACTCTTTACCCGTGAACCCTCAGAAAAACCCGAGCTTGTTGGGATTGTAGCTGACCAGCATGTTCTTGGTCTGCTGGTAGTGATCCAGCATCATCTTGTGGTTTTCGCGCCCGATGCCGGACTGTTTGTAGCCGCCAAAGGCCGCGTGGGCCGGGTAGGCGTGATAGTTGTTGACCCAGACGCGGCCCGCCTCGATGGCGCGGCCAAAGCGGTAGGCCCGTGTGCCATCGCGGGTCCAGACTCCGGCACCAAGGCCATACATCGTGTCATTGGCGATGGCGAGCGCTTCGGCTGCGTCCTTGAAGGTGGTGACAGAGACCACGGGGCCAAAGATTTCCTCTTGGAACACGCGCATCTTGTTGTGCCCCTTGAGGATGGTGGGCTGGATGTAAAAGCCGCCCGCAATCTCGCCGTTGAAGCGCGCGGCGTCGCCGCCGACCAGCACCTCGGCCCCCTCTTCCACACCGATGGTGAAGTAGGACATGATCTTGTCGAACTGTTGTTGGCTCGCCTGTGCGCCGACCATGGTGGTCATCTCGCGCGGGTCGCCCTGCTGAATGGCTTTCACGCGGGCAATGCAGCGCGCGATGAATTCCTCATAGATATCCTCTTGGATCAGCGCGCGGCTGGGGCAGGTGCAGACCTCGCCTTGATTGAAGGCAAAGAGAACAAAGCCCTCGACCGCCTTGTCGAGAAAGGCGTCATCGGCGGCCATCACATCCGAGAAAAAGATGTTGGGGGATTTGCCGCCCAGTTCCAGCGTGACGGGAATGAGGTTTTCGGTCGCGGCCTGCATGATCTTGCGGCCCGTCGCGGTCGAGCCAGTAAAGGCGATCTTGGCGATCCGGGTCGAGCGGGCGAGCGGCGAGCCGACTTCGGCCCCCATGCCGTTGACGATGTTGAGCACACCGGCGGGCAGCAGATGGGCGATGAGTTCGGCCAGAACCATGATTGCGGCGGGGGTCTGTTCCGCGGGTTTCAGCACGATGCAATTGCCTGCAGCCAAGGCCGGGGCGAGTTTCCACGCCGCCATCAAGATCGAGAAATTCCACGGGATGATCTGGCCCACGACGCCCAAGGGTTCGTTGAAATGATAGGCGACCGTGTCATTGTCGATCTCCGACATGGTGCCCTCTTGCCCGCGCAAGACGCCTGCGAAATAGCGGAAATGGTCGATGGCGAGCGGGATATCGGCGAATGTCGTCTCGCGGATCGGCTTGCCGTTGTCCCATGTCTCGGCCTGCGCCAAGAGGTCGAGATTGGCCTCGAGCACATCGGCGATCTTGAGCAGGGTGTTGGAGCGGTCAGCAGCAGAGGTGCGCCCCCACGCCTCGCGCGCGGCATGGGCGGCATCAAGTGCAAGCTCCACATCCATCGCGTCAGAGCGGGCAACTTCGCAGACCACTTCGCCGGTGATCGGCGTGATATTGTCGAAATAGCGGCCATTGACGGGGGGCACGAATGTGCCGCCGATGAAATTGTCATAGCGCGTTTTGAAGGGCGAGGCATAGCTGCCCGCGACTTGGGTCATCTCGTTCATTGGGGTTCCTCCGGTTACGCCCGGTCCTCCGCCGGGAATGACCAGATCATGCGCCCGGCCCCGGCTTGCGTCACCGGGGGGTCGGGGCGGCAGGGGGCCCACCTGTCTCAGGACTGAGACAGATCAGTGGAG
This sequence comes from Roseovarius sp., assembly GCF_018066915.1. Classification (GTDB taxonomy): domain Bacteria; phylum Pseudomonadota; class Alphaproteobacteria; order Rhodobacterales; family Rhodobacteraceae; genus Roseovarius. The sequence continues at coordinate 3,940 of NZ_JAGPVV010000331.1, forward strand.
GTTTTCGCCCAAGCCCAGCCGTTTCATTCGGCGATAGAGGGTGGCGCGGCCGATACCAAGCGCGCGCGCTGCCTCGGAGACATTGCCAGAAGCGCGGGCAAGAGCGCGAATCACCGCTGCCCGCTCGGCCCGTTCAAAGCCGCTGGGGCCGTCTTCGCGGCCAAAGATGTCAGAGGCGGGAATGGGGCGGATCGGCCCGATGGCCCCCAGATTGAACGCCTTGCGCGCAGCGCGGGTGGCCCCCACGACAATATCATCGGCATCGACCGCCAAGAGCATCGCCGCCTCGGTTTCGTCATGGTCGGCATAGAGGATGCGGGCGCGCGGATGGGCGGCGCGGAAATTGTCAGCCTCGATCTGGCGGGCGGTCTGGGCCACCATCGCAGCAATCAGGCGGTTGAACGCCTCGGTCTGGTCGGAGCGGGCCGAGGAGACATCAAGCGCGCCGATGATACGCCCGTCGGCGCCGTAGATGGGCGCATCCATGCAGCTCATCGCGGTGTTGCGGGCGAGAAAATGCTCGTCGCGGTGGATGATCAGGCGGCGATCCTCGGCGATGCAGGTGCCAATGCCATTGGTGCCCTCGGACGCCTCGGACCAATCGGCCCCTTGCCAGAGGCCCCAATCCTGAAAGATCGCGGCATCCCCCGGCGCGCAGCGTTGATCCAGAACAACCCCCTCGGCATCGGTCAGGAGCACGGCACAGCCGGAATGTCCGACTAGGCCGAAAAGCTGATCGAGTTTGGGCGCGGCCACTTGCAGGAATTGCGCCTGCGCCCCTTGTCGGGACGCAAGATCACTGGCCTCGATCCGCCCCGGCGCGCGGCGTTCGGCCGGGTCCAGCCCGTGCTTGAGCATCGAGCGCCGCCAAGAGGCGACAATGCGCGAGCGGGCGGGTGCAGAGGGTGACTGCGATTCCTCGAGAACCTTGTCGATATGGGTGCGATGAGGGGCGATCTGGGGGCCTCTTGCGGTCTTGGCGGTGTTGAACGGCCCCTTTAGACGCCTGCGCCCCCTGCCCTGTCAATCCGACCTTCGGACCGGTCGCAGGGTGCGGGCAAAACACCGCGAAACCCCTTGCAATGCCCCGCCACGCGGTATAATCGCCTGTCTCACGGTCGGGCTGTAGCGCAGCCTGGTAGCGCACCTGCTTCGGGAGCAGGGGGTCGGAGGTTCGAATCCTCTCAGCCCGACCAGTGACACCCCTCAGACGAACGCCGCATGAAAAAGGCCCCTCTCGGGGCCTTTGTTTTTGTGGTCCGCGTCTGTCAGGCGGTGACGGGGGGCGGCAACCGCCCCCCGCACGCGATCACAGGAACGTAAAGCTGTCGAGCGTGAGATCCGCGGCCAGCACGGCCTCAAGCAACACGTCGTTGCCATTGACGTTGAACTGCGCCCCGGCCACCGTGTCGACGATCCCCAAGGCGTCAAAGAAGCCCTGAAGCCCGTTGCCACCGTTGTCGAGGTCGTTGACGCGGATGAAGAAGCTGTCGATGCCCACCTCGAAATCGGTGATGAGATCGAAATCGCCCGCGACAAATTCGTTGAACACGAAAAGGTCCGCCCCTTCGCCGCCGGCCATTTCATCGCTGCCAGCCCCGGCATTGAGCGTATCATTGCCTGCGCCGCCGTCGATGATGTCGTCACGCCCGCCACCGGCGAGGAAATCGTCGCCGTCGCCTCCGAAGAGATCGTCATCGCCTTCGCCGCCGCCGACCTGATCATTGCCCGCGCCGCCCAGGATCGTATCCTGCCCGGTGCCGCCGCCGACGATGTCGTCCCCGTCGCCTGCATCAATGCTGTCGTTGCCAAAGCTTCCCGAGATCGAGTCGTTGTCCGCGCCACCGCTCAGCGTGTCATTGCCAGCACCCCCGCTGACCACGTCATTGCCGTCACCGCCTGCGGCGATGTCATCGCCCTGGCCTGCGCCGATCACGTCATCACCAGCCCCGCCGTCAATGGTGTCATTGCCCAGACCACCACCGATCCGGTCATTGCCCTCTTCACCCAGCACGATGTCATTGCCATCGCTGGCCGCCAGCACGTCATCGCCTGCGCCGCCTTCGATCGTGTCGTCCCCGGCCCCACCGACGACGCTGTCATTGCCAGCCCCCGCAAGGGCAAGGTCGCCATCATCGGAGAGGGTGGTGCGATCCGACCCGCCGTTTGTAAAGAGCGCGCTCCAGCGCACTTGGGCATTGGCCGCAACTTGCTCGCCCACTTCCAGACCGAACAAGTTGCCGTCCTGAATATGGATGCCGCCAAAGATGCGCGACTGTCCCGCTTCCAGTGCCGCCTCGCTCAGGGTGTTCCAACGCAGGACAATCGGATCACCGCCGTCGGCACGGTCCTCGAAGGTCAGATCAGAGGTGATGAATTCGCCGATCAGGTCCAGACCTTCGACGCCGTCGAGGTCATAGTTGCTGACGCTGGTGCCATCATAATAGACATCGCTGCCCAGATAGGCGGCCAGGGTCCGCGAAGCCGCCGCAGAAAAGGTCGAGTGACCCGAGACGAATTCCGGGAAGGGCGGTGTGGGCGCCGTCACATCCTGATAGGGCAGCCATTCTTGGCCAAGGATGGTCTGGGTGCCCTGGTTCGGACCGCCCCACGCCTGAATTTCCTGATCGAAGAAGAGATCACGAATGGCCGAATAGGGGCGAATGTAAGTATAGGTGTATTTCGCCTCCCAGGTCGCGATCCCGGCGTCGAAAATGGCGGTGCTGAGGGCAAAGAACATCTCTGCGTCCTGAGCGTTGCCATGGCCATCACGCAGCGCAAGATCCTGTGCGATCTGGAACCAGTGCCCCGGAGGCGTCTCGCCGCGCGGACCGTTGGCCCAATATTCGGCAATCAGCTTTTGCTCGTCGGTCAGGTTGGCAGAGATTTCAACCACTTCGGCGATCTGGTCGCGATAGGCCTGATCGCCAGTCGTCACATTGCCAAGCCCGTCCACATACTCGGAAAAGTCGCCCAATTGCGGCGGTGCGGGCGGACGGAACTGATCGCCCGACGTCAGGGCAAAGCCATCAACGCCGCCCCAATGCGGGGTCAAGGCATTCTGATCGTCAAAGGTGCTGGGATCGTTATTGTCGAAAATCGGAATACCGTTCGCATCCGTCAGCGTGCCATTCGGCTCGCGCAGCGGCTGCCACTGGTTGGGATCGAAATTCTCGCCACCGGGCGCGCGATCCGAGGTCGGATCAGCGGCGTTCACCGGCACGAAGCCGGTGGTATCGGCAAATCCGTTTTCGGCGTTCGAGCCATCATTGGCGCGGGCAGCAAAGACATTCTGCGCCGCCAGATTGCCAAGACCGGCCGCCGTGTCCGGATCGGTCGAGACATTGGCCGGATCATAGCCCAGTTCGACAAGGAAGGCCTCGAAATCAGCGGCTCTGCCCGGATGAAGCTGGCTCATGACCGTAAAGGCTGCATAGCTGATCGCTTCGGCGAGGTTCGCATCATTGTTTTCGAGCGAGGTCTCGATCTCGGAGTAATGGCCCGAGGCCGTCGGCGACAATGCGGCATAGGCATCGTAAATCGCCGCATTTGCAAGGTGAAGTTGGTAGGTGGTTGGGGTCGGGGCTGGCCCGCCCTCGCGGATCACTTCGAGCTGAAGTTCATTCCACTGGGCGACAACGGATTGTTGAATGGGTTCCATAAATTCTTCCTGTTGGTCAAAAGAGATCCGCCACCGTTCACGTAAATTAACGGTGAATCACGTTTGCGTGTAAACTTGATTCAGATCAAGGATTTTAAAAAAAATCTCGCGAACTGAGACCGACTGTCCCGGTTTCGTGCACAGACTCAGGGCGTATTCGAGAGGGAAAACAACTTGTAAAAGCGCCCGCACAACGCTGCGCGACGCTAAGTTGTGCAGCCGGGTTTTACGGTCTGCGGTTGCGCGAAAAGGCCAAAGCCCCTCACGCCGAAGCGCGTTCGACGCCTTCCGCGATGGCCGCGCGCAGTTTGCGTTCAAGGGCGGCGCGTTTGCTTTCGGAGTGGAATTTCAGCCCGAACATGTCCTTGACGTAAAACGTATCGACCACCTGTTCGCCAAAGGTCGCGATCACGGCCGAGGCGATATAGACGTTGTTGGCCGCCAAGGTCCGCGTGAGATCATAGAGCAGGCCGGGGCGGTCGCGGGTATCCACCTCGATGATCGTGTAGATTTCCGAGCCATCGTTATCAAAGGTGATATGTGTGGGCACGCGAAAGGCACGTTCGCGTTTCTTGAGCTTGTCGCGGGATTTGATCGCCTCGCGCGGGACCACTTCGCCCTTGAGCGTCTTTTGGATCATGCTGCGCAGGCGCGGCAGGCGGTCGGCCTCGAACGGATGCCCATCGGCGTCCTGTATCCAGAAAACGGCCGTGGCAAAGCCGTCCTTGGAGGTATAGGTGCGCGCATCCACCACATTGGCACCGACCAGAGCAAGTGCGCCAGCAAGCCGCGAAAAGATGCCCGGATGATCGGCCAGTGCGAAACAGGCACGGGTCGCGTCGCGGTCCTCGTCAATCGCCAGATCAATGGCAATCTCATCCTCGTGCAGATTGTGCAGAAGGCGGGCAAAGACCACATGCGCGGTGACATGCAGCCCCTGCCAATAGGGCGGATAATGGCGCGAGGTCTCGTGCTTGAGATCCTTGGGGTCCCAGCCCGGCAGCGCCTCGCGCAGGTTGCGCTTGGCATCCGAGCCGCGCTGTTCGCGGTTGAGATCCTCGAGCCCGCCTTCCATGGCGCGGCGGGTCTGGCGGTAGAGCGCGCGCAAGAGCGAGGCCTTCCAGTTGTTCCAGGTGCCGGGGCCCACGCCACGAATGTCACAGACGGTGAGCAGCAAGAGGAGGTCCAGACGCTCGCGGGTCTGCACCGCCTTGGCGAAATCGCGCACGGTGCGCGGATCGGCAATATCGCGTTTCTGCGCCATGTCGGACATGAGTAGATGATAGCGCACCAGCCATTCCACGGTGTCCACCTCGCGCGGTTTCAACCCCAGACGCGGCCCGACACGGCGGGCGATGCGGGCGCCCAAGATGGCGTGATCCTCTTCGCGCCCCTTGCCGATGTCATGCAGCAAGAGCGCCACATAGAGCACGCGGCGGTTGATCCCCTCTTTGAGAATGGAGGAAGAGACCGGCAATTCCTCGATCAATTCGCGCCGTTCGATCTGGGCCAAGTGGCTGATACATTGGATGATATGCTCGTCCACCGTGTAGTGGTGATACATGTTGAACTGCATCATCGCCACGATGGGTTCAAATTCGGGAATAAAGGCCGAGAGCACGCCCAACTCGTTCATCCGCCGCAGCGCGCGTTCGGGATTGCCGTGTTTCAGCAGGAGGTCGAGAAAGAGTTTCTGCGCCGCCGGATCATTGCGCATGCGCTCGTCGATCAGCCGGATATTGGCCGACACAAGCAGCATCGCATCGGGATGGATCAAGAGCCCGGTGCGCAACGCCTCTTCAAACAGGCGCAAGAGGTTGAGCGAATCGGTGAGAAACCCCTTGGGATCGGCGATACCAAGGCGGCCATGCACCTCGACATAGCCCTCTTTCAGCGTCTTGCGGCGGCGCAAGAGGCGCTGCAAGAGCGGTTCGGACTTGATCTGCGTCGCCTCGAGCTTGGTCAGGAATATCCGCGTGAGATCGCCCACAGACGTGGCGTGGCGGAAATAATCCTGCATGAAAATCTCGACCCCGCGCCGGGCGGCGGTATCCTTGTAGCCCATGCGCTGCGCCACCTCGACCTGCATGTCAAAGGTCAACTGGTCATTGGGTCGCCCGATGATCAGGTGCAGATGACAGCGCACCGCCCAGAGGAAATTCTCGGCCTTGGCAAAGGTGGCGAATTCCTCGGGCGTGAACATGCCCAAGGCCACGAGTTCGCTCACATCGCGGACGCGGTGCAGATATTTGGCGATCCAGAACAGCGATTGCAGGTCGCGCAGGCCGCCCTTGCCCTCTTTGACATTGGGCTCGACCATATAGCGCTCGCCCTGCTTTTCGTGGCGGGCGTCGCGTTCCGCCAGCTTGGCCTCGGTAAAGGCGCGCTCGGTGCCCTTGAAGAGGTCATTCCAGAGGCGATGATTGAGTTTCTCGGCCAGGTCCTCTTCGCCCGCGAGAAAGCGGTTTTCCAAGAGCGCGGTGCGGATCGTGTAATCCTCTCCGCCCAAACGCAGGCAGTCGCGGATGGTGCGGCTGGCATGCCCGACCTTGAGCCGCAAATCCCAGAGCATGTAGAGCATCGATTCAATCACGCTCTCAGCCCAGGGGGTGATCTTGTAGGGCGTGAGGAACAGCAGATCGACATCGGAATGCGGCGCCATCTCGCCCCGGCCATAGCCGCCCACGGCAAAGACCGCGATGCGCTCGGCCTCGGTCGGGTTGGGCAGCGGGTGCATCACGCGGGTGGCCACGTCGAGCGTGGTCAGGATCACGCAATCGGTCAGCCAGCAATAGGACCGAGTGGTGGCGCGCGCGGCAAAGGGTTGCGCCGCCAGCCCCTCGGCAATCGCGGCGCGGCCTTGGGCGATGCGGGCATTCAGGCAGGTCACAACCGCACGGCGGAGCGCGCCCATGTCCGGCCCAGCCTCTGCCACGGCCTGCGCGATGTCTGCCGCGACGGCAGGGATGTCAAAAATCGTCTCGGCGGGACAGATCAGATCGTCCCGCGCGGCAAGGCGGGTCATCATGGCAGGGGCTTTGCACCCCTGTCATGCGCTGTGCTGCGGGCGCGGCTCAAAATCCGGCCCCGCCAAAGCTCTGGGGCGCGGGCGAGAGAATGGTCACACGCTTGTCGCGGATCGTGGCCACGGCCAGACCCCGCTCATTGCTGCCATCGGGACGAAAGCGAAAGACGCCGCTCACGCCCTGAAACCCGGCGGATTGGGTGAGTGCCGCGCGCCCCAGCGCCTCGCGGTTGCCGGATTTCACCAGCGCGCCCACGGCGGCGATGCCGTCATAGGCAAGGCTTGCGATGGGATGCGGCGCGTTGCCATAGGCGGCGCTGAAACGCTGGGTGAACTGATTGGCGCGGGCCGGGTCCGGCAGGGCGAACCAGCCACCCTGAACCCCCGGCAGATCGAGCGTTTGCGGCGGCGTATCCCAACGCGAGAGCCCGATATATTGCACCCGGTCGGGGCCAAGCCCGTTTTCGGGCAGCATCTGGGTAAAGAGCGGCAGCGCCCCGGCGGAATTGGCGGTCAGGAAAATCGCATCGGCGGCATTGGTCTCGGCGGCGGTCTTGATCTTGGGAATGGCGTCGATCACGCCCTCTTGCGAGAATTCATAGCCGACGCTGCCCGCCAGTGTCGCGCCATTGTCGCGCACCGCCTGCTCGATCGCCGCGCGCCCCAATTGCCCCGCGAGATTGTCGGAATAGACCGCCATGATGCGCGATTTCTTCTGACGGGTGGCGAAATCCGCAAGCCGGTTGGCAGTGGTCTGGAAGGTCTGCCCGAGGATAAAGAGATTGCCGCCCGCGATGGTCGGGTTGTTGGAAAAGGCCAGCACGTTGATGTTGCGCGGGGCCATGGCGACCGCCACGGCATTGGCCGATTCGGCGTGGAGCGGCCCGATGATGATGCGCGCACCGTCTGCGGCGGCGTTGAGTGCGGCCTGCTGCGCCTGCTGCGCTTGCCCTGCGGTGCCATAGACTCGCAGGTCGATCTGCACTCCGGCAAGGTCCGACACGGCAAGCCGCGCGGCGTTTTCGAGATCACGCGCCAACTGCGCCTCTTGGGCGTCACCGCTGCCATGCGGAACCAGAAGCGCCACTGGAACTGGCCCCGACGGGGCTGTCCCGCTCCCGCCCGGTGTGGCCACCGACACCGGCTGACAAGCCGCGAGAAGGAGGGCGGCAAGGATGACGAAAGGCCGGGCGAACGACTTGCGGATGATGTGTAAAACGGCGAACATGCGTATCTCTCACTCCCTTGTTGCGCTTTGCCCTTGGCCAGACGCGATTGCGGACAATCATAACGGTCATACGGAGCGGGTCCAGTGGTGAATCCCAAACAGCAGAAACTGGCCGGTGGGCTCTATCTGATTGCCACCCCCATCGGGGCCGCGCGCGACATCACGCTGCGCGCGCTCGATATCCTGGCCTCGGCGGATGTGTTGGCGGCCGAAGACACGCGGAGCCTGCGGCGGCTGATGGAAATCCACGGCGTGTCCTTGGGCGAGCGCCCGCTCTGGCCCTATCATGATCACAATGGCGCGCAGATGCGGCCCCGGATTCTGGCGGCGCTCGAGGCCGGGCAATCGGTGGTCTATGCCTCGGAGGCCGGCACGCCGATGGTGGCGGACCCCGGATTTGATCTGGGCCGCGCGGCGGTGGCGGCGGGGTATGACCTTGTTTCGGCTCCAGGCCCCTCGGCGGTGATCACGGCGCTGACGCTGGCAGGGTTGCCCACGGATCGCTTTCTCTTTGCGGGCTTCCTGCCCAACACCGCCTCCAAGCGCAAGGCGGTGCTCCGGGAACTGGCGGGCGTGCCCGCGACGCTGGTGTTCTACGAATCACCCAAGCGGGTGGCGGCGATGCTGCGCGACGCGGCCGAAGTGCTGGGGGCTGCGCGCGCGGCGGCGGTTTGCCGTGAATTGACCAAGAAATTCGAAGAGGTCCGGCGCGGCACGCTGGAGGAATTGGCCCAGATCTGGGCCGATGCGCCACCGAAAGGCGAAATTGTCGTGATTATTGATCGCGGCGGTTCGGTGAAAATTAAGGAAGATGATTTAGACCATATGGTGCTGGAGGCGCTGAAGGGGCACTCTGTGCGCGATGCGGCGGATCTTGTGGCGGCGAACACGGGCACGCCGCGGCGCGAGGTCTATCAACGGGCGCTCTTTCTGGCAAAGGGCGGGCAAACAGAGGCGGAGTAAGAGATGCGGCAACTGGCGTTTGATTTCGAGGCCGCTGGCGGGACGGCGATTGTGGTGCCGCCCGATCTCTTGCGCCGTCAGGACCGGGGGCGGCGGGCCTATCTCTCGGGTCAGGCGGCGGAGGCGGGCGTGTTGCGCGCCTATGAACGGCGCGGGGCTACGCTCTTGCATCAGCGCTGGCGCGGTCAAAGCGGCGAGATCGACATGATCCTGCGCGCGCCTGATACTTATGTCTTTTGCGAGGTCAAACAGGCGGCCAGCTTTGACTTGGCCATCGAGCGGCTGCATCAGGGCCAGATGCGGCGGATTCATGCGGCGGCTTCGGAATATCTTGGCCTCTTGCCCGAGGGGCAATTGGCCCCTGTCCGGTTCGATCTGGGGATCGTGGATGGGCGGGGGGACGTGCGCATTCTCGAGAATGCCTTTGGTCATTTCTGAATTGCGCGCCCCGCGCTCTTGCCGCATGTAGGCAGGAGACGGTGAAAAGGGGCAGGATATGAAAATCGCTTTTCAGATGGACCCGATCGGGCCGATCAATATCAACGGGGACAGCACCTTTCGCCTCGCGGAAGAGGCGCAGGCGCGGGGGTATGAGCTGTTTTACTACACGCCCGACCGGCTGGCCTTTGACGAGGGTCGGGTGACGGCACGCGGCTGGCCCCTGACGGTGCAGCGGGTGCAGGGCGATCATTTCCGGCTGGGTGCGGAGCAGACGGTCGATCTGAGCACCTTCGATGTGGTCTGGCTGCGGCAGGACCCGCCGTTTGACATGTTCTACATCACCACGACCCATATCCTGCAACGGTTGAGTCCCGGCACGCTGGTGGCGAATGATCCCTTCTGGGTGCGCAACTATCCGGAAAAGCTGCTCATCCTCGATTTCCCACAGCTCATGCCGCCCACGGCGATTGCCCGCGATCTGGCCACGATCCGCGCCTTTCGGGCGCGGCATGGCGATGTGATCCTCAAGCCGCTTTATGGCAATGGCGGCGCGGGCGTGTTCCACCTGCCCGAGAGCGACCGCAATCTGGCCAGCCTGCACGAGATGTTCACCGGGTTCAGCCGCGAGCCGCTGATTGTCCAGAAATACCTGCCCGCCGTGAGCAAGGGCGACAAACGGGTGATTCTGGTGGATGGCGACCCAATCGGGGCGATCAACCGCGTGCCCGCCACGGGCGAAACGCGCTCCAACATGCATGTGGGCGGGCGGGCCGAGAAGGTCGAGCTGACCGCGCGCGACCGCGAGATTTGCGCCACCATCGGGCCACTCCTGCGCGAGAAGGGGCAGATTTTCGTGGGCATCGACGTGATCGGCGATTACCTCACGGAGATCAACGTGACCTCGCCCACCGGCCTGCAAGAGCTGGAGCGGTTTGACGGCACCAATGGTGCGGGGCTGATCTGGGATGCGATCGAGGCGCGGCGGCGGTGAGCTGGCAGCTTCGCCTCTTGAACCGCCACCTGCGCTGGTTCGAGAAGCCGGCGCTGGCGCGCCATGACAAGGACCGCCTCCGGCGGTCCTTTGCGATCAAATCCCGGCTCTATTTCCATGCCCCCCTTGGCACGTCGTTTGAACGCGCCAGCCTTGGCGGGGTGCCGGTGCAATGGGCGCGAGCCCGTGGTGCGCGGCCTGCGCCCGTGATCCTCTATTTCCATGGCGGGGCCTATGTCTTTGGCACCTCGACCACGCATCGGGCGATGCTGGCCAAGCTGTCGGCGCTGACTGGCCTGCCCGCCTGCCTGCCCGATTACCGGCTGGCACCCGAGCATCCCTTTCCGGCGCAGATCACCGATGCGCTGGCCTCATACCGCGCGCTCCGGGCGACGCATGAGGTGATCCTTGGCGGCGATAGTGCGGGCGGCGGGCTGGCGCTGGCGCTCTTGCACGAGATTTTGGCGCAGGGCCTCGCCCCGCCTTTGGGCGTCTTTGCCTTTTCGCCCCTCACCGATGTGACCTATTCCGGCGCGTCCGTCACCGAGAATGCCGCGCGCGATTGCGTGCTGTCAGCCACCCGGATCGGCGAAATGCTGGAGATGTTTCTGGGCACCCATGACCCGCGCGATCCGCGCGCCTCGCCACTCTTTGGCCAGTTCACCGGCGCGCCGCCTGTGTGGATGACCGTGGGCGATACCGAAATCCTGCGCGACGATACGCTCCGGATGCAGGCCGCGCTGGTGGCGCAGGGGGTGCAGAGCACGACGACCGTCAAGCCCGATCATCCGCATGTCTGGCCCATTTTTCACAATGTCCTGCCCGAGGCGGGCGAAACCCTGCGCGATCTGGCGGGGTGGATCAGGTCTCTTTGACCCCGGCGATGCGAAAGCTGACCGCCTCGGCCACATGCGGCAGGCGGACCCCCTCGGAACAGTCTAGATCGGCGATGGTGCGCGCCACGCGCAAGACCCGGTGATAGCCGCGCGCCGTGAGACCAAAGCGGCTGGCGACGCGCGTGACAAGGGCGCGCCCCTCGGCATCGGGCGTGGCGATATCATCGAGCACCGCCCCTTCGGCATCAGCGTTGAGACGCATATGGGCGTGGCCCGCAAAGCGCGCCGCCTGCACCGCCCGCGCCCCCGCCACGCGCTCCGCAACCGTGGCCGAGGCATCGCCAGAGGCCGGCAGATCGAGATCGGTAAAGGCCACGGGCGGCACCTCGATCCGCAAATCAAAGCGGTCCATCAGCGGGCCGGAAATGCGCCCGATATAATCCTCGCCGCAATTGGGCGCGCGGGAACAGGCGCGGTTCGGGTCCGAGAGATAGCCGCATTTGCAGGGGTTGGCGGCGGCGATCAGCATGAAACGGCAGGGATATTTCACATGCGCATTGGCGCGGGCGACCATCACCTCGCCGCTCTCGATGGGTTGGCGCAGGGTTTCGAGCACGGTGCGGGGAAATTCGGGAAACTCATCCATGAAGAGCACGCCATTATGCGCAAGGCTGATTTCCCCCGGCTTGGCGCTGCGCCCGCCGCCGACGATGGCGGCCATCGAGGCGGTGTGATGCGGCTCGCGAAAGGGGCGGGCGCGGTTGATGCCCCCCTCGGACAAGAGCCCGGCAAGCGAATGGATCATCGAGGTCTCCAATGCCTCGGGGGCCGAGAGCGGCGGCATAATGCCGGGCAGGCGCGCGGCCAGCATGGATTTGCCGGAACCGGGCGTGCCGATCATGATCAGGTGGTGGCGGCCTGCAGCGGCAATTTCAAGCGCGCGTTTGGCGCGTTCCTGTCCCTTGACGTCGCGCAGGTCGCGGCCCTGTGGCGGTGCGATCACCTCGCCGGGGTCAGAGGCGGGGATGGGGGCCTGTCCAGTGTAGTGGCGCACCACATCCGCCAGCGACGCAGCGGCGATCACCTGCACCGCGCCCACCCAGGCCGCCTCGGGACCGCAGGCCTTGGGGCAGAGCAGGATGCGGTTTTCCTCGGCGGCGGCCATGGCGGCGGGCAGCGCGCCGATGACCGGCACCAGCGTGCCGTCGAGCGACAATTCCCCGAGCGCCGTCGTGCCCTCGGCGGCGTCATGCGGGATGATTTCGAGCGCCGCCAAGAGGGCGAGCGCGATGGGCAGGTCAAAATGGCTGCCCTCTTTCGGCATGTCGGCGGGCGAGAGGTTGATGGTGATGCGCCGCGACGGCAGGGCGATGGCCATGGCCGAGAGCGCCGCGCGCACCCGGTCGCGCGCCTCGGACACCGCCTTGTCGGGCAGGCCCACGAGGGAAAAGGCGGGCACGCCCGGTGTGATGGCGCATTGCACCTCGACGGGCTTGGCCTCGACCCCCTCAAAGGCCACGGTATAGGCGCGCGCGACCATGCGGTCCCCTATTCTTCAAACAAGGTTAATGCGTAGCGCGGCAGGGGTTTAGGAATGGTTAACGCCTGTCCGGCTGCGGGCTCTGGCGAATTCGGTCTCGCACCTGCGCGGCAAGTCTCTTATAACCCCTGCGAAACAGTCGGGGAGTCGCTGCCATGACCGGAGAATTGTCGCCGATCGACAAGGCCAAGTTCGTTGCCGCCAAGCGGTCGGTAGATTTCGTCGAGGACGGAATGCGCGTGGGCCTTGGCACCGGATCGACGGCCGCCTGGATGGTGCGCTGTCTGGGCGAAATGGTGCGCGAAGGCGGCTTGCGGATTCGCGGCGTGCCGACATCGACGCGCACAGCGGAATTGGCCCGAGAAGTCGGCATTGAGGTCATCAGCCTTGACGAGGCCAAGTGGCTCGACCTGACCATCGACGGCGCGGATGAGTTCGACAGCAATCTCAACCTGATCAAGGGCGGCGGCGGCGCGCTTTTGCAGGAAAAGATCGTGGCGACAGCCTCTGACCAGATGATCGTGATCGCCGATGTCGGCAAGGAGGTCGAGACGCTGGGTGCCTTCCCGCTGCCGGTCGAGGTGATCCCCTTTGGCTGGCAGACCACGAAATCGCTGGTCGAGGAACTCTTGATCAACATGGATGTGCTGGGCCGCGATGCCACGCTGCGGATGAACGGCGCGCGCCCCTTTATCACCGACGAAGGCAATTATATTCTCGACCTGCATCTCGGCCGGATCGGTGCCGCGCATCAACTCTCAATGGCGCTCAACCAGATGCCGGGGGTGGTGGAGAACGGGCTTTTCCTTGATATCTGCGATGTGGTCATTCTGGGCTATGGCGATGGCCGGGTGGAAACCCGCGACATCAACGAGGGCACGGTCGAAGAAGACCGGCTCGATTTTGTCGAGACCGACAATCTCTTTCGCGACCTGACGGATTGAGGGGACATTGATGTCATTCGACTACGATCTTTTCGTGATCGGCGGCGGCTCTGGCGGGGTGCGCGCGGCACGGGTCGCGGCACAGGGCGGCGCACGCGTGGCCCTCGCGGAAGAGGACCGCTATGGCGGCACCTGCGTCATTCGCGGCTGTGTGCCGAAAAAACTGATGGTCTTTGCCTCGGAATATCGCGGGGCGATGGCCGATGCGCAGGCCTATGGCTGGACGGTGCATGCAGGCGGGTTCGATTGGGTCACGTTCCGGGACAAGCTGCATGCCGAGCTCGATCGGCTCGAAGGGGTCTATCGCGGGATACTCAAGAATAACGGGGTCGAGACCTATGACAGCCGGGCGCGGCTGGTTGATCCGCACACCGTGGAATTGGCCGATGGCACACGGCGGAGCGCCAAGCATATCCTCATCGCCACCGGCGGGCGGCCTTTCAAACCCGATCTGCCGGGGGCGGAGCATGCGATCACCAGCAATGATATCTTTCACCTGGAGCGTTTGCCCAAGTCGATGCTGATCATCGGCGGTGGCTATATCGCCTGTGAATTCGCCTGTATCCTCAATGGTTTGGGGGTCAGGGTCACGCAATTCTATCGCGGCGCGCAGATCCTGCGCGGCTTTGACGACGAGGCGCGCGGGCTGGTTTCGGACGAGATGATCGCCTCGGGGATCACCCTGCATTTGGGCACCAATATCGAAACGATGGAAAAGGTCGACGGCGGCTACCGCGTGACCGGCACCAACGGCAGCGAGGCGGTGTTTGAAGAGGTGATGTTCGCCACCGGACGCGCACCCAACACCGAGGATCTGGGGCTAGAGGACGCAGGCATTGCCGTGGGCCGCAAGGGCGAGATTGTCGTGGACCGCTACAGCCAGACCGGCGTGCCGTCGGTCTATGCGATTGGCGATGTGACCGACCGTGTCAACCTCACGCCGGTGGCCATCCGCGAAGGCATGGCCTTTGTCGAGACGGTGTTCAACGGCAACCCGACGCCGGTCGATCACGATCTCATCGCCACGGCGATCTTTACCCAACCCGAAATCGGCA
>NZ_JAGPVV010000336.1 GCF_018066915.1 Roseovarius sp.
TCGCGGCCACAGCCGCGTCGGTAGTCTATCGGTATTGCGTCGGTGCGGGCGGGGCAGAATGGGGGCGCCGCCCCCGTCGCGCTGCGCGCGCCTCCCCCGAGGTATTTTGTGCCAGATGAGCCGTCATGCGAGTGCCGCCAGCAGCATGAGCAGCGTGGCCCCAAATCCCACCGCCCAAATGAGCGAGCGCCAGGGGCGCAGGCCAAAATAATAGGCCGGAATATAGAGCACGCGCGCGGCGAGATAGGTATAGGCGCAGGCGGCGGTGAGCGGGCTCGATTGCGCGCTGAGCGTCACGACCACAACCGCGATGGTGAAGAGGATCAGCCCCTCGAAATGGTTGGAGAGCGCACGGCCAAGGCGCGCGGTTTTCGGCGAGAGCTGTTTCGTAGGCTCCCGGTCGCGCGCGGACATGGTGTAGCCGGGTCCAAGCTCGAGATTGGCCGGGACCGCGTAGAGCAGGAATTGCACGGCTTGCAGAAGTGCTGCGAGGGTGAGGGCGGTGAGTTCGGGGGTCATTGGCTCTCTTCAAAAGGGTAATTCATCACCAGATTCGTAACCTAGTTCACCACCATTTTCTTCATTCGGCATTTGGCGGTGGTCTTGGATCTGAAGTCTTTTTCTAGAGTCTTCAATTAACGCCTGCTCACTCTCTTCTTCCAGCTTATCGCGACCGATCAGGGCAGAAATTGTCCCGATTGCAGGAGGCAAATCAGCCAGTAAGGAGGTCGTTCCAACCGCAATACCGCCAATGATCGCCAAAATAGAACCAACACGTGCGATGTCGGTTCTTTCGGAAATGACCATTATTTGCAGCTGATCTATCTGCTTTCCCGCTTTGTTTTTTTGCGTTTCTGAAAGCTCAGAGCTTCTAATCATCGCCCGGAGATTTTCTATCTCAGAAAGAACCTTTATTCTTGTTGGACGTGAAAGTGCAACTGAATTTGCAATGGTTCGAACGCTTACGCGAAGGCTAAGGCGAGTAGCCAAACCTGCAACACTTGCTCGAAACGCATCAAAATCCTCGCGGACATTACCCGGGGCAATTTCCTTTAGAGCGCCTATCCCTAATTCTTCTGCCGCGACAGACAGAATCTGAACGTATTCAAGTAAATCATAAGTTTCATAGCCCCCATTGTTCATATCGAAGCCGTTGTCCAAGCGCTTCTCTATCAAGTCACGCAGTTGCAGCCAACGAGCCTCAGGCTGTTGGGGCAAACCCTCAAAATCGCTGGCGGCAACTAACGGCATGTCTATTACAAATCCATCAGCAATCGGCGGGGGTCTTCCAGCGCCTCTTTCACCCGCACGAGGAACGTCACCGCACCCTTGCCGTCGACGATCCTGTGATCGTAGCTGAGCGCCAGATACATCATCGGGCGCGCGACGATCTGGCCGTTCACGACCATCGGCCGGTCCTGGATCTTGTGCATGCCGAGGATACCCGATTGCGGCGGGTTGAGGATGGGCGAGGACATGAGCGAGCCGTAGACGCCACCGTTGGAGATGGTGAAGGTGCCACCCTGCATTTCGGCCATGCTCAGCTTGCCGTCACGGGCGCGCGCGCCCTTTTCGGCGATGGCCTTTTCAATCGCGGCAAAGCCCATGGAATCCACATCGCGGATCACCGGCACGACTAGGCCCGTGGGCGTGCCCGCAGCCACCCCCATATGCACGAAGTTCTTGTAGACGATATCGGTGCCATCAATCTCGGCATTGACCTCGGGCACTTCTTTCAGAGCATGCACGCAGGCCTTGGTAAAGAACGACATGAAGCCAAGGCGCACGCCGTGCTTCTTGAAGAACTCGTCCTTGTACTGGTTGCGCAGCGCCATCACCTCGGTCATGTCCACCTCGTTATAGGTGGTGAGCATGGCGGCGGTGTTCTGGCTGTCCTTGAGGCGGCGCGCGATGGTCTGGCGCAGGCGAGTCATCTTGACGCGCTCTTCGCGGGCCACATCCTCGGCCGGGGCAGGGGCGCGGGGCGCTTGGGCCGGGGCGGCCGCGGCAGCGGGCGCTTGCGTGGCCGCAGCGGCGGCGCGGGCCACATCCTCTTTCATCACGCGGCCATCGCGGCCAGAACCCGTGACCTGATCACGGCTGAGACCGGCCTCGGCCATGGCTTTCTTGGCCGACGGCGCATCCTCGACGTCCTTGCCACTGGCGGCGGCGGGCGATGCGGCCTCTTCGGCCTTGGGGGCTGCGGCGGCGGGGGCAGATGCCCCGGCGCCCGAGGACAGGATCGCGAGCTTGCCCCCGGCCTGAACAGTAGACCCTTCGGCGGCGAGGATTTCGGTCAGGATGCCCGCAGCAGGGGCCGGCACCTCGACCGAGACCTTGTCGGTCTCAAGCTCGCAAAGCATCTCGTCGGCGGCGACGGGGTCGCCCACCTTCTTGAACCATGTCGACACGGTCGCCTCAGACACGGATTCGCCCAAGGTGGGCACCATCACATCGACGCTGGCCCCGGTCTGGGCCGCCTCTGCCTTGGCGGGTTTCTCGGCCTTGTCAGACTTGGCCGGGGCCGCTTTGGCATCACCTGCGGAAATGGTGGCCAAGAGCGCATCAACGCCGACGGTCTGACCCTCTTGCGCCACGATTTCGCCCATGGTGCCAGCCACGGGGCTCGGCACCTCGACCGTCACCTTGTCGGTTTCCAGCTCGCACAGCATCTCGTCGGCGGCGACCGGATCACCGGGTTTCTTGAACCAGGTGGCGACGGTGGCCTCGGTCACGGATTCGCCAAGGGTGGGGACGCGGACTTCGGTAGTCATGGGTTAGTTCCCTTCGATGGTCAGCGCGGCATCGACCAGCGCTTCTTGTTGTGCTTTGTGCTGTTTGGCGAGGCCCGTGGCAGGCGACGCCGAAGCGGGACGACCGGCATAGACGGGCCGCAGATGCTTGGCCTTGATGCGGGTCAGAACCCATTCGATATTGGGCTCGATAAAGGACCAGGCGCCCTGGTTCTTGGGCTCTTCCTGACACCAGACCATTTCCGCGCCCTTGAAGCGTTCCAACTCCTTGACCAGCGACATGGCCGGGAACGGGTAGAACTGTTCGATACGCAGGAGATAGACATCGGTGATCCCGCGCGCATCGCGTTCCTCGAGCAGGTCGTAATAAACCTTGCCCGAGCACATGACGACGCGCCGGATCTTGTCATCCGAGACCAGCTTGGTCTGCGAATTTCCATATTGCGCATCGTCCCAGAGAACGCGGTGGAATGAAGAGCCGGTGGTGAACTCTTCGGCCTTGCTCACTGCCATCTTGTGCCGCAAGAGCGATTTCGGCGTCATCAGGATGAGCGGCTTGCGGAAGGTGCGATACATCTGGCGGCGCAGGATGTGAAAGTAATTCGCCGGCGTGGTGCAATTGGCCACGATCCAGTTATCCCCGCCACACATGGTCAGGAAGCGTTCCAGACGGGCCGAGGAATGTTCCGGCCCCTGCCCCTCATAACCATGCGGCAAGAGACAGACGAGACCGGACATGCGCAGCCATTTCGATTCCCCGGACGAGATGAACTGATCGAACATGATCTGCGCGCCATTGGCGAAATCACCAAACTGCGCCTCCCACAGGGTTAGCGCATTGGGTTCGGCCAGGGAGTAACCATATTCAAACCCCAGCACCGCATATTCCGAGAGCATCGAGTCGATGACCTCGTATTGCGCCTGCCCCTCGCGGATATGGTTGAGCGGGTAATACCGCTCTTCATTGTCCTGATGGATCAGACCGGAATGTCGCTGGCTGAAGGTGCCGCGCGTGCAATCCTGCCCCGAGAGCCGGACCCGGTAGCCTTCCGTCAAGAGCGAGCCAAAGGCCAATGCCTCGGCGGTGGCCCAGTCAAAGCCCTCACCGCTCTCGAACATGGCGGCCTTGGATTCAAGAAGCCGCTCAACCGTCTTGTGCAGCGGAAAGCCTTCGGGCGGCGTGCTGAGCGCGCGGCCCACGTCGGCCATGGTCTCGGGCTTGATCGCGGTCTCGCCGCGCTCATACTTGCCGCGATGGGCGTTGAGATCGGCCCATTTGCCATCCAGCCAGTCGGCCTTGTTCGGGCGGTAATCCTTGCCGGCCTCGAATTCATCCGCGAGATAGGCTTGGAACGCGGTTTTCATGTCCTCGATTTCCCCTTCGGGGATGAGACCATCCTTGACCAGCCGCTCGGTATAGAGGCTGAGCGTGGTCTTCTGCTGCTTGATCTTTTTATACATCACCGGGTTGGTGAACATGGGCTCGTCGCCCTCGTTATGACCGAAGCGGCGATAGCAGATCATGTCGATGACAACGTCCTTGTGGAATTTCTGGCGGAATTCCGTGGCGACGCGGGCGGCGTGAACGCAGGCTTCGGGATCGTCCCCATTAACGTGGAAAATCGGCGCCTCGACCATCAGCGCGATATCGGTCGGATAGGGCGACGAACGGCTGAAATGCGGCGCGGTGGTAAACCCGATCTGGTTGTTCACGACGATATGAATGGTCCCGCCGGTGCGATGCCCCTTGAGGCCCGAAAGACCGAAACATTCCGCCACAACCCCCTGACCGGCAAAGGCTGCATCCCCGTGCAAGAGGATCGGCAGCACCTTGGTGCGGTCGGTGTCGTTCAACTGATCCTGCTTGGCACGGACCTTGCCCAGAACGACAGGGTTGACCGCCTCTAGGTGGCTGGGGTTAGCGGTCAGCGACAGGTGCACCTTGTTACCATCGAATTCGCGGTCCGAGGACGCGCCAAGGTGGTACTTCACATCGCCCGATCCATCGACCTCTTCGGGCTTAAAGCTGCCGCCCTGGAATTCGTTGAAAATCGCGCGATAGGGCTTGCCCATCACATTGGCCAGCACCGACAAACGCCCCCGATGCGGCATGCCGATCACGATGTCCTGCACGCCCAACTGCCCGCCGCGCTTGATGATCTGCTCCATCGCTGGAATGAGGGATTCCCCGCCATCCAGACCAAAGCGCTTGGTGCCCATGTATTTTACATGCAGGTATTTTTCAAAGCCTTCGGCCTCGACCAGCTTGTTCAGGATCGCCTTGCGCCCGTTGCGGGTAAAGGTGATTTCCTTGTCATAACCCTCGATCCGCTCTTTCAGCCAGGCGGATTCCTCGGGGTCGGAAATATGCATGTATTGCAGCGCGAACGTGCCGCAATAGGTGCGTTTCACGATGGCCAGAATCTCGCGCAGCGACGCGATTTGCAGGCCCAGCACATTGTCGATAAAGATCGGGCGATCCATGTCGATCTCGGTGAAGCCGTAGGATTTCGGATCAAGCTCCGGGCGGTTCGGCGTTTCGCGCAGGCCCAGCGGATCGAGATCAGCGGCCAGATGCCCCCGGATGCGGTAGGCGCGGATCAGCATCAGCGCGCGCACGGAATCGAGCAC
>NZ_JAGPVV010000355.1 GCF_018066915.1 Roseovarius sp.
TGGCTAAAATCACCTATATCGAGCATAATGGCACCCGGCATGAGGTCGAGGTGGCCAATGGCCTGACCGTGATGGAAGGCGCGCGCGACAACAATATCCCCGGCATCGAGGCCGATTGCGGCGGGGCCTGCGCCTGTTCCACCTGTCATGTCTATGTCGATCCGGCTTGGGTGGGCAAGCTTCCCGCCAAGGATGACATGGAAGAGGACATGCTCGATTTCGCCTATCAGCCTGACCCCGCCCGGTCGCGCCTGACCTGTCAGCTCAAGGTGACGGATGCGCTGGATGGTCTGGTCGTGCAGATGCCGGAAAAACAGATCTGAGATGCGCGGCGCGGGGGCGGTCATCGGGGTGATGGCGGTTCTTGCCCCCGGCGTCTCCGCCGAGCCTTGGATTGAGAGCGGCGGTGCGGGCATCGCCGCCGCGCGGTTCGAGGCCCCTGACGACAGCTATCCGCACCGGATCATGGGGCAGATACGCGAGCGCCGCGTGTTGGCGGTGCGCGGTGACCGGGGCATGGACATCCGCCTTGATCTGCGACAGGGGCCGGAGCCGAACCATGTGTTCGAGGATATCGCCCCGCGTCTGGTGGATGCGGATGGCGATGGTCAGACCGATGTCGTGGTGGTGGAATCCAGCCCTACGCACGGCGCGCAACTGGCGATTTACACGATCCGGCGCGGGCAGTTGGTGAAATCCGCCGCCACGCCGCCTATCGGCACGCCGTTTCGCTGGCTGGCCCCTGCTGCGATTGCCGATCTGAATGGCGACGGGATCACCGATATTGCCTATGTCGAAACACCGCATCTGGGCAGGGTGCTGCGCGTCTGGACTTGGGCGCCGGGGGGATTGACGCAAATTGCCAGCCTCAAGGGTGTCACCAATCACCGGATCGGGGATGAGGTGATCTGGGGTGGCTTGCGTGACTGTGGTCAGGGGGCCGAGATTGTGCTGGCCGATGCCGAATTCCGCGAGGTTGTGGCAGTCGCGTTCGAGGGTATTACGCTGGCGATGCGGCCCGTGGGGATCGTGGCCAGCCCGGAGGGGTTTGACCAGGCGCTGACCTGCGGCTGAGGGGCACGCCCCTGATGCGCGTATGCAACACACAACCACGTGTTGAAAGTCGCAAGGGGAACCCATCCGAAGGATAGATTGACGACATTTTTGTCGCGGCCTACGCTCCGCGCAAAGCAAGGTTGTTGAGGGGTGACGGTATGCTTGGTTTGCTGTTGGCGGCGATGGGCGTTTTGGGGGCATCCCTCGTCGTAAGTGATCAAAATGACGATGATAAGGTGTCCAATGAGGGGCCGCCCGACGAGGATGACGTTGGAGAGGAGGTGCCGCCCATAACACTCCCCGAAGAGCCGGTCGTAGATGGCCCACGCCAATTCGGCATGGTGGCGCTTTCACGTCAGCTTGAGGACGATGCAGGCACGCCGTTTGACGATGTGATCGCGATTGACAGCGGGTTCGCCCGAAATCCGTCAGGCGCAGGATTGGTGCCGGTTTTCAATTCCGTAGACGCCGGGGCGGGCAATGATCGCCTCTACGTATCCGGCGGCACGGGTATCGGGGGTGAGGGCGACGATACGATTTCACTGTTTGAGGGTCAGAGCCCCATTCAGTTTTCAGGCACCGAGTTCGAGGACTTGCCGGGGGTTGAACCCGTTGCGCTTGGGGGGCCTGGCGATGATGTGATCGAGGTGTTTGTCGGGGGCGTTGGTGTGATCGACGCGGGTGAGGGCAATGACACCGTTGATGTGTATTCATTCAGATACGAAAACACTGTTGATGTGACCTTAGGCGATGGCGATGATCTCATCCGGTATTTTTCCAGTAGGAGCCCGGGCGACGTAATTGCCCAACTGCATGATTTCAATCCAGCCGAAGACAGGATCGAGATCGTTCGGGATATTGCCGAGGGTTCGGTTCTTGGGGCGATGACCGGATTTGAGGTGACAATTACCCCCGGCACCGGGGAAGAGCCATCTGTTCTGGCGGTTACTGTCACTCATGCCGATCCCGCACTCCCTCCTGAGGTTTACCGCTATTTCGCTGATGGGCTGGATGCGACACAGGCGGACGAGATTCGGATCGGCTTTGTCGATGACTTGGGAGAGGAAGATGGGACGCCAATCGAACCTCTGCGCGACGGCAGCGATCTTGTGTTCACCCTTCGGTCCGAGGATTTGGCAACCCTTTCGGCGCAGACGTTTGACGTGTCCGGACAGGACGGAAATTCGCTCGCGGATATTACCCGTGTCGTGCTGAATATTGATGAGACTATAGAGGGCACATTCGAGGTTCACGATAGCAGACTCTTTATAAGGCATTCGGGCTTTGGGGATGGGATCACCTCGCACTTCCGGCATGTCGTGTTTAGTCCGGCAGAGCTTGACGGGGCAACGGTGACCGAGGTGAAGCTGGCGGATGCGCCCTTTACGTTTTTGTCGATAGACGGACCCCCAGAGTACGTAGCGGATGGTCTGCTCGATCTTCCGCAATTCCTGGCACCAAACGTCGAAGTCGTTCGGTTATTCAGAGGTGAACGTCTTACGGATACGTTCCATCCCGAGAATGAGCGGAACACGGTCAATGATATAGAGATTGTGATCAACCGAGTGGCGCTTTCTTAGGCTGTGACCTCTGGAAACGTGGGATTTCGTTTCGCGGTGACGCCCGAGCAAATGCCCGCTTAGAGCACTGCGCGCTGCATGGTGATCGAGGTGGGGCGGTCATATCCGGGATGGGCGGTTTCGCCGGTTTTGACAAAGCCCATTTTGGCAAAGGCCCGGTGGTTTTCCACCAGTTCCACGCGGACCTGTAATTCCACCGCGTTGAGGCCGAGGGCGCGGGCGCGGTCCATGGCGTGATCCACCAGCAGCGCAGCCAGACCTTGCCCGCGCCACGCGGCGTCGACGGCGAGTTTGCCCAAATAGAGGCAATCGGCCTTTGGGGTCAGGAAAACGCAGGCCACGGGTGGGGTGCTGATGATCCAGACTTCGCCATCGTGGCAGTGCTGGGCGATGGTTTCTGCGGTCAGGCGGTGCATAGAGGAGGGCGGATCAATCCGCCCCTCCATCGAGGCAAAGCATCTGCGGATCAGATCAAGAATCGCCTCGGCCTGCCCGCTGTCGGGATGGACCCGGATCGGGGCCCTGTCGATGGTCATTTCAGCGCGCGCCAGCCGATGTCGCGGCGGCAAAAGCCCTCGGGCCAGTCGA
>NZ_JAGPVV010000356.1 GCF_018066915.1 Roseovarius sp.
GGTAGCCTGCGGCGCGGTAGAGCGCCAATGCGGGGGCATTGTCCTCGGCCACTTCAAGAAAGGCCGTGGTTGCGCCGCGGGCCCGTGCGCTTGCATCAAAGGCCGTCAAGCAGGCGCGCGCCAGACCTTCGCGGCGATAGTCGGGGTCGGTGGCGAGCGTCAGCACTTCGGCCTCGTCCGCGATCACGCGGCCCAACACAAAGGCCCGCGCGTCGCCCACGGCAAAAACGAAGGCACTACCGAGCAGCGTGGCGAATTCCTCGGCGGACCAGGCCCGGCCCGAATTGCGAAAGGCGCGGGCGTGGCAGGTGGCGAGGGTTTCAGGCGTCATCAAGGATCACTGGCGGGAGGTCGCGCGCGGGGGCGGCATCGGCGGGACGCACATAAAGCGGGGCGGGCGGCGGGCTGTCTTGTGGTGCCTGAGCGGCCAGACGCGCCATCAGTTCAGCCAGCCGGGCGGGATCAGGCGGCAGGATAGGATCGACGACAGAGGTGATCCCCACCAATTCCGGCGCGGCGGTGGCCGTCTGGATATAGGCCATGTCACGGGGCGCGGGCACGCAGGGTGTGCCGCCCTGCGTCTGTGCGCGGATCGCCTCCAGCGTACTGATTCCGACGGTGGGGATATCGAGGCTCAACGCCAGCCCCCGTGCCGCCGCGACGGAAATGCGAATGCCGGTGAAGTTGCCGGGACCGATGCCCACACCGATACGGTCAAGGTCCCGCCATGTGATCCCGGCCTGATCCAGCACCTCGTGCAAGAGCGGCATGAGCCGCTCGGCCTGTCCGCGCCCCATGGTTTCGGCACGCGATACGAGCACACGCTCTCCTTGCAACAAAGCGGCCGCGCAATGCGCGGCCGATGTGTCAAAAGCCAGTATCAGTGGTTCAGAGACCAACAGGGCGCACCTCTGTCACCTCGGGGATATAGTGGCGCAACAGGTTCTCGATCCCCATCTTGAGCGTGATGGTAGAGGACGGGCAGCCTGCGCAAGCGCCCTGCATGTGAAGATAGACGACGCCACGGTCAAAGCCGTGAAAGGTGATGTCGCCCCCATCCTGCGCCACGGCGGGCCGAACGCGGGTGTCGAGCAACTCCTTGATTTGATTCACGATCACCGAATCCTCGCCGCTATGTTCGGCATGACCCGACGCACCGCCGCCCTCGCCCAGCATGACCGGTTGACCGGATTGGTAATGTTCCATGATCGCACCCAAAATCGCGGGTTTGATATGATCCCATTCGATCGCCTCGCCCTTGGTGACGGTCACGAAATCATTGCCGAAAAACACACCCGACACACCCGGCACGCGGAAAATACGCTCTGCCAGCGGGGAGCTACCGGATTTCTCGGCGCTCGGGAAATCTGCAGTTCCAGCCTCGAGCACGGTCTGACCGGGCAGGAATTTCAACGTCGCGGGATTGGGTGTGGATTCGGTCTGGATGAACATGGCGCGCCCTTTCGTGGTTGCCCAAGATATGCGCCCGACGTCCCGTGCTGTCAAGGATTGGAACGATTCTAAACTGGTGCGGGCCTGCCTCAGGTGATGGCCTCAAGCCGTTCTTTGGTCAGATCGCCGGGCACGATGGTGATGGGAATGGGCAGGGTGCCTGCGGTCTTGGTCAGTTGCGTAACCAGCGGACCGGGCCCTTTCTTGCCGGTGGCGGCCCCAAGCACCAACACGCCGATCGCTGGATCATCCTGGACCTGCGCGATGATCTCGACCGCCGGATCGCCTTCGCGGATGACCAGTTCCGGGTTGATCCCCTGTTTGTCGCGCATCCATTTGGCAAAGACCTCGAAATGCGCCTCGATCCTCTCGCGCTGTTCCTCGCGCATGAGGTCGCCCACGCCGATCCAGTGGTTGAACTCCTCGGGTGGGATCACGGCAAGGATTTCCACCCCGGCCCCTGTATGGGCGGCGCGCATCGCGGCAAAGCGCATGGCGTTGAGACATTCGCGGCTGTCATCCAGCACGACGAGAAACTTGCGCATCGGTTCTATCTCCTCAGGCGCGCATCATGCCGTGGTTTTTTCTTCGGGGCAATCGCAGAGTCGGGGGGCTCTGCCCCCCGGCCCCCGAGGTATTTTAGGCCAGATTAAACCGAGGCGCGGATCAGTCGAAGGTGCCCGCAACGCGCCCCAAGAGCATGAAGGCGCGGGCGGTGCGCGTTTCTGAAAGCTCTGATATTTCAGAATCGCTGGCGGTTTCGGCGAACTGGGTGAACATCTTGTCGAAACGGCGCAGAAAATGATGTGCGGCGTCACGAAAGATCGTGTCCTGTTTCATCCGCGCTGCCGTCAGCGCCAGCGATGAGCGGTCGCGGATACCGCCCAAGGCGGCGATGGTGCGGCCGCGCTCTCCCCCGGCAAAACGACGCCAGACCTCGGGGCGGGCCATGTCGGGGCGCAGGTCATCCATGTAGATGCCATCATGCGACATCAGCGTCAGGATATCCTGTGAGGCGCGGATCAACTGGGCAGTAGGCCGGTCCTTGAGCGCACGGCGCAGGGCGGCGAAGCCCACCTTGTCCTCGGGGTTGTCGGGGAAATTCAGGGCGCGGATGAAATCGGCCCGCTCGAGCGGGGCCTGCATATCCTCGGCAGAGGTGCCAAGCGGCAGCGAAACCTGATCGCCGGGGTCACTGGGCGAAGGGGCCGGGGCCAATATCGGACGTGGTTCGGGCATGCCCACACGGATCGAGGAGAATGTCGCCAGTGCCGTTTCCGTCTTGCGTTGGGCGGCGGCGATTTCGTCGAGCTTCTGACTGACGGTCTTGTCCACGGTCTGACCAAGCGTCTGGTTCTGGGCAACATAGGCGGCGCGGATCGCGTCGATGGCGGCGCGCAGGCGGCGACTTTCTTCGCGCATCACACGGCTGGTGCGGGCGGCAGTCGCCCCGACCCAGATCATCGCCACGGGCATGAAGACCGCAATCAGCACGATCACGAATTGCAGCGCGCCGCCGCCGGTTTCGGCCCGCGGGGTGAAAACCAGAAAGAACACCGCCGAGCCCAAGAGCCAAATTGCCGAAAGCGCCAGGGCGATCCATTCGATCGACGTGACCCCTTCGGTTTCGGATTTCGTGTCAAACCCCTTGGCGGGGCCATTTTCAGTGCGGGCTGGGCGCATGATGGGGTGCCTGATCAGATATAGGCGACCTTTATCACCTCGTAGGCGCGATCACCACCGGGCGTGCGCACTTCGACGCTATCGCCCTCTTCTTTGCCGATGAGCGCCCGAGCAATCGGCGATTTTATGTTCAAAAGGCCCTTTTCGATGCTGGCCTCATGCTCGCCCACGATTTGATAGGTGCGTTCCTCGCCCGAATCCTCGTCCACGAGCGTGACGGTCGCGCCGAACTTGATCGCGCCTGAGAGCTTGGCGGGGTCGATCACCTCGGCGAGACTCAGGATGCCTTCAAGCTCCTTGATCCGGCCCTCGATAAAGGACTGTTTTTCCTTGGCGGAATGATACTCGGCATTCTCGCTCAGGTCGCCATGCTCGCGCGCCTCGGCGATAGCCCGAATGATCGCGGGGCGCTCCACCGATTTGAGCTGTTTCAGCTCAACCTCAAGCGCGGCATGGCCGCCAGCCGTCATCGGGATCTTTTCCATATCAACCGTCCATTGTCAGAAGCGGGGCCGCTAGATAGCAGGCCCCGTCACATCACATCTCGAATTTCGAGGCAGATTGCCCGAAGCGCGCGCCCGATTGCAAGAGCGGATCGCGGAGAGCGCGAGATTAGGCCGCTGTCGCGTGACAAATTGCCGTTTTCCAAATGGTTTTACGTCGTGTTTCAATTGACGCTCGATACATGCGCAGGCTAGTCACACTCGCAACTTTGTTGCGCGCGAGGACCATGATTGCTGCGCCCGGGAAAAGGATGAGGACGATGACCGAGATAACACGCGAGACGATGGACTATGACGTTGTGATCGTGGGCGCGGGCCCGGCCGGTCTTTCGGCGGCGATCCGCCTCAAGCAGCTTGATCCCGATTGCGCCGTTGTGGTGCTTGAGAAAGGCTCTGAGGTGGGGGCGCATATCCTGTCCGGTGCGGTGCTCGATCCTTGCGGTCTCGATGCGCTGATCCCAGACTGGAAAGAGCGCGGCGCGCCGCTCAACACGCCCGTGACCGAGGATAATTTCTATATGCTGGGCGAGGCAGGCCGAATTCGCGTGCCGAATTTCCCGATGCCGCCGCTGATGAACAACCACGGTAATTATATCGTCTCGATGGGCAATGTCTGTCGCTGGATGGCCGAGCAGGCCGAGGAACTGGGCGTCGAGATATTCCCCGGTATGTCCTGTTCCGAGCTGGTTTATGGCGAAAATGGCGAGGTCAAAGGCGTGGTTGCCGGGGAGTTCGGCAAGAATGAGGATGGCACGCCGGGCCCGAATTACGAGCCGGGGATGGAATTGAACGGCAAGTATGTCTTTCTATCCGAGGGCGTGCGCGGCAGCCTCGCCAAAGAGGTCATTGCCAAATACGATCTGTCCAAAGGCAAGGAACCGCAGAAATTCGGCCTTGGCATGAAGGAAATCTGGGAGGTCGATCCCGCCAAGCATCGCCCCGGCACCGTTACACATACGATGGGCTGGCCGCTGGGCAGCAACGCCGGTGGTGGATCGTTCATCTATCACCTTGAGAACAATCAGGTCTATGTGGGCTTCGTGGTGCATCTGAACTACAAGAACCCCTACCTTTTCCCCTATATGGAATTCCAGCGGTTCAAGCATCATCCGATGGTGGCCGACCTGCTCAAGGGCGGCAAGCGCGTGGCCTATGGCGCGCGTGCCATTTCCGAGGGCGGGTATCAGTCGATGCCCAAGATGGTGGCGCCCGGCGTGGCGCTGTTGGGGTGTTCGGTGGGCATGGTCAACGTGCCGCGCATCAAAGGCAATCACAACGCCATGCTCTCGGGCAAGGCGGCGGCAGAGGCGGCGCATGCGGCATTGGTCGCAGGGCGCGCCAGCGACGAGTTGAGCGATTACGAGACCGAAGTGCGCAGCGGTGCTATTGGCAAGGATCTCAAGAAGGTGCGCAACGTCAAGCCGCTCTGGTCGAAATACGGTCTCTTGGCGTCGCTTGGCCTCGGTGGGTTCGACATGTGGACCAATACCGCGGGCTTCAGCCTGCTGGGTACGCTCAGCCATGGCAAAAGTGATGCCGCCGCGACCGAACCCGCGTCCAAGCACAAGCCCATCGACTATCCCAAACCAGACGGCAAGCTCAGCTTTGACCGGCTGACCAATGTCAGTTTCTCGATGACCAATCACGAGGAAAGCCAGCCAGCGCATCTGCAGTTGAAAGATGCCAGTGTTCCGATTGGCATGAACCTGCCCAAATATGACGAGCCCGCGCAGCGCTATTGCCCGGCGGGTGTCTATGAGGTGGTGCGCGAAGAGGGCAAAGACCCGCGTTTCGTCATCAACTTTCAGAACTGCGTGCATTGCAAGACCTGTGACATCAAGGACCCAAGCCAGAATATCAACTGGGTCACGCCACAGGGGGGGGATGGTCCGAACTATCCCAACATGTAAGCATTTCGTGATCTTTGGGGCGCGGCGCGGCAATTCTGTCGCGCTGCATTGCCTTGGGGGGGCGGGCATATTACCTTTGCGACAAACCAGACCATAAAAGGCAGGACAGCGTGACCCATCGACCTCTTGCAGCGCTTGCATTTACCGCCCTCTTGCAGGTCATGCCCCTGCCCGCGATGTCAGAGGTGTCCTCTGGTGCCTATCTCGCAGCCCAACAGGCCCGCACCACGGGCGATTTCGCGGCAGCGGCGCAGTATTATGCTCAGGCACTGACTCGTGATCCGTCCAATCCCGCCCTGTTGGAAAATGCCACCGTCGCCTATCTGGCGCTGGGCAGGCTGGAACCGGCGGTCGCGGTCGCGCGCAAGATCGAGGCGGACGGGCTGCGCAGTCAGGTAAGCCAGATGGCGCTGGTGGCGGATGAGACACGCGAGGGGCAATGGGATGCGCTGCTGACGCGGATCGCAGAGGAACGCGGGGTCGGTGATCTGGCGGATGGGATGATCGCGGCTTGGGCCGATCTGGGCAAGGGCGACATGACCTCGGCACTGGCGCGGTTCGATGCGGTGGCCGAAGAGCGTGGCTTGCGCAGTTTTGCGATTTACCACAAGGCGCTGGCATTGGCCTCGGTCGGGGATTTCGAAGGCGCGGACAAGGTGTTCAGCGGCGAGGATGAAGGCCCCATCCAACGCACCCGGCGCGGGGTGATCGGCTGGTCGCAAGTGCTGAGCCAAATCGGACAGCAAGAGCGCGCCATCAGCATCATCGACGACACGTTCGGCACCGATATTGACCCCGAAATCGAGGCTCTGCGTGCGCGTCTCGCAGCGGGCGAGAGCGTGCCCTTTGATTTGGTCAATAGCGCATCGGACGGGATTGCCGAGGTGTTCTTTTCCCTCGGTCGCGCGTTGATGCAAGAGGCCAATGACGAGTATGTCCTGATCTATGCCCGCGTGGCCGAGATGATCAAACCCAGCCATGTGGATGCCGTGCTCATGGCTGCAAACCTGCTTGAGGATCTTGAGCGTTACGATCTGGCGATCGAGGCCTACAAGAAAGTGCCGCGCGATCACCCGTCGTATCATCTGGCCGAGTTGGGACGCAGCGATGTTCTGCGCCGCGCGGACAAGCCGGACGCAGCCATCGAAGTGCTGGAACAGTTGGCGACGGTCTATCCGAATCTGCCAGAGGTTCATGTGGCGGTGGGGGACCTCTATCGTTCGCAAGAGGATTTCGCCGCCGCGGTGCCCGCCTATGATCGGGCGCTTGATCTCTATCAGGCGCGGGGCAACGATCAGTGGTTCGTGCGCTATGCCCGCGCCATCAGCCACGAGCGATTGGACAATTGGCCCGAGGCCGAGGCCGATTTCCGTCGCGCGTTGGAGCTGAACCCGGATCATCCGCAGGTGCTCAATTACCTCGGCTATACGATGGTGGAAAAGCACATCAATCTGGACGAGGCGCTGAACATGATCGAGCGCGCTGTCGCGGCACAACCCGAGAGTGGCTATATCGTCGACAGCCTTGGATGGGTGCTCTATCGCCTCGGGCGCTATGAAGAGGCCATCGTGCAAATGGAGCGCGCGGCCGAATTGATGCCGACCGATCCGGTGGTCAATGACCATCTGGGCGATGTGCTCTGGGCTGTGGGCCGCAAGGTTGAGGCCCGGTTTCAGTGGAAGCGCGCGCTGTCGCTGAACGAGAGCGAGCCCTCGCCCGATCTGGAGCCGGAGCGCGTGCGCCGCAAGCTGGAAGTGGGTCTGGATCAGGTGCTGAAGGACGAAGGCGCGGAGCCTCTCAAATTTGTCAAAGATGGCAACTGACGGGTTCGCCCCCGCCAAGATCAACCTTTCCCTGCATGTCACCGGGCGCCGGTCAGATGGTTATCATCTGCTCGATTCGCTGGTGGTCTTTGCTGATCTGGGCGACCGTCTGAGCCTGCGACCTGCCCCAGAGGCCCGACTGAGCGTGACCGGGCCAATGGCCGGGGGCGTGCCGACCGGCCCTGACAACCTTGTGCTGCGGGCGGCGGCGCTGATTGGGATCACCGCCGAGATCACGCTCGACAAGCATCTGCCTGCAGCTGCGGGCATTGGCGGCGGGTCAAGCGATGCGGCGGCTTGCCTGCGGGCCCTGGCAGAGATGAGCGGTCTATCAGTGCCCAGCGATGTCTTGACCCTTGGGGCCGATGTGCCGGTCTGCCTATTGGCGCGCGCCGCGCGGATGCGGGGGATTGGCGAGGATGTGATCCCGGTCGATGGTTTGCCGATGCTCGATGCCGTGCTGGTCAATCCCGGCGTGCCTGTCTCGACGCCCGCAATCTTTCGCAGGCTCGCGCAGCGGGACAATCCGGCGATGCCCGAGCAATTGCCGATATGGCCTGATGTCGCCACGCTCATCGACTGGCTGAGAGCGCAGCGCAATGATCTGCAAGACGCGGCGATTGCGGAAGAGCCTGTGGTGGCCGACGTGCTGCATGCGATTGCATCGACGCGGCACTGTGCCCTCGCACGAATGTCGGGATCAGGGGCCACCTGTTTCGGGCTCTATCCCGATGCCACGACCGCCACGCGCGCCGCGCAAGCGCTGAGTGCGGCAAACCCCGGCTGGTGGGTGCAGGCCACGCGGCTTAGCTGATCCGCGCCACCACATAGCCTGCGAGATTGTCGAGCATGCGCTGCACGGGATGATCCGGCAGCACGGCAATCGCCGCACGGGCGCGGGCAGCCCAATCCAAGGCTTCGGCGCGGGTCTGCTCCAGTGCGCCATGCGCCTGCATCAAGCCAAGGGCGTGCTCCAGATCGCCATCGCGCTGATCGCCTTTTTCGATGGTGCGTTTCCAAAAGGCGCGTTCTTCGGCATTTGCCGCCGCCACCGCCTTGATCACCGGCAGAGTCAGCTTGCGCTCGCGGAAATCATCACCGACGTTCTTACCGGTGGATTTGGCATCGCCTTGATAGTCGAGCAGATCATCGACGATCTGAAACGCAATACCAAGCGCATCGCCATACTCAAAGAGCGCCTTGACGTGATCCTCGGGCGCACCAGCAATGACGCCCCCCACCTCGGTCGCGGCAGAAAAGAGCGCCGCCGTCTTGCCGCGCACCACTTGCAGGTAGATATCCTCGGTCGTCGCCAGATCCTGCGCCGCACTCAGCTGCAACACCTCGCCTTCGGCAATCGTGGCCGAGGCGTTGGACAGGATATCGAGCACCCGGAGCGATCCCGGCTCGACCATCAACTGAAACGCGCGGGCAAAGAGGTAATCGCCCACGAGCACGCTCGATTTATTATCCCAGAGCAGGTTGGCGGTGGGGCGACCGCGCCGCTGCGCGCTCTCGTCCACCACATCATCATGCAAGAGCGTGGCGGTATGGATGAATTCCACCGTGGCCGCCAGATGCACATCAAACGGGCCGTCGTAACCGCAGAGATCCGCAGTGGCCAGCACCAGCATCGGGCGCAGGCGCTTGCCGCCTGCCTCGACCAGATGCGCGGTCACTTGCGGAATGCGCGGGGCGTGGCGGGACGCCATCCGCTCGCGGATCAAGAGGTTGACCGCCTCCATCTTGGACGCCAGATGGGCGGCCAATTGTTCATGCGGCTTGGTGGCGACTTCATCCAATCCCATACTTCCCTCGTCAACACCGCTCGACATAGCGCGCGCCATGCTCTTATCTATGGCCCATGAAACAGCTTTTGCGAACCAATGACATTTCGTCCATCGCCTTTGCTCAGGCGCTTCTTCAGGGCGAGGGTATAGACTGCTTTGAAATGGACGTAAACATGAGCATCCTCGAAGGCTCAATCGGCATTTTCCCACGTCGCCTCATGGTTGCGACGGCCGATTACGAAGACGCGCGGACCACTCTCATCGACAACGGTTTCTCGCTTGAGGACTGAGCCCTTTGCCGAGGACGAACTGAGTTTTGACGCCTTTTTGGGCGGGCGCTTGCAGATTGCACAGCCGAAAACAGGCTATCGCGCCGGGGTCGATCCGGTGCTTTTGGCCGCGAGCGTGCCCGCGCGTGCGGGGCAAACCCTGTTGGATCTGGGCTGTGGGTCGGGGATTGCCGCACTCTGTGTCATGGCGCGGGTGCCGGGGGTGATGGCGGCGGGGCTGGAGGTGCAACCCGCCTATGCGACACTGGCACGCCGCAACAGCGCGACCAATGGTCTGGCGCTCGACGTGACAGAGGGCGACATTGCCGACATGCCCGCCACCCTGCGCGCGCGGCAATTCGATCATGTGATCGCCAACCCACCCTATTTCGACCGCCTGCACAGCACCGCCGCCGAGGATGCAGGCCGCGAGCGGGCGATGGGCGAGGCGCTGCCGCTGGCGGACTGGGTGCGCGCCGCGGCCCGGCGCACACTCTCGGGCGGGACTGTGACCTTTATTCAGAGGGCAGAGCGCTTGCCAGATCTGCTGACGCCGATGGCGGCGCATCTGGGAAGTATCGAGGTGCTGCCTCTGATCCCGCGTCGAGGCCGCGCCGCGCGGCTGATTCTCGTCCGGGGGCGCAAGGGTGGGCGCGCAGCACCACGTTTGCACGATGGCTGGCTTCTTCATGCAGGCGAAAATCATGGGCAAGATGGTGAGGATTATACCGCCGCCACCTCGGATGTGCTCAGGAACGCAGCAGCGCTGCC
Organism: Roseovarius sp.; assembly: GCF_018066915.1. Classification (GTDB taxonomy): domain Bacteria; phylum Pseudomonadota; class Alphaproteobacteria; order Rhodobacterales; family Rhodobacteraceae; genus Roseovarius. Next base: position 10,202 of record NZ_JAGPVV010000356.1, read on the forward strand.
TTTCCCCGCCTGATTTATCTAAAATGCCGCAGGCATAGAGCCGCGCAGTTTGCAGGTGCAGCGTGACAGTATTGTAAAAATGTGGTGCACTTCCCATGTCGAATAGACAAACCCACACCACAGAGGAGACTGCCCATGAGCTTGAGTTCGCATATCGAAGAACTGAAGAAGAAACATCACGCGCTCTCGGAACAAGTGGAACGGGCGCAGCGCGCGCCGGGCAGCAGCACGTTGGAAATCGCAGACCTCAAAAAGCAGAAACTGAAGATCAAGGAAGAGATTGAACGCCTGTCGGTCAACGCCTGACACGCTCTCACCTCTCACGACGGGTCTTGTCCGCCAGAGTGCGGACAAGGCCTTTTTTATGTCCGCGCCGCAACTCTGGCATCAATCCACCACACGGCAGGTCAGGTTGATCCGCCCGCCTCCGCGCAAGAGGGTGGAACTGCCCGGTCTGATCCGGTCAACGCCGTGATAGACGAGCCGCGCAGCGCCGCCCATCACCACAACATCGCCGGAGTTGAGCCAGATCGAGTCTGTCTTGCCGCCGCGCGTTGTGTTTCCGATGCGAAAGAGCGCGTCATCCCCCAAAGAGACCGACAACACCGGCCAACTGAAATCGGCCTCGTCCCGGTCCTGATGCAGCCCCATGCGCGCGCCCGCTGTGTAATGATTGATCAGGCAGCAGTCGGGCATGCGCACATCGCTGACCAAAGCGCGCCAGATCGCCAGCACACTCTCGGGAATCGGGGGCCAAGCCATGCCAGCGGGATGGCTTGGCGCATAGCGATAGCCGCCCCGGTCGCTGATCCAGCCATAGCGCCCCGCCGAAGTCATGCGCACGGTCATCGCGCGGCCCGATGGTGTCACGGGCTGAAAGAGTGGCGCCTCTGCCACCACATCGCGCAACTCAGTCACCATCGCGGATTGCATATCGTGATCAAGCCATCCCTTGAAAATCGCGACATCCCGCAGGATCAGCGTGGGCTCTGGCATCGCATGCCTCCTTTTGCGCCGGACAGCACCAATTCGGACCAAATTCGAGGAATTGCCCCGCAGCCACCGCTTGCAGGGGCACAATCCCCTGCCTATATACGCCCGGAAACACTGGTCATGCCACTGGCTGACCTGTCATTCACCGGGGGCCTGATGCCGGAACGGGTCGGGCCTCTGTCACATCGCCTAAGTAGAAGGGATCGAACAACATGGCCAAAGTTATTGGTATTGACCTCGGCACCACCAACAGCTGCGTCGCGATCATGGACGGCTCTCAGGCCCGCGTGATCGAAAACTCCGAAGGCGCACGCACCACCCCCTCCATCGTCGCCTTCACCGAGACAGAGCGTCTTGTGGGTCAGCCCGCCAAGCGGCAGGCCGTGACCAACCCGGAGAATACGATCTTTGGTGTCAAGCGCCTGATCGGCCGTCGCGCGGATGACGCATACCTCGCCAAAGACAAGAAGAACATGCCGTTCACTGTCATTGATGGCGGCAACGGCGATGCCTGGGTGCAGGCCCGCGGCGAGAAATACAGCCCCTCGCAAATTTCCGCCTTCATCCTCGGCAAGATGAAGGAAACCGCCGAGAGCTATCTTGGCGAAGAGGTGACGCAGGCCGTCATCACCGTGCCCGCCTATTTCAACGACGCACAGCGTCAGGCCACCAAGGATGCCGGCAAGATCGCTGGTCTCGAAGTGCTGCGGATCATCAACGAACCGACTGCGGCTGCGTTGGCCTATGGTCTGGACAAGAAGGATACGCATACCATCGCGGTCTATGACCTTGGCGGCGGCACCTTTGACGTGACCATTCTCGAGATTGACGATGGTCTCTTCGAGGTCAAGTCGACCAATGGCGACACCTTCCTCGGGGGTGAAGACTTTGACATGCGGATCGTGAACTACCTCGCGGATGAGTTCAAGAAAGAGCATGGCGTTGACCTGACCAAGGACAAGATGGCGCTTCAGCGCCTCAAGGAAGCGGCGGAGAAGGCCAAGATCGAGTTGTCCAGCTCGTCGCAGACCGAGATCAACCAGCCGTTCATCTCGATGGGCTCGAACGGTCAGCCGCTGCACATGGTCGTGAAGCTGACTCGCGCCAAGCTCGAAAGCCTGGTGGGCGATCTCATCACCGCCTCGCTCAAGCCCTGCAAGGCTGCGCTCAAGGATGCGGGCCTGACGGCGGCGGATATCGACGAAGTGGTCCTTGTGGGCGGTATGACCCGCATGCCCCGCGTGGTGGAAGAAGTGACCAAGTTCTTTGGCAAGGAACCGCACAAGGGTGTGAACCCCGATGAGGTTGTCGCCATGGGTGCGGCCATTCAGGCCGGTGTGCTTCAGGGCGATGTCAAGGACGTGGTGCTGCTCGACGTGACGCCGCTGTCGCTTGGTATCGAGACCTTGGGCGGTGTCTTTACCCGCCTCATCGACCGCAACACAACCATCCCGACCAACAAGAGCCAGATTTTCTCGACCGCCGAAGACAACCAATCGGCCGTGACGATCCGCGTGTTCCAGGGCGAGCGGGAAATGGCGGCAGACAACAAGATGCTGGGCCAGTTCAATCTGGAACACATCCCGCCCGCGCCGCGTGGCATGCCCCAGATCGAGGTGACATTCGACATCGACGCCAACGGCATCGTGTCTGTATCGGCCAAGGACAAGGGCACCAACAAGGAACAGAAGATCACGATTCAAGCGTCTGGCGGTCTCTCGGACGAAGACATCGAAAAGATGATCAAGGACGCCGAAGAGAATGCCGAGGCCGACAAGGCCCGTCGCGAATTGGTCGAGGCCCGCAATCAGGCCGAAAGCCTCATCAACTCGACCGAGAAGTCGATCGAGGAGCATGGCGACAAGGTCGATCCGACCACGGTCGAGGCGATCGAGCTGGCCATTGCCGCGCTCAAGGACGAGCTTGAGACCGACAATGTCGGCAAGATCAAGTCCGGCATCCAGAACGTCGCCGAAGCGTCGATGCGGTTGGGCGAGGCCATTTACAAGGCCAGCCAGAGCGAGTCTGACGATGAGCCGCGTGCTGCCGATCGTGGCGGCGATGAGGATGATATCCTTGACGCCGATTTCGAGGATCTCGACGACAACAAGCGCGCCTGAGGCCCGTCTTGACCCACTGGGGCCGGTTCGGCATTGCACCGGACCGGTCCCGTCAGGGTCACACCAAGGAGATCCCCGATGGCCAAACGTGACTATTACGAAGTGCTCGGGCTGTCCAAGGGCGCCTCGGCCGATGACATCAAGAAGGCCTATCGCAAGAAGGCCAAAGAACTTCACCCCGACCGCAACGCCGACAACCCTGACTCTGAACGCCAGTTCAAAGAGGCGGGCGAAGCCTATGACGTGCTCAAGGACCCGGACAAGAAAGCGGCTTATGACCGCTTTGGTCATGCTGCATTCGAAGGCGGCATGGGCAATGGCGGTGCGCGCCCCGGTGGCTTTGGCGGCGGCGCAGGCCAGGGCGATTTCGCCTCGGCCTTTTCGGACGTGTTCGATGACCTCTTTGGCGATTTCATGGGCGGCGGGCGCGGCGGTGGCGGGCGCCAACGTGCGGCGCGTGGTGCTGACCTGCGCTATAACCTGCGCGTGACGCTGGAAGAGGCCTTTGCCGGTCTGCAAAAGACGATCAAAGTGCCCTCTGCCGTGCCCTGTGACGCCTGCGATGGGTCCGGTGCCGAAGGTGGCGCACAACCCAGCACTTGCCCGACCTGTTCGGGCATGGGCAAGGTGCGCGCGCAACAGGGCTTCTTTACCGTCGAGCGGACCTGTCCCACCTGTGGCGGTCTGGGCCAGATCATCAAGAACCCCTGCAAGAGCTGTCAGGGGCAGGGCCGCGTGCAAAAAGATCGCGCGCTCTCGGTCAACATCCCTGCGGGCGTAGAAACCGGCACCCGTATCCGGCTTGCCGGTGAGGGCGAGGCGGGCATGCGCGGTGGTCCGGCGGGCGACCTTTATATCTTTATCGAAGTGGCCAAGCACGAGCTCTTCGAGCGCGAGGAAACAAACCTCTTTTGCCGCGTGCCGGTGTCGATGACCAAAGCGGCCTTGGGGGGCGATATCGAAGTGCCCACCATCGACGGCGGCCGCAGCCGGGTCAAGATTCCGCCGGGCTCGCAATCGGGGCGCCAGATGCGTCTGCGTGGCAAGGGCATGCCGGCCCTTCGCGGGGGCGCACCGGGCGACATGTTTATCGAGATGGCGGTGGAAACACCCGTCAATCTGACCGCGCGGCAAACCGAGCTCTTGCGCGAGTTCGAGGCGCTGAGCGAGGATAACAGCCCCGAGAGCAAGAGCTTCTTCTCTTCGGTCCGCAGTTTCTGGGACTCGATGAAGAGCTAAGGCAAACCCGGCCTGCGAAGGCCGGGTTTTTTCAATTTTTCTGCAGACGTTAACCACTTGCTAAGGCTCTTGCGGCAGGGTGGGCGCATGAGCAAATCCCGCGCCTTTTCCGATATGCCCCTCCCCCTCTTTGCCTGCGACGCGGCAGAGGTATCGGGGGGCGAAAAGCTTCCCTCTTACATCCGCGATCACCGAACCCGGCTGCGGGCCCGCTTCCTTGACGGGGGGGCTGCGGCGATGCCCGATTACGAGCTTCTGGAACTCGTGCTCTTTCGTGCCATTCCCCGGCGCGATGTGAAACCGCTGGCACATGCGCTGCTGGCCCAGTTCGGGGATTTCAACGGGGTTATCTCGGCCCCGCTGGAGCGGCTCATCGCTCTGCCCGGCGTGGGCGAGGCGGTGGCGACCGAACTCAAGATCGTCGAGGCCGCTGCGCATCGCCTGGCGCGTGCGCGCGTGCTCCGCCGGCAGGTGATCTCTTCTTGGGACGCGCTGCTCGACTATTGCCACACCACCATGGCCCATGCTGAGGTCGAGCAATTCCGCGTCTTTTATCTGGACCGCAAGAATATCCTCATCGCGGATGAGGAACAGGCGCGCGGCACTGTGGATCATGTGCCGGTCTACCCGCGTGAGGTGGTCAAGCGTGCGCTGCACCTCAATGCAAGCGCGCTCATTCTGGTGCATAATCATCCTTCGGGTGATCCCACGCCCTCTGCCGCCGATATCGATATGACACGACAGGTCCAGACCGCCGCAGAGGCGCTTGGCCTGACGCTGCACGATCATATCGTGATTGGCAAATCCTCTGAGGTCAGCTTTCGCTCTGCGGGCTTTCTCTGAGCGTCAGCGCACCCAGACTTCGACCCGCCGGTTGACCTGCCGCCCCCAAGCGGTGTCGTCGCAGGCCATCGGCATCGCCTCGCCAAAGGCCTCGAGTTCCAAACCGATCCGCTCCAGATTGGCGGTCTCGGCGGCGCGCATCACGGCGCGTTGCACGGTCTCGGCCCGGCGCAGGGCGATGTCGCGATTGGTGCCAGCCGGACCATCACCATCGGAAAAGCCGACAAAGACCAAGCGCCGCGCATCGTAATGCCCCAGTTCCATCGCCCGCGCCAATTGCTCGGCGTTCGAGCGCGATTGCGCATCAAGCCGCACCGATCCAGCCTCGAACCGGAACGTCGTCGTCAGACGCTTGAGCGGCCCCAGCACCTGCACCATGCGCTGCAACTCTTCCAGCCCCACCTCTGCGCCTGCCTGCGCTATCGCATTGGCAAAGCGGTCGCCTTGGTCGTTGATCACGATTTCCTCGGGGGTCTGATCCACGAACCCGGCGCGCCGGATCACCAACTGCGCCGACGGATCGCGCAGATATGTCATGAACTCTCGCCCCAGCTTGGGCAGTCGGCGTGCGGGCAGATAGACAAAGAGGGGGGCCGTCAGCGGATAATCCTCTGTCTTGACCGCGCGACGCGTGGCGCTGAGGGCAAAGCCACAGTCCCCCGTGAGCGCCAATTCCCAGGTGTTGCCCTGTTCCGAGCGCGTTGTCAGGCCAATCGCGAAGGGATCGCGCGCAACCGCTTCGGCAAAGGCGGAACCGTCAGGATGGCGCACCGCATGTGCGATCACGTCCCGCCCTTCGGGGCGCAGCACCTGATCGACGCTGGCCTGCCCTATCCCGGTTGTCGCATCCCACAGATGCACATCAATCGGGGCGTCAGGACCCCCCAGAGCGGCCCAATTTGTGATTTCCCCAGACAAGACCTGTGCGAGTTGGCGCAGGCTAATGCCTTGCACCGGATTGCTCGGCGCGACCACGGGTATGAGCGCATCGAGGGCCAGAACACGCACCTGTCCCGACGCCATCAGGTTGCCCAATCCCGCCTCGCGGGCGCGCGTGATTTCGTCTTGTCGCGCCTCGCGCAGCGTTAGGGCAATATCGGCCTCGTTGGCCAAGAGATCGGCAAATCCCTCATCAGTGTTGGTCAGCCGAAAGACGAATTCGCCAACCAGCGTGCCGTCCCCCTGATGCAGCGCAAAAAGTAATTCTTGCGGGCTGACATCCTCACGTGTGACGGCGTAATCGCCACGAATGGCAAAGGCCTCGATCAGCGCGGGCATCAGCACCCGACCAATCGTCGGCGCACCGGAGAACACCAGCCGCGCCACGTAATGTTCCAGATCCGGACAGCCCGGCCCCTCACAGGCCACGCCCGAGCCATCGACCGTCAACTCGCCGTAAATCGTGTCGACCCGGTAGAATTCCCCGTCGAACCCCAGCAGATTGCCGGAAATCTCGACCGCGCCGTCATGCGAGCGCAGCGTGACATCCTGAGCAAGGGCCAAGCCCGGCAGAGCCAGAAATGAAAGTGCGGCGAGAATCGCCGCACGCACAATTGTCATAGCTTGCTCCCTGCAAGACCGCGCCTCAGTTGGACGCGATCTTCAGGTCATTGAACAGGTTTTTCAACACAAGAAAGTCGCCAACCCCGTCGCAATCTGGCATTGCCAGCACGATATCCTGCACATCGAGCCCATTCGCTCCGATTGCGATGGATTGCGCCTCGAGATCGCGACCGCAATTGGTGTCTGTCACCTCGGCCTCGACCTGCAAATTCACTTCGCCGCTCTGCGCTGCTGCACCGGTGGGAAATGTATAGACCTCGGCCCGCAGCGCGTGATCCATATCCGGCTCGCCCAGAGAGGTCAGGAACCCGCCCTCGCCCTTGAGTGCGCGTGTCATGTCCTGACTGGCCCCGGCCCAGACATGCCCGGACCCGCCAAAATCAGCGCCATATTCGAGCGCATGCACATGCAGCGCAGCACCCCCCCGCCATTGCACGACAAAGCGGTCATAGAGCGCCAGCGTGTCCACGGTCGCGGTGGCAATGGCCCCTTGACCATCCTCAAAGGCTGCAATGAACACTGCCGCTTCGGTCAGCGCGGGCACGCTCAGCGTGCTCTCGCCTTGATCGCCGGTCACCGCGGTGAACATCATGCCGTTGTGATGCAGCGTAAATCCGGTGTTGGGCTGGCAGGGCGCGCTCAGCTTCACTTCGACCATGGCGGCGGCCATTGGGCGTGCCTCCATGACGTAGTCACAGGTGAAACTTGGTGCTGCCTCTTCCTCGGGCATCGAGTCGGTCAGGGGCACATCTTTGGCAACGGCCAGTGTCACGGGGGCTGCGGGCAGGGGCACAGGCTCTGGCGCAGTCATCGGCGGTACCGCCTCGGCCGAGGTGAGCTCGATCTGGGTGATCTCGACCGGCGTCTCAAGAGCCGGGGTAGGGACCAATCCTGCAGTTTGAACGGGGCTCTGTGCCCCGGCCTGCATGAAATAGCCTATCCCCAATGCACAGGCGAGCGTGCCGCCTGCGGTGATGTAACGTCTGGCCTTGGACATATCACTCTCCCTGACACATCAATTGTCACGGGGAAGCTACTGTTCAAAAATGGCCGCCGTATGGCGGGGAATGGGTGTCAATCGGGCGGGCGACCTTAGGCCAGCCGCCCGTGACAATGCTTGAACTTCTTGCCAGATCCACAAGGACAAGGATCGTTGCGGCCCGGATTGCCCCATGTTGCGGGATCATTTTCATCAAAGCCGGGGGCTACGTTCTCACTCACCTGCGGTGGTTCACCCGTATCGGCCGCCGCCATCATCGCCGCGCGCTGCGCCGCCATTTCCTGCATGAGCTGCTGCTGTTCGGCCTCGCTCATGGGGCGGATCTGCGCCAGTTTCTGCGTGACATCCATGCGCAGGCTGTCGAGCATGTTCTCGAAGAGCTGGAACGCCTCGTTCTTGTATTCGTTCAGAGGATCGCGCTGTGCATAGCCACGGAAGCCGACGACGCTGCGCAGATGCTCGAGCGTCAGCAGATGTTCGCGCCACTTGCCGTCGATCGTCTGCAAGAGAATCTGCTTCTCGATCATCCGCATGGTATCGGGGCCAAACTGCGCTGCCTTGGCCGCCATCATCTCATCGGCGGCCTTGTCCAGACGTTCAACGATCTCTTCATCGTCGACCCCTTCTTCGGCGGCCCAGTCGATCACTGGCAGGTCCATGTTCAGTTTTTCGATCACCGCCGCGTAGAGGCCTTGGGTATCCCATTGGTCGGCGTAGGTCTTGGGCGGCATGTATTGATCGACGAGATCGTCGATCACCTCGCCGCGCATGTCCTTGACGATGTCGCTCAGATCCTCGGCGCGCATGATGTCGAGGCGCTGCTTGAAGATCACCTTGCGCTGCTCGTTCATCACATCGTCGAATTTCAGCAACTGCTTGCGAATGTCGAAATTGCGCCCTTCGACCTTGGCCTGTGCGCGCTCTAGGGATTTGTTGACCCAAGGATGAATGATCGCTTCGCCCTCTTTCATGCCGAGCGTCGCCAACACCTTTTCCAGCCGCTCTGAGCCGAAAATGCGCATCAGATCGTCCTCAAGGCTGAGGAAAAAAGCCGATTTGCCCGGATCGCCCTGACGGCCAGAACGACCGCGTAGCTGATTGTCGATCCGGCGGCTCTCGTGCCGCTCGGTGGCAAGGACAAAGAGCCCGCCAGCGGCCTTTACCGCCTCTTCATCAGCGGTATGTTCGGATTCGATCCGCTTGCGGATATCCTCGGGGTCGGCCTCGGGATCGGCGGCGATGGCCTCCATGATCTTGAATTCGACGTTGCCGCCCAGCTTGATGTCGGTGCCGCGTCCGGCCATGTTGGTGGCAATCGTGACCGCCCCCAGCTTGCCGGCATCGGCGACGATCTGCGCCTCTTTCTCGTGCTGGCGGGCGTTGAGCACGTTATGCTCGATCCCGGCCTCGGTCAGCAACTTGCTCAGCATCTCGGATTTCTCGATGGAGGTGGTGCCCACCAGTGTCGGCTGGCCTTTTTCATGGGCCGTGCGAATGGCCGCGACGATGGCCTCGAATTTCTCGCGGGCGGTGCGATAGACGGCATCATCCTTGTCGATCCGCGCGATGGGGCGGTTGGTTGGAACTTCGACCACGCCCAGACCATAGATTTCGCCAAATTCCTCGGCTTCGGTCAGGGCGGTGCCGGTCATGCCCGAGAGCCTGTCATAGAGGCGGAAGTAATTCTGAAAGGTGACAGAGGCGAGGGTGACATTCTCGGGCTGGATGGTGCACCCCTCTTTGGCCTCGATTGCCTGATGCAGCCCGTCCGACAGGCGCCGCCCGGCCATCATCCGACCGGTGAATTCGTCGATCAGAACGACATCACCACCGCGCACGATGTAATCCTTGTCCTTCTGGAACAGTTTGTGCGCGCGCAGACCCTGATTGACGTGATGCACGATGGTCGTGCTTTCGGGATCATAGAGCGATTGCCCCTCGGGCAGAATGCCGCGCACGCTGAGCAGGTTTTCGAGATACTCGTTCCCTTCTTCGGTAAAGGTGACGTTGCGAGTCTTTTCGTCCAACTTGTAGTGGTCGTCCTGTAATTCGGGAATCAGGGCGTTGATCGTCTGATAGAGACTGCTGCGGTCCTGACTGGGCCCCGAGATGATCAAGGGCGTGCGTGCCTCGTCGATCAGGATGCTGTCCACCTCGTCGACCACGGCGAAATTGTGCCCGCGCTGGTTCATATCCTCAAGCGAGGATTTCATGTTGTCGCGCAAGTAGTCAAAGCCGAGTTCGTTATTGGTGGCATAGGTCACGTCAGCGGCATAGGCCGCCTTTTTCTCGGACTCGGGCTGTTGGGGATAGACCACACCGGTTCTCATGCCGAGCGCAGCAAAGACCTTGCCCATCCATTCGGCGTCACGCTTGGCGAGGTAATCGTTGACGGTAACGATATGAACGCCCTTGCCCGAGAGGGCGTTGAGATAGGCGGGAAAGGTTGCGACCAGCGTCTTGCCCTCACCGGTCTTCATCTCGGCGATATTGCCCTGATGCAGGAAAATCCCACCCATGAGCTGCACGTCAAAGGCGCGCAGGCCCAAGGCCCGGCGCGCGCCCTCACGGCAATTGGCAAAGGCTTCGGGCAGGAGGGCATCGAGGCTCTCGCCTCCGGCGATCCGAGCCCGGAACTCATTGGTCTTCTCTATCAGCGCTTGATCGCTCAGGCCTTGATATTCGGGTTCCAGCGCGTTGATCTTTGCGATCAGCGGGCGTGTCGCCTTGATCTTGCGGTCATTCGGGGTGCCGAAGATCTTTTTGGCGACCGTTCCAATACCCAACATGTTTTATCCGTTCCGGTGTTTTGCCTATCCGTGGCAGGCAACCGCTTGCCCCTCTTGTCGCGTCACCCTAAAACGGGGCGCAAGACGGCGGTTCTGCCTTGGTCTCAAGGCGATGTAAGGGCCAGCCGGTTGAGTGTCAACGCTGCGCACCCGCGCACCCCGCTCTGCGGGCCCCACCAAAGGATGATTTCATGTTTCGCCCCCTGCTTTCGACCGCAGCCCTTGTGACCGGGCTTGCCCTTGGCGCGCAGGCCCTCGCACAGGACACCCCGAGTGCCGAAACGGTGATGGCCACCGTGGGCGGCACCGACATCACTCTTGGGCATATGTTGGCGGTGCGCGCGGCCTTGCCCGCGCAATATGATCAGGTGCCCCCCGAGGTGCTCTTCAAAGGCGTACTCGATCAACTCATCCAGCAGGAATTGCTGAGCCAGGCGCATGAGGGCGAGATGTCGCGTGCCGCAGCGCTGCAACTCGAGAATGAGCGCCGTGCCGTTCTGGCCGCCGATGTGGCTGAGGGCGTGGTCAACGCCGACCTGACCGAAGAGCGGCTACAAGCCGCCTATGAGGCGCAATATGCTGGGGCCGAGGAAGAGACCGAGTACAAGGCCGCACATATTCTGGTCGAGACAGAGGAAGCGGCGCAAAAGCTGGTTTCCGAGTTGGAAGGCGGGGCGAATTTCGCAGCGCTTGCGCAGGAACATTCCATCGGTCCCTCTGGCCCGTCAGGTGGTGATCTGGGTTGGTTCGGCGATGGCGTGATGGTGCCTGAATTCTTTGCAGCGGTGTCAGCGCTAGAGGTCGGGACCGTTTCAGCACCGGTGCAGACGCAGTTCGGCTGGCATGTGATCAAGCTCGAGGAAACACGCGTCAAGGAGCGCCCGACGCTGGACGCCGTGCGCGAAGACTTGACCAACACCCTGCGCCAAGAGGCCTTTGACGCCTATATCGCAGCGCGCGAGGCCGCAACCGACGTGACCCGCACCGATACGACTGCGATGGACCCTGCTGTCATCAACCAAACCGACCTGCTGGAGAACTGAGCCATGGGTGCCAAACCGCCGCTTTCCCCGCTTGCCCCGGCGGGCTTTCCCAAGTTGCCCGTGATCGGTGGCGTGAGCTTTGCCACGACAGAGGCAGGCGTTCGGTACAAGAACCGCACCGATGTGCTCTTGGTCAGCCTTGCACCCGGTACTGCGATCGCCGGGGCCTTTACCCGATCTGCCACGCGTTCCGCGGCGGTGCTGGATTGTCAGGACAAGATCGGCGGCGATCCGGCACACGGCGCAGCTATCGTGGTCAACTCGGGCAATGCCAATGCCTTTACAGGGCGACGCGGGGCCGATTCTGTGCAGGCCGTCACCGAGGCCGCGGCCAAGACTCTGGATATTCCGGCAAGCCGCGTGTTTTCCTCTTCGACCGGCGTGATCGGCGAGCCCTTGCCGCATGAGCGGATCATCGACAAACTGGGGGAACTGGCATCGGCCCTCTCCCCCCACGCGATAGAGACTGCCGCCCGCGCCATCATGACCACAGACACCTTTCCAAAAGGCGCCTCTGAGGTGGTGATGATCGACGGGCAGGCCGTGCATATCGCAGGCATCGCCAAAGGCTCTGGCATGATCGCGCCCGATATGGCGACGATGCTGGTCTATATCTTTACCGATGCTGCGATGGATCAAGAGATCCTCCAGGACATGGTCAGTGCACTGAACCGCAAGACCTTCAATTGCATCACCGTGGATAGTGACACCTCTACCTCTGACACGCTTCTGGTCGCCGCCACCGGCGCCTCTGGCATTCGCGTGACCGAGAACAACATGGGCTTTATGGAGGCGCTGCGCCGCGTCATGCTCGATCTGGCGCATCAGGTGGTGCGCGATGGCGAAGGGGCGACGAAGTTTGTTGAAATCTCCGTCACCGGTGCCGCCTCGGATGCCGAGGCACATATCCATGCCAAGGCCATCGCCAATTCGCCACTGATCAAGACCGCCATCGCGGGTGAAGACCCCAATTGGGGGCGTGTTGTCATGGCGATCGGCAAATCCGGAGCGCGGGCGGACCGCGATCTGCTCGCGATCTGGTTTGGCGATATGCAGGTGGCCAAGGACGGCTTTGTCAGCCCGAGCTATGACGAGGCCACTGCCGCCGCCTATATGAAGCGCCAAGAGATTGTCATTCATGTCGATCTCGGTCTTGGGGGGGGCACGGCCCGCGTCTGGACCTGCGATCTGACCCACGGTTATATCGACATCAACGCGGATTACCGCTCGTGAAAACCGTTCTGGTTTCGGCGGTCGCCCTCATTGACGTGGACGGCCGTATTCTATTGACCCAGAGGCCGGAGGGTAAATCCATGGCCGGTCTCTGGGAATTTCCCGGCGGCAAGGTCGAGTCGGGCGAGACCCCCGAAGTGGCGTTGATCCGCGAACTTCAAGAGGAGTTGGGCATCAACACCTGGGCCAGTTGTCTGGCCCCCCTGACCTTTGCCAGCCATTCCTACCCTGAATTTCACCTGCTCATGCCTCTCTTTGCCTGTCGCAAATGGGAAGGGATCGTGCAAGGACGCGAGGGGCAAGCGCTCAAATGGGTGCGCGCCGCAGACTTACGGTCCTACCCCATGCCGCCTGCTGATATTCCCTTGATTCCCATTCTGCGCGACTGGCTCTGATACCGATTCGCATCGAAATTGCGTGATGCAGAAATTGCTGCGTCAAGCTTTTTCGATGATGGCGACTTAGAAAATCGGTCTTTCGAAATAAAATGCACCGATCGTGAAAATGTTAGTTTCTTTTTAACCAGTTTCGGAAATACTGAATCAACTTTCACGGTTTTGTCACATTCGGGGGGAATGACATGCTGCGCACCGTTCAATTGGGGTCTTGTGTTTCAATTCAGGGAATCTTCGTTCGGCTTCTCAGCAATGGCTTGATGCAGGTCCGGGTCGGAAATCGCCTCTACTCGGGTCGCCCAGTCGAAACGCGCACCGCCTGATCGAGATTCGATAGGTCTTTCGCAGTTTTCAAAGGTATCAAAAGCAAAAGGGGCCGCCCTCTGGGGCAGCCCCTTTGTTTTTCCACGCCTTATGGATCAGGCCAGTGTGCGCACCACTTCTTCGCGCTCGAAAATCTCGATCACATCATCGGGGCGGATGTCATCGTAATTCTCGAAGGCCATACCGCATTCCTGCCCGGACTGGACCTCGTTGACATCATCCTTGAACCGCTTGAGCGTCTTGAGTGTGCCCTCATGGACCACCACATCATCGCGCAAGAGACGCACACCGGAAGATCTCCGTGCTACGCCCTCTGTCACCAGACAGCCCGCCACACGACCAATGCCCGTAACCTTGAACACTTCCTTGATCTTGGCATAACCGATGAACTTTTCACGGATTTCATTGCCCAAGAGACCGCTCGCCGCCGCCTTCACATCGTCGACCAGATCGTAGATCACCGAATAATACCGGATCTCCACACCTTTCTGGTTGGCGGTGTTGCGTGCGGGCGCATTGGCGCGGACGTTAAACCCGAACACCGGCGCACCGGACGCTTCGGCCAAGCCGATGTCGGATTCGGTGATCGCACCCACACCGGAATGGAGCACGCGCACGCGCACCTCGGAGTTGCCGATCTTTTCCATCGCCTGAACGATGGCCTCGGCCGAACCCTGCACATCCGCCTTGACGACGATTGGCAGTTCCTTGACGTTCTCGTCTTCCTTGGCCTTGGCCAAAAGCTGTTCGAGCGTGGTGCCGGCACCGACGGCCGCGCGCTTTTCCTTGGAGGCATTGGCGCGGTATTCGGCAATCTCGCGCGCTTGCGCTTCGGTCTCGACGACGTTCAGCACATCGCCCGCCTCGGGGGTGCCGTTGAGGCCTAGGACCTCGACCGGCACAGAGGGGCCAGCTTCTTTGATGCGCTCGCCGCGATCATTGATCAACGCGCGCACGCGACCATATTGCTCGCCCACGACAAAGACGTCGCCCTGACGCAGTGTGCCCTTCTTGACCAGCACGGTCGCGACCGGACCGCGGCCCACGTCAAGTTGTGCTTCGATCACGGCACCTTCGGCGGCACGGTTCGGATTGGCCTTGAGTTCGAGAATCTCAGCCTGAAGCGCGATGGCCTCGAGCAATTCGTCCAGACCCTGCCCGGTGACGGCCGACACTTCGACATCCTGCACGTCGCCCGACATCTGCTCGACGATCACTTCGTGTTGCAAGAGATCGGTGCGCACCTTCTGCGGATTGGCCTCGTATTTGTCGATCTTGTTGATCGCCACGATCATCGGGACCTTGGCCGCCTTGGCGTGATTGATGGCCTCGATGGTTTGCGGCATGACCGCGTCATCGGCAGCGACGACCAGAACCACGATATCCGTCACCTGCGCGCCACGGGCTCGCATGCTGGTAAAGGCCGCGTGGCCGGGTGTGTCGAGGAAGGTCAGCATCGCGCCACTGTCGGTCTTGACCTGATAGGCACCGATATGCTGCGTGATGCCCCCGGCCTCGCCGGCGACAACCTTGGCGTCGCGGATCGCATCCAGAAGCGAAGTCTTGCCGTGGTCGACATGGCCCATGATCGTGATCACGGGTGGACGCGGTGTGAGGTCTTCGGGCTTGTCCTGAATGGTATCAATCACATCCTCGACGTCCGAGTCGCTGACGCGCACCACACGGTGTCCGAATTCCTCGATGATGAGTTCGGCGGTGTCGGCATCAATCGACTGGTTCTGCGTGACCATCATGCCGCTTTGCATCAGCGCCTTGACCACGTCACCGACGCGCTCGGCCATCCGGTTGGCAAGCTCGGAGACGACGATGGTCTCTGGCAATTGCACATCACGCACGATCTTTTCGCGTTCCTGCAGGCCACCCATCGCCTTTTGACGGGCGCGTTCCTGCTTGCGCTTCATCGCGGCCATGGATTTCGGGCGACCGCCCTCGCCCCCGGCAAGCGCCTGGTTGAGCGTAAGTTTACCCGAGCGGCGGGCATCATCCGTGCCACGCGCCTTGCCCCGGCGGGTTTGCTGATCGTCTTCTTCGCGCTTGCGCGCGACAGGAGCAACCTTGGAGGCGGGTGCCCGCGACGGAGCCGCCACAGGGGCTGCGTCCGGCTCTGCCGCAGATGCCGCCGCCTTGAGCGCGGCCTGTTCGGTGGCGCGCTTCTGGCGCTCTTCTTCTTCCACCTTGGCGCGGGCCTTTTCCTCGGCTTCGCGCTGTTCGCGTTCCTTGGCCTCGGCTTCTTCGCGGCGGCGGTTGCGCTCTTCTTCGCGTGCCTTTTCATCCGCCTCGCGTTGGGCGGCGTCATCGGCTTCGCGCGCTCTGGCTGCGGCGAGCGCCTTCATCCGGCGCTCCAGCTCTGCATCAGAGATCCCTGCCGGACGCTTGGACGCGCTGGTAATACCCGAAGACGTTGCGGACCCCGCAGCGCCGGTCGCAGCCGCCGCAGGCTTGGGCACGACGACGCGCTTGCGCTTGGTTTCCACCACGACGTTCTTGGTTCGGCCATGGCTAAAGCTCTGCTTCACGTTCCCCGGCCGGGAACCTGCGCCACGCACCCCCAAAGGTTTCTTTCCGTCGTTGTCGCTCATAGTCTTCTACTTTCCTTTCCGGCGCGCTGTCTCGCCGTCCGAGACGCGCAGACCTTTCAGTCTTGCCGCCTCCTCTACAACACGTTGCAACAAACCTCCAGCACCCAGTGCCGCGTGGATTGTGGTTTGTCGGCCAAAGGCCTGGCCCAACTCGTCTGCCGTAAGCCAGCCAATGAAAGAGCCGCCATGAGGCGTGCTCAGCTTGGATTTTCCGCGCTCAGAGCCATCGCTGGCCTGAATGAGGACACGCGCATCTTCGCGCATGAGCATGTCCTTGACCTTTTCATATCCCGACACGGCACGCCCCCCCTTGCGGGCGAGGCTGATAAGGTCGATCACCCGCCGCGCCAAGAGGGCCTCGACCTGATCGACCAGACCCTCGGGCACCTGAACAGGTTGCTTGGCCGCGCGGGCAAAGAGGCCCTTGGTCGCGGCCTTTTCGAGGGCGGCACGATCCGCCGCGACCCAGATACCACGCCCCGGCAGCTTTTCCGCGAGGTCCGGGGCAATCTGCCCTTCGGGACCGATCACAAAGCGGATCAGCCCATGCTTGGGCTGCACCTCACCCGTGGCGATGCATTTACGCTCCGGACCGTCGCTCCGGTCTTTGGGTTCACCACCGCGCCCCATGATGTTCTCCAAGGCCTGAGCGATCAGGCCTCGGCCTCCTCGTCATCGCCGTCGAGATCGGCTTCGTCGGCATCGCCTTCGAGTTCGGTCGGATCGACCCAGCCCAGCATCACGCGGGCGGTCATCACCATATTCTGCGCCTCTTCCAGCGAGACGTCAAATTTCTCCAGAATACCCTCGTCCTTGACGCGCTCGCCCTTGACCGTGGTCCAGCCACCGGCCAGTTCCCAATCGGCGCAGGTCGCGAAATCCTCGAGCGATTTCACATCGTCCTCGGCCAGAGCCAACACCATCTGCGGTGTCAGACCTTCAAAGGCGATCAGACTGTCCTCGACCCCCAATTCGCGGGCCTTGTCCAGAGCCGCCTTGGCCTGCGCCTCGATCACGTCACGGGCGCGCGCCTGAAGTTCTGCGGCGGTATCCTCATCGACACCGTCGATCACGAGCAGTTCGTCAAGATCGACATAGGCCACCTCTTCAAGGTTGGTGAACCCCTCCGAGACCAGCAGTTGCGCAAAGAATTCATCGAGATCAAGCGCATCGACAAAGAGCTTGGTGCGCTCTTCGAATTCCTTCTGGCGGCGTTCGCTATCCTCGGCTTCGGTCATTATGTCGATATCAAGCCCGGTCAACTGGCTGGCCAGACGCACGTTCTGGCCACGACGACCGATGGCAAGGCTCAGCTGCTCTTCCGGCACCACAACCTCGATGCGCTGTGCATCCTCGTCGATCACCACCTTGCTGACCTCGGCAGGCTGGAGCGCGTTGACGAGGAAGGTTGCCTGATCCTCGTTCCACGGGATGATGTCGATCTTTTCGCCCTGAAGCTCGTTCACAACCGCCTGAACCCGGCTGCCGCGCATACCGACGCAGGCGCCGACGGGATCGATCGAATTGTCATAGCTGATCACGGCAATCTTGGCCCGGCTGCCGGGATCACGCGCCACGGCCTTGATCTCGATGATGCCGTCGTAAATCTCGGGCACTTCCATCTTGAAGAGTTCCGCCATGAACTGCGGATCGGTGCGGCTGAGGAAGATCTGCGGTCCGCGCTGTTCGCGGCGCACGTCCTTGATATAGCAGCGCACGCGGTCGTTGGGCCGATAGGCCTCGCGCCCGATCTTTTCATTCCGGCGCAGGATCGCTTCGCCCCGGCCCACATCGACGATGACGTTGCCATATTCCTCGCGCTTGACCACACCGTTGATGATCGTGCCCACGCGGTCCTTGAATTCTTCGTATTGGCGATCACGCTCGGCTTCGCGCACCTTTTGCAGGATGACCTGTTTGGCGCTCTGCGCGGCGATGCGGCCCATCTCAACAGGCGGCACTTCTTCGACATAGGTGTCGCCGACCTTGGGGTCGTCCAGATATTGCTTGGCCTGCGCGACCGTCATTTCGGCCTGATAGTTTTCCACCGCGTCATCCTCGACCACAGTGCGCACGCGGGTAAACTTGGCACGGCCCGTCTTGCGGTCGATATTCACGCGAATATCCATCTCGCTGCCGTAGCGGCTCTTGGCGGCGCGGGCGAGGCTTTCTTCCATCGCTTCGACCACCAGTGCCGGGTCGATCATCTTTTCGCGCGCGACCGCTTCTGCGGTCTGCAACAGCTCCAGCTGGTTGGCGGATGTGATTGCCATGGTGTCAGTCCTCCTCAGAACCGTTCTCGGTTTCGATCTCGTCAAATTGCTCTTCGTTGATCACGCCCGCCGCCTTGCGCTGGCGCAGCATTTCCTTGATCAACTCATCCGTCAGAACCAGCTTGGCATCGGACAGCCAGTCGAATTCCAGTCCGATCGTGCCTTCCTCGACATTGATCAGCACCTCGGTGCCCTCGACGCCCGCCAGCACGCCCTTGAAGCGGCGGCGTCCATCGATCAACTCGCTCGTCTCGATCTTGGCCTCGTACCCCTCGAACATCTCAAAGTCCTTGAGCCGTGTCAGGGGCCGGTCAATACCGGGGCTCGACACTTCGAGCGTGTAGGCTTCGGTCAGAGGGTCCTCGACATCCAGAACCGCGCTGACCGCCGTGCTGATCGCGGCGCAATCATCCACCTCGATCCCGCCTTCGGGCTTGTCCGCCATGATCTGGAGGGTGTGATACTGTCCGCCCATGAGCCGGACGCGCACCAGTTCATAGCCCAGATCCTCGATCACGGGGGTAATGATCTCGGCCAGTCTGCGATCAATCGCTGCCTTTGCAATCAAGTCGTTCGTCATGGTTCCCAAGCACAAAAAAACGGGCGCGCGGCCCGTTACACTCTCCGGTGGTGCATTCGAGTGGACCCGAAAGCGCCGCTGTTGAGGGGCATATACGCCCCTCTCCCTGAGTCTGCAAGGGGATTCCACGTCAGCCGAATCTGTCCTGCCAAGCGGGCAAGGTATCACCCGCGACTGACCGTGCCGCGTAAACCGCCCGCGCAACTGCGCGCGCCATGACGCAGGCCGCCGCATGGCCCAGCATCACCTGTGCGGCCAGATCGGGCGCGGCGCGCGCAGCGGTGGAGGCGGCAAAGATCAGATCCCCATCCATCAGGGTATGCGAGGGCACGAGGGCACGGGCAAACCCGTCCTGCGCTGCCGTGGCCAGCCGCGTGCATTGCGCCTGCGTGAGCGCCGCATCGGTGGCGACAATGCCAATCGTGGTATTGCCATGCTGCGCCAGCTTGGTCGGGGCCAAGAGCGGATCGGGATAGGACCGTGCTACACAGCGCCCGCCAAATTCGGCGTTCCGCTCGAACGGGGCGGCCCAGAACTCTGGCCCCTCGCCCACCGTGGCCGAGCCAAGCGCATTGACCGCCACCAACGCCCCCACCGTCAAGCCCCCCGGCAAGAGGGCCGAGGCCGACCCGATGCCGCCGCGCAGATTGGCCGTGGTCGCGCCCGTCCCGGCCCCGACGCTGCCAATCTCGAAATCCTCTGATGCTGCGTTCAGCGCCGCAAGGCCAAGCGCCTTGTATGGGTTCTCGCGCCACGCCTTGTCGCCGCCATTCAAGAGATCAAAGAGAATCGCCCCCGGCACAATCGGCACCCGCACATCGCCTACGACAAAACCGCGCCCCATGTCGCGCAGCCCATCCGCCACCCCCGACGCGGCATCAAGGCCAAAGGCCGAGCCACCCGACAGAACAAGCGCATCGACCTGTTCGACCACGCGGTCAGGGCTGAGCAAATCCGTCTCGCGCGTGCCGGGTGCGCCGCCCATCACATGCACACCTGCGGTGAAGGGCAGATCGCCCACCAGCACCGTCACGCCCGAGCGCAGGCGCGGGTCCTGTGCATGGCCCACGCGTAGCCCCGCCACATCGGTGATCAGATTTCGTGCGGTGAATTTCGTCCCCATGCCGCAATCCCTCTATCCTTGTCGCAAACCCGCTTGCGAGACTTGCCCCAATCGGCAAAAACGCCTCAGGCTCGGGCGATGGCGTCGCCCCATAACGGCCTTTCCCCACAGTCCTGAACGCCGGGACCTTCTTTTGCAAGGAGGGTCACTATGACTGCACGTCCTGAATTCTATCGTTTCCACAATGGTGAAAAGGCCCCGCTGCCCTTTGCCGTGTCCGAATATGAGGCCCGGCTTGCCGGTCTGCGCGCCATCATGGCCGAGAATGGCACCACCGCCGTGGTTCTGACCTCGATGCACAACATCGCCTATTACTCGGGCTTCCTCTACTGCTCCTTTGGCCGCCCTTACGGCCTTGTCGTCACCGACAGTGCCTGCGTGACGATTTCGGCGGGCATCGACGCCGGTCAACCCTGGCGCCGCTCGTTTTGCGACAACATCACCTATACCGACTGGCAGCGCGACAATTTCTGGCGCGCGATCCTGTCGGTCACGGGTGAGGGGCGTGTGGTGGGCTACGAGGGCGATCACCTCACCCTGCAAAACCGCGACAAGCTGGAGAATTTCCTCAAGCCCGCTGCAATGGTCGACATTGCCCCTGCCACGATGCGTCAGCGCATGAAGAAATCGGCGGCGGAAATCATGCTCATCCGGTCCTGTGCGCAGGTGGCGGACGTGGGCGGCTACGCCATCCGCGATGCGGTCAAGGTCGGCACGCGCGAGATTGACGTGGCCATGGCGGGCCGTGACGCGATGGAGGCCGAGATTGCCAAGCGCTTCCCCGACGCAGAATATCGCGATAGCTGGGTCTGGTTCCAGTCTGGTATCAACACCGACGGCGCGCATAATCCCGTGACCGCCCGCGCGATTGAACGCGGCGATATCCTGTCACTTAACACCTTTCCGATGGTCTCAGGCTATTACGTGGCGCTGGAGCGCACGATGTTCGCAGGCGAGGTGGACGATGCCAGCCTCAAAATCTGGGAGGCCAACGTCGCCGCGCATGAATATGGCATGTCGCTGCTGAAACCCGGCGTGAGCTGTGCCGAGGTCACGCACAAGATCAACACCTTTTTCGAAGAGCGCCAATTGCTGCAATACCGCACCTTTGGCTATGGTCACAGCTTTGGCATTCTCAGCCATTATTATGGCCGCGAAGCAGGTCTGGAACTGCGCGAGGATATCGACACGGTGCTGGAACCGGGCATGGTCATCTCGATGGAGCCGATGCTGACGCTGGCGGCTGATAAACCCGGCGCGGGCGGCTACCGCGAGCATGACATTCTCGTGATCACCGAAGATGGCAACGAGAATATCACGGGCTACCCCTATGGGCCCGCGTTCAACGTGGTTGGCTAATCGAAACCGATGCGGCGGGGTTTACCCCGCCGTATCACAGCGCGTTGCAGCCAGACGCTGAAAGAACCTCAACGCCTCTTGCCCGGCAGAGAACCGCTCCAACGCGCCGCCGCGCACCTCGGCGATGCTCCAGACCCAGCTTTGCGCCGGATCGTCGAGCATCGACCACTCGGGGAACATCCGCTCGTCCACTTCGCGGTGCATCAGGCGCACCGGATTGACATGGCGGTCGTCCTGAAGAATCCGGTCATAGGTGGCCTCGACCTTGGGTTTTGGGCCTTCCAGCAATTGAAGATACATATCCCCGCGCACGATCAGCGCGCCGGTGACGTCGTCGCGGGCGTTGTAGCGCCGTGCGTCCATCAGGATGCCCGCCAGCATTGCATCGTCAAAGCCAAAGGGCTGAGAGGCATAGATCAACTGTGTCAGCGGCATGGCAAGGCTCCTCAAGCCGAATCTCTGGGCGACGCGGGAGGCGCCGTCGACGGGGTGGATATCTCGGTCTAGGCGCCCCAATCCTTGCCAAAGAGCCAGGACCGGCGCACAACCATTGATCAACAGCAGCACCACGCGTGCCACCCAGATACGTTTCCCCCCGCCTCCGATCAACCCACCCACAGGTATACGCGATACGTTAGAATAGCGTTAAACGGCGCTATTGACAGGAGAGAATCGTCTGCTGAGAGACGATGAGCCGCGCGATCGCTGGGCCGGGGACTAGCGATGCAACAGATGTGACTGCCACTTTATCCCAGCAAAGTCCGCGTGACCTCTCAGTGAGGCGCTCCCTCTCAAAATCGCTAGGCCGCGGCACGGCCCAGCGATCGCGCGGCGGCGCTACGCGCCTTGTTCCGCGCGAAAGACGTCAAATGTAGGGTGATTGAAGTCCATCATTCGTTTGCGGGTGCCATGCTCTCGCATTTCCGCACGGTATATATTAATCAAACGCTACTCCTGATCGCTTCGTTTCCTGAGCCAAACCATTGCTCCAATGATAATGCAGATCGGAAATATAAAAGCTAAGAAAAACCAAGACGTTATGATCACGAAGATTGAGGCTATTCCATATGTTCCGGCAATGTATCCTCCAGTTCCGGTCAAGATGGCCACACCAGAACTGTGAGCCACAGCGCTAAATCCAAGAGCCGAGAGTAAGACATTTGCCCCTAAGCCGGCCACTCCAACCCCGGTCGCTGCTCCTGCGAGCCACCGATCCTTAATGACATCAGGCAAGTAACCTGCCGATCTAGCCAACAATCCGATTAGTATTGCTTTCAATAAGCTCACCTGCTCAACCCACCATGCAGCGTCGGTTGATCGAGGCTGGCAAACCCGTAATGCCGCAGCCAACGCAGGTCTGAATCAAAGAACGCCCGCAAATCGGGGATGCCATATTTCAGCATCGCGATCCGGTCGATCCCCATGCCAAAGGCAAAGCCCTGCCATTCATTGGGGTCAATATTGCCCGCCTGCAAAACCTTGGGGTGAACCATGCCGGACCCGAGAATTTCAAGCCAATCATTGCCCTCGCCCACCTTGAGTGTGCCGCCTTCCCAGGAACAGCGGATATCCACCTCGGCCGATGGCTCGGTGAACGGGAAATGCGACGCGCGAAAGCGCAGTTCGACATCATCCACCTCAAAGAACGCCTTGACGAATTCTTCCAGCACCCATTTGAGGTTGGCCATGGAAATGGCACGGTCAATCGCAAGCCCCTCGACCTGATGAAACATCGGCGTGTGGGTCTGATCGTAATCCGCGCGATACACGCGGCCCGGCGCGATGATCCGAATGGGCGCGCCATTGGCCTGCATGCTACGGATCTGCACCGGACTGGTATGGGTGCGCAGGACATGCGGCGGGCGCTCGTCCCCCTCCGCCCGATGCGTATAGAACGTGTCCATCTCGGCGCGTGCCGGATGGTGGCCGGGAATGTTCAGCGCGTCGAAATTGAACCAATCTGATTCGATCTGCGGCCCCTCGGCCACGGCAAAACCCATGTCGGCAAAGATCGCGGTCACTTCCTCGGTGACTTGGCTGACCGGGTGGATCGTGCCCATCCGCCGCCCCCGTGCAGGCAGCGTCACATCCAGCCACTCGCCGCGCAGCCGCTCGTCCAAGGCGGCATCGCCAAGCGCCTGTTTCTTGGCGGCAAGCGCGCTGGTGATCTCGTCCTTGAGCGCATTCAGACGCGGCCCGGCCTCTTGCCGCTCTTCCGGGCTCATCCGGCCCAGTTCGCGCATCGCAAGGCTGATCTCGCCCTTCTTGCCCACGGCCTGCACGCGCAGATCCTCAAGCGTGGCCTCGTCGCCCGCATGGGCAATCGCCGTCAGATATTTTTCCCGCAGATCACTCATTGCTTCCATCCCGCTGGTCTCTCCGGCGAGTTACCGCGCATCGGCGCGGCGTGCAAGCGATTGCACCGGTCAGGCCCGGTCGATCCGCGCCTGATAGCAATTGTTGCGGGCGGAGCGAACATGGATATAGGCCACATCTTTCTGCTCGAAAACCTGTTCAGCATAGGCCGTGATCTCGGCCGCCGCCACAACGCGACCGGTGCCGTAAACGATGCGGTCCCGGCTATTATAGCCCTTGAGCAGATAGTCGGGGCTGTCGCGCAAGACTTCGGGCATCTCTTTGCCCTCATGCCGCGCGCAGGTATCAGCACAGAGGAAAATCGGCCCGGTTTCCGCATAGGGATGTAGCCCTGCAAAGGGGCGATAGGCGAGGATCAGCATCCCCGCCCCCTCGGGTATGAGGCGCAGACAGTGGCGGCACGGATTGCCAGACCCTTGCGCAACATGGTGTTCGGGCGGGGTTCCATAGGCATCGGGCGCGCCTGCTTGCAAGGCGCGGACAGTCTCTGTGGGCAAGGCGGTGATGGCGATCATTTTTGGGCCTCCAGTCTGGGTTTCCCCAAATCTGCCCCAAGGCCGTGTCATCATACGACCCGCTTCTTGCGCAATCGGCGCTCAACCCTTCGGTTTCTTGTCCTGCACATCCCGCAACAGCACCTCAAGCTGTGTGAGACGCGCCAACACCTCGTCACGGTAATTATCGGTCTTTTCTACATCTTCGGCGTGATGCGCATCCTGCATGGAGTTCACGATCAGACCAACCAGCAAGTTCACCACCGCAAATGTCGTCACCATGATGAAGGGCACAAAGAAGGCCCAAGCATAAGGAAACTGCTCCATCACCGGGCGCACGATGCCCATCGACCATGATTCCAGCGTCATGATCTGAAAGAGCGAATAGGCCGAGCGCCCAAGATCGCCAAACCATTCCGGATAGGCTGCGCCAAAGAGCTTGGTCGCCATCACCGACCCGATATAAAACAGCATCCCCATCAGCAGGAATACCGATCCCATGCCGGGCAGAGCCGTCACCAGCCCCTCGACCACGCGGCGCAGCGACGGCGCGACCGAGACCACGCGCAAAAGCCGCAAGATCCGCAACGCCCGCAGAACCGACAGGCCCTGCGTGGCCGGAATGAGAGAGATGCCCACGATCACGAAATCAAAGATATTCCAGCCATTTCGGAAAAATCCCCCGATCCCGCGCGCAAAGAGCTTGGCCGCAATCTCGACCACGAAGACCGCAAGACAGAGCTTGTCGAGCAAAAGGAT
The DNA here is from genome assembly GCF_018066915.1 of Roseovarius sp. Classification (GTDB taxonomy): domain Bacteria; phylum Pseudomonadota; class Alphaproteobacteria; order Rhodobacterales; family Rhodobacteraceae; genus Roseovarius. The sequence continues at coordinate 35,308 of NZ_JAGPVV010000356.1, forward strand.
CAGATCCCCCGCCTGCGCCATGATCGTGTCAGAGGTTTCCATGCCGAGGATCACGGCATTGAACAGGATCACGCCCAGAATGGCGTTCTGAAACAAAGATGTATCAAGAAATGCGCCGACGCGGTTGCGAAAATTCATGAGGCTGCCTGCCAAGTCCTGTGTCTGACCAATGTGCCCCATATGGGCGCATCTCATCTGCGGCACAAGCGGGGTTCGCTCAGCTTTCGGCGCGCGCCAGCATCCGGCCCAGCGGACGACCGCCCAAGATATGCAGATGGTAATGCGGCACCTCTTGCACACCATGGGCGCCGGCATTGGTTATGGCACGGAACCCTTGACCGCCTGCGCCCAGATCGACACCCGTCATGCGACACACCTCTGCCACAGCGCGGTTGAAATCGACGATCTCGGCATCGCTCGCCTCGGCGGCGAAATGGTCATAGCTGGTATAGGCACCCTTGGGGATCGCCAGCACATGCACCGGCGCTTGCGGCTGAATATCATGAAAGGCAAGGGTATGCGCCGTCTCCAGCACGGTCTTGTTGGGTATCTCGCCGCGTAGAATGCGGGCAAAGATGTTCTGGGGATCATAGGCATGGGGCATGGCGCGTCCTCAATCTGCAAACAGGTGGTCGGGTTCTGCGATTTCCTGCGCTTTTTCGCGCGGAATATCAAGGAACCGCGCCAGCAAGTCGGCGCGTTGACCCTTGTCGTCCGATTGCCGCAGGATCATGTGATTCTCGAACTCGGAATCGCGAATGCGGTCACTTTCATAGGTCATGTCGCCTCGGATCGTCGGCAACAGGCGCTCCAATGTCTCGGGCGGGGTCTGCTCGCCCGCCAGCCCCACACGCATGGCATGCCCCGTCAGATACTCATCGGTGAAGTGGCACTGAATTTCCAAGAGCTTGGTCACGGCACGATCGCCACAGAAATCCTGCAAGAGATCAATGCTGCCAGGGTCCATGCAGACCAAAAGCCGGTCGGTCTCGTAAAAATCGAACAGCATCCGCATCAGCGCGCGCCGGTGCCGTGTCCGCTTGGCCAAGGTGGCCTGAAGCCCGCCCAGATCGGGCAGGGCCGTGCCCTCTTCATTGAAGAGGTATTCGATTGCGGGCAAGTTCGTGACCTGTCGGATACGCTCCAGCAGGCGCTTGGCCACATGCCACTTCTTGCACACGACGATCATCAATTCGCGCTCGCGGCCCAAAGTGCTCTCGGTTTCCCAGAACCGCTGGGCAAACCGCCGTCCCTCGCGCCCGCGCGCGGTCAGGAATTGAAACAGGCTGCGGCCCTCGTTTGAAATCTGGAAATGTGCCTTGTCATCAGAATAGAGCGTGCCCAACCGCCGCTTCAACTCGAGTGCTTCGGGGCTGATCTTGCGGGCAAAGAGATAGTCCTGACTGAGCAGCAGGTCATAGTGGTCATTATAGAACGTCACCGGCATGCCGTAATCTGTGAACATGAGAAAGGTCAGCGTGCGCGTCTCGATCTCGCGCTCGGGCACGAGATGCCGCACGAGCGTCTGAAAAAAGGTCTCGTCCGGAATCCAGGTGGTGCGGAAGAATCGCATCACGTCGCGCCGACGCCGCGTGAATTCGAGAATCCACTCTACCGTGCGCCGCCGCAAACACCACCATTGGCTTCCGATCTGGATCTGGATGTCATGGGGAATGGCGCGCGTCAGCCCCAATTTGCGCTGGAGGTTGAAGGAGGCATAGAACCGCTTTGGCTGGGTTCGCTCGTTGAAGAAGTGGCGATAGATAAGCCGCTCTTCCTTCATCCCGGTCTTGATCCACTCGCTGTCGAAATAATCGAAGCTCTCGACATAGTCGACATCGCGATTGTCGAGGAACTGATGCGCGAACCGCGCTGATTTGATCGGGGCGCAATCGCCCGACAGCATGTAGAAATGCGTGGCGCGCGGGAATTCGTCTACCGCCGCCTCAACCGCATAGAGCGTGGCCTGCACCAGCGACCACGCGCCCCAGCCGCATTTGATCCGTTTCTTCGCAAAGGTCACATTGGGATTGTCCGCCAATGCCGTTTTGATCCGGGTAAATGCCTCTGGCTTGGCGCGGGCGTCGAAGTGGATTGCCATGTAATCGCCAGCCGCCGTCAGCATCTCTGCCTGACGGATGATCGCCTCAGGGTCCTTGTGACACAGCAGGATGAATGCGATCTTTGCCATTACGGAAACGGTTTAACCTTCGATTGACCGACTGTTTATAGCATTAACGGTGAACAGCGCCTGAATAAACAGACTTTCTTTGGTTTTTTGAACAGGTTAGACAGGGTGAAGCCCGCATCAAGCGGGAAAGTGATGGCGGAGGCAGTGATCATGGGATTTCCCGGAACCTGGATGACCGAGAGCGAGAGCGTGGTCTACCGCGTGGTGCCAAAATGCGCCTGCTCGACCATCGGCCAGATTCTCTACTACTCCGACCATGGTGTGTTCTTTGATGGCGACATTCACGACGCCACCGAGGGCCTTCATAAATGGGCGCGGGAAGACAGCCAGAAACTGATCAATGCCAATGTCAAAACCCATACGTCCTACGCCTTTTCCTGCGTGCGCAATCCCTATACCCGCATCCTGTCGTCCTTCTTTGACAAAATCTGCGGCATCCAGCGCAATGGAAGTCGCTATCGCGGCAAACTGGTGCCGACCATCATCCAGAAATATGGGATCGAGGTGGGCGGCGACGACGGCAAACAAGAGTTTGACCAGATCAAGAGCTTTCGTCGTTTCCTGCTTTTCGCGCGCGATACCATCCGCTGGAAACGTCCGATGGAGCCAGATATTCACTGGTCCGCGATGTCCGGCCATATCTCGACCTTCATCGTGAACGGTGGCCGCTACGACAAGATTTTCTGGACCGAGAAATTCGATGAGGGCATGGGCGAGGTGTTGGCTGCCATCAATACCAAGCACAAGATCGACCTCAAGACGATCCCGCGCTTTAACGAATCCGAGGGCCACGGGCCCAAACGCGCCCATCCGGTCGAGGATTATTTCGACGATCTGTCGATGCATCTGATCTACGAGATCTACAAACGCGATTTCGACCTCTTCAAATACGATTTCGAGAATCCCGCCAACAAGATGCCCGTGGGCGAGATTGACCTTGACGAGGTTCACGCCACGCTGGGCGACTGAGCACACCACCCAGAGGGGCTTGCATTCCGGACCAACTGGCGTATACGGCACGCCAGACATGCGCGTGATGCCCGCTCAGGCAAGAATCACCCCGTTCGGCGGGGGTCCCGGTTGGGTATGACGTGCGTTTACACATATCGAACCGAGAAAGGCTCACTCTCATGGCCAATACGCCGCAGTCCAAGAAACGCGCCCGTCAGAACGAAAAGCGTTTCGCCGTCAACAAATCCCGCCGCTCGCGCATCCGCACCTTCCTGCGCAAGGTCGAAGAGGCCATCGCCTCTGGCGATCAAGAAGCAGCCGTGACCGCCCTGCGCAACGCGCAACCCGAGTTGATGCGTGGCGTGACCAAAGGTGTGGTTCACAAGAACACCGCATCGCGCAAAATTTCGCGCCTGTCGGCCCGCGTCAAGGCCATCGCACAGAGCTGAGAAGCAACCCATTGAAAGTAAAAGGCAGCGCTCCCGGCGCTGCCTTTTGCATGTTTGGCGGTCTGAAGGCGGCCAGAGATTCTTTTCAGTCAAAGCGCGTGTCAAGCGCATAGAATAGTTGCCGCCGCGCCTCTGAGGTTGCTAGTTTCAGACCTGCGATTCACGCTTGGGGGGACAGGCTGCATCGGCGCCGGACACAGAGGGAATACCTCGGTCACGGCACCGCAACTGAGCATTTTGCTCTGGCCATGTCCAATGCGAATGTATTTTGCGGTCAAGAACCGCGTGGCTTTGGGACGGGCCGCGCATCCAAGGTGATTGACCCCAGAATGCGCGCTTGTTGACGAAGGAACACGCGACCGTTGCTGTGACAACGGCCCGTATGGTCTTTTGCCACACTCAGACTCGTGTCGCACGGGGTCGAGCAGCTGCTGTTCGATCCGGTTTGAGAAGAACGGCAGAGTCGCGGAACGGGGACAGAATGACACAAGAGCAATGGGGCCAGTTGAAGCAGAAACTTCAGCAATCCATCGGGCAGAGCAATTTCAAGAACTGGATCGAACCACTCGAATTCGCCCGCGTCGATGATGGTGTTGCGACCTTTCATGTGCCTACGACGTTTCTTGGCAATTATGTCTCGCAACATTTCGGCGAGTTGATCCTCTATCAGATGAGCAGCCTCGCTCCGGATGTCAGGCGGGTGCAGTTCCGCGTCGCGGCCAACAGTGGCACGCGCCCCACCCGGCCCGCCGCGCCTGCCCCGGTGGAACCTCTGGCCGATAGCCTCGTGCCGTCTGCCCCGCTGGACGAGCGGTTTACCTTTGACAGTTTCGTCGTGGGCAAGCCCAACGAGCTGGCCCATGCCGCCGCGCGCCGGGTGGCCGAATGTGGCCCCGTGACCTTCAATCCGCTGTTTCTTTATGGCGGCGTCGGGCTGGGCAAGACCCACCTGATGCATGCGATTGCCTGGGAGTTGAAGATCACCAGGCCCGACCTCAACGTCGTCTATCTCTCGGCGGAACAGTTCATGTATCGCTTCGTTCAGGCGCTGCGCGACCGCAAGATGATGGATTTCAAATCCGTGTTCCGCTCGGTCGATGTGCTGATGGTGGACGATGTGCAGTTCATCGCCGGCAAGGACAGCACCCAAGAAGAGTTTTTTCACACCTTCAACGCCCTCGTGGATCAGAACAAGCAGATCGTGATTTCTGCCGACCGCGCCCCCGGCGAGATTGCCAACCTCGAGGAACGCATCAAGTCACGCCTGCAATGTGGCCTCGTGGTTGACCTGCATCCGACCGATTACGAATTGCGCCTTGGCATCCTGCAATCCAAGGTCGATCGCTACCGCGCGCAATACCCTGACCTCGTGCTGAATGACGGGGTGCTCGAATTCCTAGCCCACCGGATCAGCACCAATGTCCGCGTGCTCGAAGGGGCGATGACCCGGCTCTTTGCCTTTGCCTCGCTGGTGCGCAAACCGATCACGCTGGAACTGACGCAGGATTGTCTGGCGGACGTGCTGCGTGCCTCCGAGCGTAAGGTGTCCATCGAGGAAATTCAGCGCAAGGTCTCGGACCATTACAACATCCGCCTGAGCGACATGATTGGCCCCAAACGCACGCGCTGCTATGCCCGGCCCCGTCAGGTGGCGATGTATCTGTGCAAGCAGATGACCTCGCGCTCGCTCCCGGAAATTGGCCGCCGCTTTGGAGGCCGCGATCACACCACAATTATGCACGGCGTCAAGCGTATTGACGAATTGCGTATTCAGGATGCGCAGATCGCCGAAGACTTGGAGCTTCTGCGCCGCACGCTGGAAGGGTAAGAGGCGGCAGCCCTTGACGCTGCCGGTTTTCCAGCCGAAAACACCAGAAAACACTTGAGGTGCGGGGTAGAGTTGCTACCTTGCCCCTCCCGGCGTTGAACCGGCACCTGACAGGAGCGAGGGAATGAAACTCAGCATCGAACGCGGCGCATTGCTCAAGGCCGTGTCCCAGGCCCAATCTGTGGTCGAACGGCGCAACACCATTCCAATCCTCGCCAATGTGCTGATCGAGGCCGAGGGCAACAGCGTGCAGTTCCGCGCCACCGATCTTGATATCGAGGTGGTGGACAAGGCCCCGGCCCAGGTCGAGCGTGCCGGAGCCACGACCGTATCGGCGGTCATGCTGCATGAAATCGTGCGCAAACTACCCGATGGGTCGCTCGTCACGCTGAGCGACGATGGGGCCTCTGGCCGCCTCACGGTTCAGGCCGGTCGCTCCAATTTCAATCTGGCCACATTGCCGAAGGAAGATTTTCCGGTGATGGCCTCCTCGGAATACGCGAGCAATTTCTCGGCCCCGGCACCCGTGCTGCGCCGTCTCTTCGACAAATCGAAATTCGCCATTTCAACCGAGGAAACCCGCTATTACCTCAATGGCGTCTATCTGCATGTCTCTGACGCCGATGGCGGCAAGGTTCTGCGCTGTGTGGCCACCGATGGCCACCGTCTCGCGCGTATTGATGCCGACCTGCCCGATGGCGCGTCGGACATGCCCGGTGTGATCGTCCCGCGCAAGACGGTGGGCGAATTGCGCAAGCTTTTGGAAGACGATGACATGAAGATCGCGGTCTCGGTCTCGGAAACCAAGATCCGCTTTGCCACCCCTGATATCACCCTCACCTCAAAGGTGATCGACGGGACATTCCCCGACTACACCCGCGTCATCCCACAGGGCAACACCCGCCGAATGGAAGTAGACGCCGCAGAGTTTGCGCAAGCCGTCGACCGTGTCGCCACTGTGAGTTCCGAGCGTTCGCGCGCTGTGAAACTCTCGCTTGACGAAGACCGTCTGATCCTCTCGGTCAATGCCCCCGACAGCGGTGCTGCCGAAGAAGAATTGGCCGTGGCCTATGGCGATGAACGGCTGGAGATTGGATTCAACGCCAAGTACCTTCTGGAAATTGCCAGTCAGGTGGACCGCGAGAACGCCGTTTTCCTGTTCAACTCTTCGGGCGATCCCACGTTGATGCGCGAAGGCAATGACACGACAGCGGTCTATGTCGTCATGCCGATGCGGGTGTGACCCCTGTCGGAGCCTCCGGCGGGAGTATTTTTCGGAACGATGAAAGGGCCGTGAATGCCCGGCCTTTACCTCTCGGAATTGACCCTCTCGCATTTCCGCTCGCATAAATTCGGGCGATTGTCGCTGGATGCGCGGCCTGTGGCAATTCATGGGCTGAATGGCGCAGGCAAGACCAATCTGATCGAGGCGGTCTCTCTTTTGTCGCCCGGTCGTGGCCTGCGGCGCGCGGCGGCGCAGGATATGGCACGGCGACCCGAGGCGCTCGGTTGGAAGATCACCACGATCCTGCATTCCCTGCATCAGGTCCACGAAGTCGAAACCTTCGCCGAGGGCATGGCCGCCCGTCAGGTCCGCATCGACGGCAAGACCGCCACGCAGATTGCGCTCGGGCGCGTCGCGCGCGTGCTTTGGCTCATCCCTGCCATGGACCGTCTCTGGATCGAAGGGGCGGACGGGCGCCGCCGTTTTCTCGATCGGATGACCATGAGCTTTGTTCCCGCCCATGCCGAAGCCACGCTTGCTTATGACAAGGCGATGCGCGAGCGCAACCGCCTGCTCAAGGATCAGGTCCGCGATGCGCAATGGTATCTCGCCCTTGAACGGCAAATGGCCGATGCAGGCGCCGAAATCCACGCCAACCGCCAGCATGCCCTAGCGCTGATCGCAGGCGCGCAGATGCAGGCCGAAACCGCCTTTCCGACCGCCGAGCTTGAGCTTACCCAAACCGAAGGCGAGATGCCCGAGACCGCCGATGACCTGCGTCAGGCGCTGGCCGAGAGCCGCTTTCGCGACCTTTTGGCCGGGCGCACCCTTATCGGTCCGCACCGCGCCGATCTCTATGGCGTCTATGCCGCCAAAGGCGTGCCCGCCGCCGACTGCTCTACCGGAGAGCAAAAGGCGCTCTTGGTCTCGCTCATCCTCGCCAATGCCCGTGCACTCGCCCGCGATTTCGGGGCACCACCGCTCTTGTTGCTGGATGAGGTCGCGGCCCATCTTGACGCCACCCGCCGTGCCGCCCTCTATGACGAAATCTGCGCTCTGGGTGCTCAGGCGTGGATGACCGGCACCGGGCCGGAGCTTTTCACCGAACTGGGTGACAGGGCGCAGCATATCGAAGTGGTCGAAGACGGTGGGCTGAGCCGTGTGATCGGGAGCGTGTGAATGACAGTCACAGGGGAACAACTGGCGCTCTATGCCGCCGCCATGGCGGGCCTCTGGGCCGTGCCGGGGCCGGTTTGGGTGGCGCTCACCGCGCGCGCCCTCTCGGGCGGCATGGCCGGAGCGTGGCCTCTGGCGGTGGGTGTGGCCTTGGGCGATCTGATCTGGCCGCTCTGTGCCATCCTCGGCCTTGCGTGGGTGCTGTCGCTCTATGGCGACGCCCTCAGCCTCTTGCGTTGGGTTGCAGCGGGGGTATTCATTGCGATGGGTCTTTTGCTGATCCGCGCGCCTGCGCGGGTGCCCGGTGCCGATAGCCGCATGACCCGCCCCGGCATCTGGGCGGGCTTTTCCGTGGGCGTCGCAGCGGTGATCGGCAACCCCAAGGCAATCCTATTTTACATGGGATTTCTGCCGGGTTTTTTCGACCTCTCGCAGGTCACAGCGCCAGACATCGCGGCGATCCTCGCCATCTCTGCCATTATCCCAATGCTGGGCAATCTGGCACTTGCGCTCTTTCTGGATCGCGCGCGCCGCCTCTTGCAAAGTCCGGCGGCGCTCAGGCGGATGAACATCGGGTCGGGGGCCCTCTTGATCCTTGTCGGGCTGGTGATCCCCTTCACATGAGCAGCACGCCCACCTAGCGCGGCAAGGTTCCAGTCAGGACATAGCGCAGCAGGTCCACCACTTGCGCCGGTTCGCGCGCCACGGCGAGGGCGGCGGCATCCACTTCCTTGAGGGCATGGTCATGTTCCGGGCGTTGCAGAATGATCAGGGACTTGCCAAGCGCCGCGGCATAGCCCGCGTCAAAGGCTGCGTTCCATTGTTTGTATTGCTCGCCAAAACGCACCACGACCACATCCGCCTCGGCTAGGCCTTTGCGGGTGCGGATGGCATTGACCATCGCGCCTTTGTGGTCGTGCCAATATTTGTTCGGCTCTTCGCCCAGAATCGCCACGCCACAGTCGTCGCTGGCGGCGTGATCCGTGACCGGGCTCGAGAACACCACATCAAGTCCCTTGGACCCCTCGATGATCTGCTCTCGCCAATCGGTATGGATTTCGCCTGACAGATAGACCTTGAGCATGGTTTCCTCCTTTTTCTTCAGCCCCGCAGCACGCCGCCGGTGGCCTTGGTCACTTTCTCGATGATCTTGGCCGAAACCGCCTCGATCTCGGCCTCGGTCAGGGTCTTGTCGCGCGGTTGCAGGCGCACGGTCAGGGCGAGAGATTTCTTGCCCTCCCCCAGACTGCCGCCGCTGAACGCGTCAAACACCCGAACATCCTCGATCAGGGCCTTGTCGGCCCCTGCGGCGGCGTTGATCAGGGTCAACGCCTCGGTTTGTGCGTCCACGACAAAGGCGAAATCGCGCTCGACCGCCTGCAAATCGCTGATGTCGAGCGCGCCCCTACTGGCAGAGGTCTTGCGCGGCAGCGGAATTTCCGCCGGATAGAGGGTGAAGGCCACGGCAGGCCCCTTGACGTCTAGCGCCTGCAAGACGCGCGGATGCACTTCGCCAAAGATGCCCAACACCTTCTTGGGGCCGAGACAAATCCGCCCATGCCGTCCGGGATGGAACCACGCCGGACCGTCACGCAGGATCTGCACCTTGGCGGGCGCGCTGATGGCGGCGAGGATCGCCTCGGCATCGGCCTTGGCATCAAACACATCGACCGCACGCGCCGCGCCATGCACATCCTTGGGCCCGGTGCGCCCCACAAGGAGGCCCGCAACCTGCAAATGCTGATCGCCCGGCTCGCCACCATGAAAGGCATGCCCCACCTCGAACAACGCCAGATCCATGATCCCCCGCGCCTGATTGCGCGCAGCTGCCCGCAAGAGACCCGGAAGCAGGTCTGGGCGCATGTGGCTGAGATCCGAGCTGATCGGATTGGCCAACATCGTGGCATCATCGCCGCCGCCAAAGAGCGTTGCCGCCGCATGGTCGATAAAGCTGTAGGTGACACATTCATTATAGCCGAGCGCCGCACCTGTGCGCCGCGCGATCTGCTCGCGCTTTTGCATCGGGCTTAGGATCGGTTTCGGCACGCCCGGCAGGGCGCGCGCCATCGGGCGGCCTTTCAGCTTGGTCAGGGACGCAATCCGCGCCACCTCTTCCACCAGATCGGCTTCGCCCAGAATATCCGGACGCCAGCTCGGGACATAGGCCATATTGCCTTCGAGCTTGAAGCCGAGGGCGGTCAGCGTCTGGCGCTGCTCGCTCTCGGGGATATCCATCCCCACAAGCGATTGCACCCGCGCCGTATCCAGCCGATAGGCGCGGCTCACGTCCGGCACCTTGCCCGCGACCACGCGGTTCGAGGGCACACCGCCGCAGAGATCAAGGATCATCTGCGTCGCCAGATCCAATGCTTCCATGTTGAACGCTGGATCAATGCCACGCTCGTTGCGATAGCGCGCGTCGGAGTTGATGCGCAGGGCACGGCCCGTTGTGGCGATCTGCACCGTGTCCCAAACCGCCGCTTCGAGAAAGACATTCACGGTCTCGTCGGTGCAGCCGGTCGCAAGGCCACCCATGATACCACCAATGCTCTCGATGCCGGTGTCATCGGAGATCACCACCTGACCGGGACCAAAGGTGTATTCCTTGTCGTCAAGGCCGCTCAACGTCTCGCCGCCCGTTGTGCGGTGCACCCGCAAATTACCGCTGACCTTGTCGGCGTCAAACACATGCAGGGGGCGGTTGCGGTCATAGGTGAAGAAATTGGTGATATCGACGAGGGTCGAGATCGGACGCAGCCCGATGGCCCGCAACCGCTGTTGCAGCCATTCGGGCGACGGACCATTCTTGACCCCCCGGATCAAGCGCCCGGCAAAAACCTCACAGCCGCCGGTAGCGGTGTTTTCGTCAATCGTCACACCGATGGGGCAGGAAAACTGCCCTTCTATGTCAACGGTCTTGGCGGGCTTCATGGTGCCCAATCCTCGCGCCGCGAGATCAAGCGCCACGCCGCGCACGCCAAGCGCATCGGGGCGGTTGGGGGTGATGGCGATCTCGATCACCGGGTCCACCTTGGCAGGCTCATGCGCGGCCAGCCAATCGGTGAACCGCTGGCCCACCTCGCCAGAGGGCAGTTCGATAATGCCGTCGTGCTCTTCGCTCAACTCCATCTCGCGTTCGGAACACATCATGCCGTGGCTCTCGATGCCACGGATCTTGCCCACGCCGATGGTGGTGTCGATCCCCGGCACGTAAACGCCCGGCTTGGCGATGACCACGGTGATCCCCTCACGTGCATTGGGCGCACCGCAGATGATCTGTGTCTCGCCATCCGCCGTGGCCACCTGACAAACGCGCAGCCGGTCCGCATCAGGATGTGGTTCCGCCTTGAGCACCTTGCCGATGGTAAAGTCACGCAGCCGCGCGGCGGGATCGGTGATCCCCTCCACCTCCAGACCCAGATCGGTCAGGGTCTCGGCGATCTCCTCCACCGAGGCGGTGGTTTCCAGATGCTCTTTCAGCCAGGACAATGTGAATTTCATGCGTGCTCTTCCGCCGGCAAATATGGGTTCCAGAGCGCTTTACCGGATATGTCGGGCATGGAAAACCCCGCATTGCTGCGGGGCTCTGTCTTGCTCACCCTGTGGGGTGGGTTACTTCTTCCAGCGTCCCGAGAAATCAAAGGCGCTGTCATAGCCAAAGAGCGCGACCGCACCGCCGGTATGCAGAAAGACGACGCGCTCGCCTTTCTTGAAATGGCCCTTGCGAATGAGGTCGATAAAGCCTGCGGCCCCTTTGGCTGAATAGACCGGATCAAGCAGGATCGCCTCTAGTTCGGCAAACATGTGAATGGCTTCGATGCCGGATTCAGTGGGAATACCATAGCCTTCGCCGACATAATCGGTATTGGCGACCACATCCTCGCGCTTGACCACTCCGGCGCAGCCCAGCTTTTCAGCAGTGGCGCAAGCGAGGTTGTAGACATTCTCTTCCTGCTTGGCCTTGGGCGCGCGCACACCGATACCCAAAAGCGGGATTTGCGCATTCATCGCCTTGAGGCCGGTGATCAGCCCCGCCTGCGTGCCAGCACTGCCGGTGGCATGGACAATGTGATCCACCTTGAGCGCCCGATCATTGAACTGCGCCAGCATCTCGAAGGCGCAGTTGACATAGCCCAGCGCGCCCGTGGGGTTCGACCCACCACCGGGGATGGTATAGACATTGCGGCCCTCGGCACGGAACTTGTCCGCGACCTTTTCCATTTCGGCATTCATATCGCCGCCACCGGGGCGCTTTTCCGTGGTCGCCCCATGCATGTGATCCAACAGAACGTTGCCGCCATTGTTGTAATTGGCGTTGTTCGATCCGGTCCGATCCTCAAGCAGCAGGTGGCAATCCATGCCCAGCTTGGCGGCAAAGGCTGCCGTTTGACGGGCATGGTTGGATTGCGTGGCCCCTTGGGTCATCACCATATCCGCGCCCTGCAATTCCGCCTCGGCCATCAGGAATTCCAGCTTGCGGGTCTTGTTGCCGCCGGTGCTGAGGCCGGTGCAATCATCCCGCTTGATCCAGATTTCCGGACCGTTCAATTCCTTGGTCAACCGGTCCAGCCGCTCGAGCGGCGTGGGCAGATGGGCGAGAAAGCGGCGGGGATAACGGGCAAGATGCATGGGTGTCCTCCATTAACATGCGTTTTCCGTAGGCTAAGGCGGGACATAGGCCGCGTCTAATGCTATTATCGCCCCATATAATGCAAGGATTGCAATATGCGGCTGGAATGGTTGGATGATATTCTGGCGGTGGCCGATGCCGGATCACTCGCCCGCGCCGCCGAGATACGGCATGTCAGCCAATCCGCCTTTACCCGCCGCCTGCGTGCGATCGAAGAGGCGCTTGGCGTGCCGCTCTTTGACAGGCGTCGCAAACCTGTCGTCCTCTTGCCCGATATCGAGGCGCAATCAGGCGAGATGCGGGCGCTGGCCACGCAATTGCGCCACCTGCGCGAGAGCCTGATGCAGAGCGCCGGCGCGCGTGGCCTCACACTTGCCTGTCAGCATGCCATCACCACCACCCATTCCCCCGCGATTGTCAGCATCCTGACCGCGCAGGGCGGGCGGCCGGTGCGGGTGCGCTCTGACAACCGCGAGGAATGTCTCTTGCGCCTCTTGTCGGGCGAGGCCGATCTGGCGGTCGTCTATGCCGTGCCTGAAATTGCGCCACTCACGCTCAACCGCAGCTTTGAGCAGGTTCTTTTGGGGCGCGAGCGGCTAAGGCCCGTGGCGGCCCCGCGTCTGGCGCAGGGCAATGACCTGCCGTTCATCGGATATCCGGCAGATGTATTTCTGGGGCAGATCATGGCGCGCGCGATCCTGCCGCGTATTCCGGCAAACCGCCTCCTGCGCCGCCGCGCCGAAACCGCGCTGACGCTGGCGGCGCATGAATATGCGCGCCGGGGAATCGGGGTGGCATGGCTGCCCGAAGGCATGGTGCAACGCGATCTGGACGAGGGGCGATTGGTGCCCCTTGATAAAACGCTGCCGGGGCAAGAGATGGAGCTTTGGATGATCCGCCTGAGCGAACGCAACGATGATGGCTGGGCGCATGACTGGTCGCGGCTGGTAGCGGCACTGGGGGTCTGAGCCGCCTCAGATCACCCGGATCACATCCTTGTCGATGGCAAGCATATAGCCCCGCCGTGCGATATTCTTGACCAAGAGTTCACTCACCAGCTGATTGCCCAAGGTATCACGCAGGCGTTTGATCCGCGTGGCGCCTGCCGCCTCTTCACAGTCCTCGGGCTTGCGCCCTGAAATCACCGCCTCAATCTCGGCCCCGGTCATCACGTCATCATCCATCCGCGCCTCGGCCAGAACGCTGAGCGTTTCCATGGCGGCATCGGTCAGCTTGAAGCCCATATCGTTTAGATAGACCGTCTTTTCGTCGCGGCTGATCAGCAGGGAACTGACTTGAATCCCAGAGCGCTCGATCTGCGCCATGCGGCGGTTGAGGGTGATCAGCATCACCAGAAACACCAATGAGGCGACCAAGAGCGCCGTGGCAAAAACCAGCAGCACAAAAATCACCATCCGGTAGCTGACCAACGTTTCCGAGAATGCCGTGCCCGAGAGCGCCAGAATTTCCAGCAGCTTGATTTCGCCCTGACCGGTCAGCGCATCATTCTCGACAAAGATCCGCTCGACCTTGGCATTGAACGCATTGGCATCTGGCAGGCTGAGGAACAGGAATACTGCGGCACTGGTCAGGATGGCCACGATGGCCCCAACACCGGCGATCACCACCCGGTTGCCCGAACGGCGCGCATCGGCGGCGGTGGTGGTTATCCCGCGCATCCGCGCTCCCCTCTGGTTGTCACCTCAGCTTTCCTTCTTCGACAGCACCTTGAGCAGGGTCAGCCCCTGCTGCGCCAATTGTGCCCGAAGAGCCGCCTCTGC
>NZ_JAGPVV010000357.1 GCF_018066915.1 Roseovarius sp.
GATACGCATGCCCATGTGCCGGATTACGAAGGATTTGACGCGTATCGCGCGGCGGGCGGCTATGCCACGCTCACGGACCTGCGCGCCACCCCCAATGCCGATGCCGAATTCGAGCGTGTGCAGCAAACCCTGCTCGATGCCGGGCTGCGCGGTCTAGGCGGGGCTGGGTTCCCGTCGGGGCGCAAATGGGGCTTTGTGCGCGCCGAACCCGGTCCGCGCTATCTGGCCGTCAATGGGGATGAGGGAGAGCCGGGCACGTTCAAGGACCGCTATTACCTCGAGCGGACGCCGCATCTCTTCCTGGAGGGGATGCTGATCGCCGCTTGGGCGGTCGAGGCTGCGCGCTGTTTTATCTACATGCGCGATGAATATCCGGCTGTTCTCGAAATCCTCGCCACCGAGATTGCCGCGCTGGAATCGGCGGGCGTGATCGAACCCGGCTATGTCGAGCTGCGGCGCGGCGCTGGTGCCTATATCTGCGGTGAAGAAAGTGCCATGATCGAATCGATCGAAGGCAAGCGCGGGTTGCCGCGTCACCGCCCGCCGTTTGTGGCGCAGGTGGGGATTTTCAACCGTCCCACGCTGGTCAACAACATCGAAACCCTGCTCTGGGTCACGCGCATCCTGCGCGAGGGGCCGGAAATCCTGAACACGGTCGAGCATAATGGCCGCAAGGGGCTTCGGTCCTATTCGGTGTCGGGACGGGTCAAGACACCGGGCGTCTATCTGCTGCCCGCAGGCTCCACCATCACCGACATCATCGCGGCGGCGGGGGGCATGCGCGAGGGCCATGTGTTCAAGGCCTATCAGCCCGGCGGCCCGTCCTCGGGCCTCTTGCCTGCGTCGATGAACGATATTCCGCTCGATTTCGACACGCTGCAACCGCATGGCACCTTTATCGGCTCGGCGGCGGTGGTGGTGCTCTCGGATCACGACCGGGCGCGGGATGCGGCGCTCAATATGCTGCGTTTCTTCGAGGATGAAAGCTGTGGGCAATGCACGCCCTGCCGGGTGGGCTGTGAAAAGGCGGTCAAGCTGATGCAGGCCGATACCTGGGATCAGCCGCTCTTGACAGAGCTTTGCACGGCGATGGCCGATGCCAGCATCTGCGGTCTGGGACAGGCTGCGCCCAATCCCATCCGCCTGACGATGAAGCATTTCGCCGACGAAATCTGAACCAAGCGCAGGCTTCCATCTCCCTTCGATCCGCATTAGGTCAGGACTGACACGCGGATCGGAGGGCGCATGGCGTTTTTCTCGAAACTCAAGGAACGGTTGTTCAAATCCTCTTCCAAGCTCGAAGAGGGTCTGGAGGCGATTGTCGAGGACGGGCGCGCGCAAGAGAGCACGCCAACCGTTCCGCCCCCTGTGCCAGAGGTGCCTGCCCCTGCGCCACAAGAGGCCCCTGTCGCGCCATCCCCGCAAGAGGTGCCACCGCCCCCCACCGAGGGCATCGCCCCGCCGCAGCCGATCGAGATTCCCGATGATCTGCCCGCGTCAGCACAACGTGGCGGCATATTTGGTCGCCTCTTGGGCCGCGCCGCGCCTGAAGCGGCACCGCGCCGCGTGCTTGACGATGCCATGCTCGAAAGCCTCGAGGAATTGCTGATCGCGGCGGATATGGGCGTGGACACGGCGCTGCGGGTCACCGCCAACATGGCCGAGGGGCGCATGGGCAAACGCCTCTCGACGCAGGAAATCAAGGAACTGCTTGCGCAGGAAATCGCCCGCATCATGGAGCCTGTGGCGCGCCCCATGCCGATTTATGCCAAACGCCCGCAGGTGGTGTTGGTGGTGGGGGTCAACGGCTCGGGCAAGACCACGACCATCGGCAAGCTCGCGGCGCAGTTCAAGGCGGCGGGGAAATCCGTTGTGATCGCCGCCGGAGATACGTTTCGCGCGGCGGCAGTCGAACAGTTGCAGGTCTGGGGGCAGCGCGCCGGTGTGCCGGTGATGACCGCGCCCGAAGGCTCGGACCCTGCCAGTCTTGCCTATGACGCGATGACCCGCGCCGAGGCCGAGGGCGCGGACCTCTTGATGATCGACACCGCCGGACGGTTGCAGAACCGCGCCGATCTGATGGAGGAACTGGCCAAGATCGTGCGTGTCATCCGAAAGAAAGATCCAAGTGCGCCGCATAACACGTTGCTCGTGCTCGATGCCACGACGGGGCAGAATGCGCTGAGCCAAGTGGCGACCTTTCAGAAGCTCGCCGATGTCTCGGGCGTGATCATGACCAAGCTCGACGGCACCGCGCGCGGCGGTGTGCTGGTGGCGCTGGCGGATAAATTCGGTCTGCCGATCCATGCCATCGGCGTGGGCGAACAGATCGACGATCTGGCCCCGTTCGATCCGCAGGATTTCGCCGACGCCCTCACCGGGCTTGAGGGGAAATGATCGGTTGCGCCATTCATCTGGCGTCAAATACCTCGGGGGGTTTGGGGGGCTGGCCCCCCAAGGCCATTGCCTCTGAATGAGTGCCTGGCTGATTTCGCTTGAGGGGACCGAGGCGGGGCATCAACTCGCCATGGCCCTTGCCCTCTTGGCGGCGCTCTTGCATGCCATTTTTGGCGCGCTGCAGAAGGGGCGGCATGATCCTTGGCTCAGCCGGGGCGTGATAGATGCGAGCTATGCCGCCATGGCCGCGCCCTTTGCCCTCTTCGTCGTGCCCTGGCCCGAGGCGCATATGTGGCCCATCTTTGCCGGCGCGGTGGTGATCCATATCGGCTATAAGGTGTTGCAGGCGATGGCCTATACGCGCGGTGCCTATACGGTTGTTTACCCTGTGGTGCGGGGCACCGGGCCGCTTTTCACCGTGATCGGGGCCTATGCGATTTTCGGAGAGCTGTTTACCCCGGTGCAATGGCTGGGCGTCGCGGTGCTTCTCTGTGGTATCTACGGGCTGGCGGTCTATAACCTGCGCACGCTCACGCTCAACCGCGATACGATGCCGCTGGCGCTGGGTCTGGCGGTGGCGACGGGGCTCTTTGTGGCGCTCTATACCACCTATGACGCCTACGGTATTCGCGCGGCGGCTGATCCCTTTACCTTCCTTGCGTGGTTCTTTTTTCTGGACGGTCTGACGATTCCGCCCTTTGCCTATCTGCGCTGGCGCAATATGCCAGAGCGGCACGCGGTAGGCCCCCTGTTGTTGCGCGGCGTCACGGGTGGGGTGGTGGCGTTCTTTTCCTTTGGGTCGATCATGCTGGCCACGCGTCTTGACAAGGTGGGCGAGGCGGCGGTGCTGCGCGAGACCTCGACCGTTTTTGCCGCCCTGATTGGCTGGCTCGTGCTCAAGGAAACGGTGGGGCCGCGACGTATTGCGCTCATGGCCTTGATCGCGGCGGGGGCGGTCATAGTTGAGCTTGGCGGCTGAATGCGTCACAACCGGCGTGACTGATAAGGAAACCTGACGACATGGATCACACGCAGCCGCCCAAATGGGCCAAGCCGGTTCTGGAATTTGGCCCTGTGCTGGGCTTTTTTGCCGCCTATCTCTGGCTCAAGGACCGGGTCTTTATGATCGGCGGCACCGAGTATGAGGGTTTTATCGTCGTCACCGCCGGGTTCATCCCGGTGTTTCTGCTCTCGATGGGGCTATTGTGGCGGCTCACCGGGCATCTGAGCCGGATGCAGGTGGTCACGGCGGTGCTGATCGTGGTGTTTGGCGGTCTCAGCGTCTGGTTCAACGATCCGCGCTTCTTCAAGATGAAGCCGACGATGATCTACCTGCTGTTTGGCGGGGTGCTGGGATATGGCCTGCTGCGCGGGCGCTCTTATCTGCAATATGTGATGGATGGGGTCATGCCGCTGACCGATGCGGGGTGGATGATCCTGACCCGGCGCTTGATGCTCTTCTTCTTTGGCCTCGCCGTGCTGAACGAAGCGATCTGGCGCACGCAGACCGAGGAAATGTGGGTCTATTTCAAGACCTTTGGCCTGACTGCGGCGATCTTTCTGTTCTTTATGGCGCAAGGCGCGCTCTTTCGCGATCATTCGACCGAGGAAAAGGACGACAAGGACGCCTGACAGGGCGGGCAGGGTGCCCGCCCCCGTCGCACATCAAGCGTAGAACAGGTCTTTGAAGACGTGGTAGGCGATCTCGTCGCGGCGCAGACCCATGCGGGCCAGTTCCGCGTCGGATTTCGCTTCCAGTGCTTCGATCCGGTTGCGGCGTGACGTGACGGCGGCTTGGGCCTCAAGCCCGCGCACGAGTGCTGCAACAAAGCGTTTCAATCCCTCGCGCAGAGGAGATGCAGAAACATTGGTTGTGATATTGGCCATTGGAAACCTCACTTTACGTGGTTTGGTTTCCTCCCTGTCCCCTAGCTAGGTCAGTCAGGTTGACACGACCAGCGCGGAAACGGAATGGCCGGGTTGCAGAGGGTGCATCCCGGCCTTTTTGGATCACTCGGCCTTGGCCTTGGGCGTGCTCTCGGGCATGGCCGGGGGCGGCGAGGGCTGGCGCTTGGGTGCGGTCGTATCGACCGGGATCACGCGCGCTGTGGGCTGCGGGGTGGGCTGCGCTGTGCTCACCGGGGGTGCGACGGGCTTCGGCGCGGCCTTGACCTCGGCCAAGGGTGCGGGTTTGGGCGCGACCACTGGGGTGGGTTTGGGCGCGGGCTTTACCTCGGCCACCGGCGCCGGTTTCACGGCGACGGCGGGGGCGGCTTTTTCCACGGCTTTGATCGCGGGTTTGACCACAGGTTTGATCACGGGGGCGACGGGCGCTGCCGGGGCTGCGGGCGCGCGGGTGGCGCGGCGCGGCTTGGGGGCGGCGGCGGCGGCCTTGGGTTTGGCTTTGGCCTTGACCGGGGTCGCAGGCACCGCAGCTTTGGCTGTCAGGGTGCGCGACCACATCCCAGTTTTCAGAAACGCCTCGCAATAGACCTGCGCCACGCGCAACTGTTTTTCGACCATATATCCGGTCAACCGGATTCCGGCAGCGGACAGTTTCAGCGGAAGTTCGGGTGCAAGCATGAGTTCGTCCTTTTCAACAGATGCGCGCCTGCGTGTAACGCAAGCGGATGACAGGAATATAACGCGCGCATCGCTGCGTTGCAGCAATTTGACCATAGGTCAAATCAATTTCGCAGCGTTACGCGGATTCCTGCTGAACATTTGGCCGATTTGCCGGATTTCCGGGCTTAACGCCCATGAATAAGGGTCTGGAACAACCGGGGATCAAGGCTTTGGGCGTCAAAGGTCTCGCCCTCGGTCAGCACGCTGACCGCATCATGGCTGTGCAGGCTTTCTTGATGGCTGGCCACGACCCGGAAATCGCCGATGCGCGGATCAGCGAGCAACTGTTCGCAGAAGAGACGCGCGGCATCCTCGACAAAGATCGGATTGGCGGCGTTCAACTCGGCAAAGGCCTGCTCGTCCTCACGCTTGACCATCACTTGTGTTTCGGTCGGCACCGCGCGGCGGGCGAGTTCGATCAGGTCCTCGAACCACAGACAATCCTCCTCGACCAATTCCACCGAAATCCGCGCCACAGAGCGTTGCGAATGGGGCGTGGCCAGTTGGCCCCGGGCAGAGCGCGCGTGTTCGCTCAACTCGAGTGAACAGGGGCAGGTTGAGGAATAGACGTAATCGAGATGCATGAACTTGCGGGTGATGCCCGCGTTCTTCACCAATTCCATCGCAATGTCATAATACTGGTAGCCTTCCAGCCCCGAGCGCAGCGAGCGCACGCGTGCCGGATAGGAGAGGCGCATTTGCAGCCGCGCATCAACCGAGTCGAGATCGGTGATGTAATCCGACAAGGCGGCCTCCATCACATCAGCGCTGAATGTCTTTTCCGCGTGTTTGTAAAAGCTGCGCATGATCCGGGACATGTTGATGCCCTTCTTGCCCGCGTCCAGACTGACCGTGCCCGTCACCGAGGTCTCGAGCGTCAGATCGCCATTGTCACGGGTGTGATAGCGGATCGGCAGGCGGAAATTGGAAATGCCCACATGCTGCAACTGCTGCCGCGTCCCGCGAATGAGCGAGGCCGGGCCGTTCTGCAAATCGGGCAGGCTGGCCAGATAGGCGGCGCTTGTGGCGAAATCCTCGGGATAATCCCGCGCCAGAGTGGGATAGTTCGACACTTCGCCCGAGGGCAAAAGCCGTGCAATTGCCGGGTCGAGATCGGCCACCTCTTCGGGCGACGCGGCGCGCGCCCAAGAGCGCAGCAGCGCCAGCGCCTCTTTGGCCTCGTCCCGGTCCGGTGCAGGCTTCATCTCAGACGGATGCACATTCATCGCAAAACTTCCCTATCCGCTCTGCCAGACCCTTACATACAGGGTTTCGGCAGGAATTGCCATTATCGTAGGGATTTACGTCAAATGCGGCAAAGCGGATCATTCAAACCCCGGAAATTGCTGAAAAACCTTTACGCCTCAGTTTGCCGCCTCGAGCGCGTTCTGGATGTCGCGGATCAGGTCGCCGCAATCCTCTAGGCCGACGCTCAACCGCACCAGCCCCGGCGTGATGCCAAGCGCCGCCTTCTGGTCGGCAGGCAGGCGTTGGTGGGTGGTGGTGGCGGGATGGGTCACGATGGATTTCGCATCGCCCAGATTGTTCGAGATGATGACAATCTCGAGCGCGTTGAGGAACCGGAAGGCCGCCTCTTGCCCGCCCTTGAGGTCGAGCGCCAGAACCGTGCCGCCTTCGCCCATCTGCGCGCGCACCAGGTCATGCTGCGGATGGTCAGGCAGACCCGGATAGATCACCCGCGCCAGACGCGCGTCGCCTTGCAACGCCTCGGCAATCTCTTGCGCGCTTGCCGCTTGTGCCCGCACGCGCAGGTCGATGGTCTCGAGCCCCTTGAGCATGACCCAGGCGGTGAAGGGCGACATCGAGCCGCCGGTGTGTTTCATGTAGGGTTCCACCGTGCCGCGGATGAAATCGCGCGTGCCAAGGATCACCCCGCCCAGCGTGCGGCCTTGCCCGTCGATATGCTTGGTCGCGGAATAGATGACCACATCCGCGCCCTGTTCGATGGCGCGGGAAAACACCGGCGTGGCAAAGACATTGTCCACGAGCACAAGCGCGCCCGCCGCGTGGGCCAAATCCGCCACCGCGCGGATATCCACCACGTCGAGCGTGGGGTTCGAGATGGTCTCGAAGAACACCGCCTTGGTGCCGGGCCGGATGGCCGCGCGCCATTCGTCCAGATTGGTGCCGTCCACGAATGTGACCTCGACCCCAAAGCGGGTCAGGATTTCCTCGAGCACATAAAGACAGGAGCCGAAAAGGGCGCGGGCGGACACCACATGGTCGCCGGCGCGCAGCATGGACGTGAGCGCGCCCGAAACGGCCGCCATGCCGCTCGCGGTGGCAAAGGCATCTTCGGCGCCCTCAAGGGCCGCGATCCGATCCTCGAACATCGCGACGGTGGGGTTGCCATAGCGGGCATAGATGAACTCATCCGCGCCTGCCTTGATGAAGCGCGCCTCTGCCGCCTCTGCGGTGTCATAGACAAACCCTTGGGTGAGGAAGATCGCCTCGCTCACCTCGTTATACTGGCTGCGTCGCGTGCCGCCATGCACCAGTTTGGTGCGCTTTTGCCAAGTCTCGCTCATATCCGTCCTCCGGGCCAACCGCCCATGAAAAAAGCCCCGACGCGGTCAAGCGAAAGGGGCCTTTCATCCTGACCTTTTAGCGGTTTGTTTAACGTGGCCCGCAATCCGGTAACAAATCGCCACGGATGCGGATTACTCCTGTGCTGCGCGCGCGTCAACTCTGTCACGCAGGTTTCATGCAAGCGTCACCGGAACGACGTATGCACCGCGTAGCTCTCAACCACAACATCTGGTGGGGTGAGGGACATGCCGCTGATCCATGTCAATGCGGGGCCGACCGGCCCGGTGCTGCATGACGGGGCCGGTGATCTGGCTGAGGGTCTGCCCGATCTGATGCGGGGCGCGGGGCCGGTGATCCTGATGGTCCATGGCTACAAATACGCGCCCCACCATGCCACCGAATGTCCGCATGATCACATCTTCTCGCTGACCCCGCAGCGCACCTGTTTCAAGGTCCGAAGCTGGCCTGCCGGGCTTGGCTTTGGTGCGGGTGCGACCGATGAGGGGCTGGGTATCGGGTTTGGCTGGCCTGCGCGCGGCAATATCTGGCGCGCCTATGCCGCGGCCGCAGAGGCGGGGGCGCAACTGGCGCACCTGGTCATGATGATTCGCGCCGCGCGCCCGGATCGCCCGATCCACGCGGTTGCACATTCCTTGGGCGCGCGGGTGGTGCTCTCGGCGCTGGCGCACCTGCCCGAGGGCGCGTTGCAGCGCATGATCCTGCTGGCCGGTGCCGAATTCGGTCAGCGCGCGGCTGAGGCGCTCGAGACCCCGGCGGGGCGCGGTGCCGAGGTGATCAACATCACCAGCCGCGAGAATGATTTTTACGACTTCCTGCTCGAGTGTCTGATCCCCGCGCCCCGGCGCGGCGATCGCAGTCTTGGGCTGGCGCTGACGACGGGCCCCAATGTTCTCACGCTTCAGATGGACCATCCCGGCACGCTTGCGGCGCTCAACCGCGCGGGCTTTGCCATTGCGCCGCCTGCCGCGCGCGTCTGTCACTGGTCGCCCTATACCCGGCCCGGTGTCTTTGCCCTCTACAACAGCCTCTTGCGCGCGGGGCCGGATTTGCCGCTTGGGGCGCTCCGGGCGGCGCTGCCTTGCGTGACGGAACCGCGTTGGTCGCGCCTTTTGAGCCTGCCAGAGGTCCGCCTGCCCTTGCCATTGGGGCGCAAACCGTCATTCTGAGCGTGACCCACGCGCAGGAGACTGACCGATGCCCGCCCCGATCGACCTCTATTACTGGCCCACGCCGAATGGCTGGAAAGTTTCCATCGCCCTTGAGGAAATGGGACTGCCGTATCGCTGTCACCTGATCGACATCGGGGCCGGCGATCAACACAAGCCTGAATTTCTCGCCATCTCGCCCAACAACCGTATTCCCGCGATCACCGACCCCGAGGGGCCGGACGGCGCGCCGATCCATATTTTCGAATCCGGGACGATCCTGCAATATCTGGCGCGCAAGACCGGGCAATTCTATGGGCAGACCGCGCGTGATCAGATCGCGGTCGATCAATGGCTCATGTGGCAGATGGGCGGGGTGGGACCGATGGCGGGCCAAGCGCATCATTTCCTGAAATATGCCCCCGCCATGGACCCGCCCAATGATCTGCCCTATGCCAAAGACCGCTACAGATCGGAAACCGCGCGTCTTTACGCCGTGCTGGACAGGCAATTGGCGCTGCACGAATTCGTGGCAGGCCCCGATATCACCATTGCAGATTTTGCGATCTGGGGGTGGGCATCGCTGTGGGAAGGCCAACAGCAAACGCTGGATGACAAACCCCATATGGCGCGCTGGCTGGATGTGATGGGCGCACGCCCCGGCGTTCAAGCAGGTCGCGCACTTTATGCCGAAAAGCGAGCGGATTTCCGCAGCGAC
>NZ_JAGPVV010000359.1 GCF_018066915.1 Roseovarius sp.
ATGCTCAGTTTTGGTCAATGGAAGCTGATCTTGGGCGACGAACAGCCATCATGCGACCTCTCCTCTCGTCGCTATCATTCGGTCGTTTAATAGCGATGTATGAAACTGCAAAAAGACTGTTTTGATGCCCCTGATTGGTTATGCGCGCGTATCTACCGAGGATCAGACCCCCCTGCCCCAGTCGCAGGCCCTGAAATCCGATGGCTGCGCCGAAATCCATGAAGAACAGGCCTCGGGCGGTAACCGTGCGCGGCCGGTGCTTGCGCGGGTGTTGGAGCGCATCGGCAAGGGCGACACGCTGGTGGTCGTGCGGATTGACCGCCTCGCGCGATCCCTGTCGCATCTGCTGGAGGTGATCGAGCGGCTCGAGGCCAAGGGCGCGTTTTTTCGCTCGATCCAGGACCCGATCGACACTGGATCCCCGCAGGGCAAGTTCACGCTGCAGGTCTTGGGCGCTGCGGCCGAGTTCGAGCGCGCCTTAATTAGGGAACGCACCAAGGCCGGCCTTGCCAGCGCACGCACAAAGGGCCGCGTGGGCGGCAACCCTGGGCTGCGGGCCAAAGACCCTGCCGCTCTTCGCAAGGTGCGGCTGGCACGACAAGACGGCTACATGGAGCGTCTGAACGAAACGGCACAAGATTGGGTTCCTCATGTGCGCCGGTTGCGCCCCGACTTGGCCTGGGAAGACGTGTTACGCATCATCAACGGCCCCCTGCCCGAGGCGCGTCGCTGGACCCAAAGTCGTCTCTTGCGCGCCGTGAAGGCCTATGTCCGCGACGGCTTTCTGCCCGAGGCAGTTTTGGCCCGCGCCGGGCGCCGCGAAACCGACGACCGCCTGCCCGCCATCGTCGCCGCCATCAAGGGCGCGGACCCCGACATCACGCTTCAGGCGATCTGTGAACGCCTGGAATCAATGCGGGAACGCACACCACGTGGCCGAACAAGATGGCAGCCGTCTTCGGTGAAAATGCTGTTGGAGCGGGCCGAGAAGCTAGAGTTGCTCGACTGAATTAAGCGACGCTTGCCCTTGTGCCTGTGTGGCTGAACCACACCAAATCTAGAAAGAGCTTGCACGAATCTGATAGCTCGGGCAATAGTCTCGATAAATAACGCGCGATCACATAAAAAACGCGCCCACGAATCGAGGCAGAGATGAGCGAAGCTGAGCAGGACCTGGACATTGCCATCGGGCACTACGCAGAGCTTCTTGCGTCCAATCTTCATGCGCAACGTGCTGCCCACTTCCCTCCCGACGCCAAAAAAGTCATGCGCAGCCTGACCAGCGGCGAGGCGGCCGAGTTGCTTGGCGTCGATCATACCTACCTTCGCAAGCTTCATCGAGAAGGAAAGATCGCTGACGTCGAAACCACGGCGGGCAGCCACCGGCGATATACCCTCGATGATATCTGGGAGATTCGCCACGCCCTTGAGGCAAACGCGAAGAAGCCTGGAACCTACGTTCCGGGACGTCGTGCCGGTGACGAGCTTCAGATTGTTTCTGTTGTGAACTTCAAAGGCGGGTCCGGGAAAACGACAACATCCGCTCACCTTGCACAGCGCTTGGCTCTCAAGGGATATCGTGTCCTTGCGATCGATCTGGACCCCCAGGCATCCCTTTCCGCGCTGCATGGCATCCAGCCTGAGCTGGACCTGATGGAGGGTGGCACGCTGTATGATGCGGTTCGCTACGATGAACCGGTCCCGATCTCAGACGTGATCCGCAAGACCTACATCCGTGGTCTTGACCTGATTCCCGGGAACCTTGAGCTCATGGAATTCGAACATGAGACGCCGGCAGCCATCCAGCGTGGCGGCGCCCGCGCATTCTTTGCCCGTGTGCGTGACGCGCTCGACAGTGTCGAAGCGGACTATGACGTCGTCGTCATCGACTGTCCGCCGCAGCTTGGCTTCTTAACCATGTCCGCCCTTTCAGCATCTTCAGGGGTGCTTGTCACCGTTCACCCGCAAATGCTCGATCTGATGTCCATGTCGCAGTTTCTGCGAATGACCGCTGATCTGCTTGGCGTCATCCGGGATGCTGGCGCAAACCTTCGCTTCGACTGGCTGCGCTTTCTGCCGACCCGCTACAAGGTGGGTGATGCCCCGCAGACCGAGGTCATTGCTTTCATCCGGGGTCTGTTCGGCAGGTCAGTCCTGACCAACCACATGGTTGAGTCGACAGCGATCTCTGATGCTGGGCTGACGAAGCAGACGCTCTATGAAGCCGACAAGAAGGACTTCACGCGTCAGACTTTTGATCGTGCAATCGAATCCATGAACGCCGTCAACGACGAGATCGCGGCGATCATCCAGAACACGTGGGGACGCAATGGCAAGAAAGCCTAAACTGGGACTGCCACTGCAGACCCTGCGCAACGCGCCTGACGCTCTCGAGGGGCGCAGGCTGCGCGGCGGCGTTTTCGAAATCGAGCCTGACCAAATCGAAACCACAGGTCGGCTCGATGACCGGCTGCAGATCGAGACTGAGGGCCTCAAGGCGTCAATTTCCAAGAACGGCCAGCGAGTACCAATCCTCGTCCGGCCGCTTGAGGGTGATCGCTACAGCCTGATCTATGGCCGTCGTCGACTGGAAGCTTGCAGAGAACTTGGGATCAAGGTCCGCGCCATTGTCACAGAGATGGAGGGAGATCAGGCGCTTCGTGATCAGCTGTTGGAGAACCAGGAGCGGCGGGATCTAAGCTTCATCGAACGTGCGCTTGTTGCCGCCGCCTTGCTCGACGGTGACCATTTGAGCGCATCCGAACGCACCAACAAGGGTGTCGCCGAGGTTCTCAATCTGACCGAGGCAGGAGTGTCGCAGCTGTTAAGCGTAGTCCGCACCGTTGGGGAGGACCTGGTCCTCGCCATCGGTGCCGCTCCGGGCATTGGTCGGCCCAGGTGGGAAGAGCTCAAGAAGTTGCTGGGGGCTACGGATGCCGATCGCGAACTGCTTGCAGCTTTGGCGGGTGAGTCCAAGACATCCTACCAAGGCGGTATTGACGAGAAATCCGATTATGCATTTTTGGCCGTCCTCTCTGCTGCAGGGAAGCCCGAACAGACCACATCCTCGTCTCGCCCTCGCGGGCGGCCCGGCACGGTGATTCCGGGGGTCGGTGCCGCCACTGTCACGACCGGACGTCGTGGAAAACAACTCAAGCTCGAGTTGAAGGCCGAGGAGAGCGATTTTGTCAGCTGGCTTGAGGGCAACGCCCCGCAGCTGATCGCCGAGCTTCACGAGCGCTGGAAGCGTTCGGAAGACTGAGGAAGAGCAACAATCAAAAAGGAGGCACGAGACAGGCAGAAAAGAAAAAGGCCCCGAGAAGCAAGCTTCACGAGACCTTTCTTAGGTTTCGCACGGGACCAGCCCGCTACAAAACTTCAGTTTTCGCACCTCTGAATGTAGCGATCTGGCCCCTTTCCCGCAAGCGCAAAGCGATTCGCGGGCCAGGGAAATTTTGCCTTCGTGAATGACGATATGGAGTACACACCGATTTCGCCGTTTATGCGGCCAATTTCGCACGCCCATCTGCGCGTGGTCGAGCGTCCTGAGGCGTCTGTTCCCGGCAAGCCCGTCAACAAGTGGGAGCTACTCCGCGAGCTGTCCAAGGCACAGGCCGCCTTTGGGGTTTCCGAGCGCGATCTGACCGTTCTTCAGGGACTTCTCAGCTTCTTTCCGGACGATGCGCTTGGCGGGAACACCGAAATGGTCGTCTTCCCATCCAACAAGGCGATCTGCGAGCGGCTGAACGGCATGGCTTGCTCGACGATGCGCCGTCACCTCGCCCGGTTGGTAGAGGCAGGCTTGCTTATGCGGCGCGATAGCCCCAATGGGAAGCGGTATGTGCGCAAGCGCGGCGAAGATCGCGTTGCCTTCGGCTTCGACCTCTCCCCGCTCTATTGCCGGGCAGAGGAGATTGCACGGGCCGCAGAGGCTGTGCGTGAGGCTGAGGACCGTTTGCGGCGACTAAGGGAGGTGGTGAGCCTTATGCGCCGCGACCTTACCGCTCTGGCGGAATTCGGCGAGGAGATCCAGCCCGGGCTTGGCCTATGGGACCAGCTCAGCGACACGGCCTCCCTCACAGCCCGTGCTCTTCGCCGCAAGCTTTCGCTTGAGGACTTGTCGAACCACCGGGCCGATCTCGAGGCCCTTCTTGACCAGG
>NZ_JAGPVV010000002.1 GCF_018066915.1 Roseovarius sp.
AGCGCGGCCCCGAGCGCCAGCGCACCCATCACCCGCCAGAACGGCGTGAGCAATCCTTGCTCGACGCCGTATTGCACCATGAAGACGCCTGCCAATGCCAGCGACACGCCCGCCACCGCCAACACCCAATTGCCCCTGAGCCAAGCCATCAGCGCCGTCACCCGGTCTGCCCGCAGCACAAAGGCGCGCGGCGGTGCGGTCTCGGGTTCTGTCTGAGGGGTAACAACGGGCGCGGCGACCCACGGGCCGGCGCGTTCTTCAACAACGGGCGCGGCCTCAGTTTCTGCCACAAACTCTGGCGCAGCAGGTTTCAACCCCGCCTCCAACCGCGCCACCCGCGCCTTCAGTCGCGCATGCGAGACCAAGAGATAAGGCACCCCGATGAGCAAGAGCGCCAGTACGCCGAGGCCGATGACAACCGCCAGCGCTTCCATGGATCACCCCTGCCCGAACAGGCCAGTCAGCGCCCGCCGCACCAACCCTGTGACCGATGGCCTGCGCCCGCGTTGAAACGGCAACGGGCGGCATACCTCGATCGCGGCCACCCCCACCCGCGCCGTCAGCGCGCCATTGACCACGCCTTCCCCAAACCGTCGCGACACCTTGGAAAGCACGCTGCCCCCTGCCACGCTGCTGATCATGTCATCGCCCACCGCCACGGCCCCCGTGGCCAAGAGATGCGCCATCACCGCCCGCGCCAGTCGCCAACTGCCCAAGACACCCGCGCGCCCACCATAAATCTCGGCCACCGCCCGGATCATCCGCAGATTGGCGACCATGGCCCCTACCACATCGGCCAGCGCCAGAGGCACCAGCGCCGTGACCATCGCCACCTGCCGCGCCGCCCCTTCGACCTCGCGCACCGCAAGCGCATCAAGCGGGGCCAAAAGCTCGACTTCCGCCAAACCCAAGAGTGCTTCGGCGTCAAACTGCTCCGCCTGTCGCTCTGCCAGCCGCTCCAGCCCCCAGGCCGCCTCGGGCCGCGCCGCATAGAGCGCGCGCAGCCGCGCAACAACCGTCCGCGCCGCCTCTAGATCCCCCTCCGCCAGCGCGACCCCAGCGGCACGCCGCAGGGTATCGAGCCGCCCCAACCGCGCAAACCCCGCCACTTCGCGCAGGCCGATCAGCAGCGCCACCAGCAAGAGGCCCACGCCCATTGCTGCCACGCCGTAGCCCAACACCGGCACCCGCGCGATCAATCCGGTCGCAAAGTCCCACGCCGCCACCGAGACCGCAGCTCCCATCAGCCCAAGCGCCAACCCCCAGAAAAGTCGGCCCAGCCATGAGGGACCCGCCGCACCGCGTGCAATCACCGCGCGCATTGCCCGCCCTTCAGGCACTGTCGCAAGGTCCGGCACCGGCGGCGCGCGGTCCGGCCCTTGGGTTGCGGCCTCGTCCATCTCGATCAGAACCGGCCCCTTGGCCTTGTTGCTGCTCACGCGCCTTCTCCTTTGCCACGCCAGACCAACAGGATATCCGGCAGACCCTCATCATTGCCAAGGCCCGCGCTGCGCGCCGCCTCAACAAACCCCTGACGCGCATAAAAGGCGCGCGCCGCGGCATTGGCCTCGACCACCCAGAGACTCAACATGCCCGCTTCTGCCTTGGCCTCGGCCAGAAGCGCCCGACCAAGCCCTCGCCCGCGCCGCATCGGATGTACGTATAGCGCATGCAGAATATCGCCGTCACGGACCACGAAACCGGCCACGCGGCCTTGCTCGCGGATCACCCGGACCCAACCCCAGCGGATCACCTTGGCGAGTGCGCGAAGGTCATCCCAATGGCTGCGCACCTGCGGCAACCAAGGCGTCGCGCGGGTGAACCCCCACAGGATCAGGGCCAGACGCGGCAGATGCCAGATCTTGGCGCGCGCGGTTCTCACAGCTTGTCCCCGATCAGGAATTGCGCGGCGCGGTCCAGCCGGATATGCGGCGGCCCCTCTCCGGGGCGCAGGTTGAGCGGGGCCGGCGCAAAGCGCATCACCCGGTAATCCTGACCCAGCCAGTCGGTCGCCCCCGCCCGCGCCGGAGCCAGCAATTGACCGGGGTCCTCGGGAAGATCGCCCGCATAGAACGCCGCCTGTCGGCCTGTCTCGAGCAACCGCCCGCGCACACAGTCGAGCATCTCGCCATTGTGGCTCACCCGCTCTTCGACCGTGGCGCGCAGGGCGGCCAAGGCCATCGACTGCGTCGTGGCCCCGGCGAATTCCGCCCGGTCTCGCGCCTCGCGCAGAAGGGCCGCCATGATCCCCGTCAGCCGCCCATGCTGCGCATGATGCAGATGGTCCGCCTTGGTCGCAGCAAAGAGGATACGCTCCACCCGCCGCCCGAGCAGCAATTGCGTCAGGAACGCATTGCGACCGGGCCGGAACGCGCCCAGAATATCCGCCATCGCCCGGCGCATATCCTCGACCGCCTGCGGCCCCTTGTGAATCGCATCGAGCGCGTCAACCAGCACCACCTGCCGGTCAATCTTGGCGAAATGGTCGCGAAAGAACGGTTTGACCACCTCGCGCTTGTAAGCGTCATAGCGCCGCGCCATCTCAGCCCGCAGGCTGCCGCGACCCGCCTTGCCCTCGGGCAGCGGCGCAAATGTCACCACCGGCGACCCTGCCAGATCGCCGGGCAGGATGAAGCGCCCCGGCGTGCAATCATAAAAGCCGGCGGCCCGCGCCGCCTGCAAATAGGCGGTAAACCCTGCGGCCAGCGCCTGCGCCACCGGCTCGTCCAGCCGTGCCGCCGCATCCACTTGGCCCACCTGCGCCAGATACCCGGCCGCCTCAGGTCGCGCGGCAATCCGCGTCAACACCTCCGCTGCCCACTGATCATAGCTCTTGTCCAAAAGCGCCAGATCAAGCAGCCATTCGCCGGGATAATCCACGATATCGAGATGGATCACCCGTGGCCCCGTCATGCCCGCCAAAAACCCGGCAGGCCGCACCCGCAGCGACAGGCGCAATTCCGACACCGTGCGCGTGCTCTCGGGCCAGTGCGGCGTGGGGCCGGTCAGGGCCGCCAGATGCGCCTCGTAGTCAAAGCGCGGCAGCGTCACATCGGGCTGTGGTTGCAGATAGGCCGCAAGAATCCGACCTTCGCCTTGCGCCAAGAGGCCGGGCATCCGGCCCCGGTCCATCAGATTGGCGATGAGCGAGGTGATGAACACCGTCTTGCCCGCCCGCGCGAGGCCCGTCACCCCGACCCGGATCACCGGCTCGAAGAACGCTTGGTTCACGCGGTCGCCCAATCCCTCGATGCCGCGCACCACGCCCTCTGCCATGCCTGCAATCGCCAAGAACCGCCCCTTTTCCCGTTGGCCTCAAGATAGAGACCCACCAGAGGGGTTGCTAGGGGCAATTGCGCCCCACCTCTTTCCGCGTCCAAGCGGACACTGCGCAATTGCCACCAGAAGAAGCCCGGCCTGACCAATGGTCAAAGCCGCATTTCCGCGCTATAGGGGCAAAAATCCATCAGGAGCGCCCCAATGGCCGAGACCGAGCAGCCGCAGATTTACCTCATCACCCCGACCGAATTCGAGCTGAGCCTGTTCCCCGATACGCTGGCCCGCGTGCTCGATCATCATCCGGTCGCCTGCGTGCGCCTTGCACTCGCCAGCCGCGACGAGGACCGCATCGCGCGCGCGGCCGATGCCTGCCGCGAAGTGACACACGCCCGCGACGTGGCGCTGGTGATCGAGAGCCACCTGATGCTCGTGGAACGGCACGGCCTTGACGGGGTCCACCTGCCCGATGCCGGTCGCTCGGTGCGCGCCGCGCGCAAGGAACTGGGCGAGGATGCCATCGTCGGCTGTTTCTGCGGCACCTCGCGCCACGACGGCATGAGCGCCGGTGAGGCGGGTGCCGATTACATCAGCTTTGGTCCCGTGGGGGCCAGCCCGCTCGACGATGGGGCCCGCGTTGACATGGACGTGTTCGACTGGTGGTCCAAGGTGATCGAATTGCCGGTCGTGGCCGAAGGTGCACTAGATCTCGCGCTTGTGGCGCAATTGGCCCCGATGGCGGATTTTCTGGCCTTTGGCGAGGAAATCTGGCACGAGGAGGACCCAGTTCAGGCCCTTGGCCGTTTTATCGCCGCGATGGGCTGAGCCCCGCCTGTCACCGCCCCCGGCGCGCCTCGGGCATGCCCGCGCGCACCTGCGCCTCGGCCCAAGCCGCCAGCGCCTTGCGATCTGCAAAGGCATCGACCCGTGCCGGGGCGTGATAGACCACCCTCACACGGCCCTGATGCCGCACCGCGAGGACACGCACCAGATGCGTGCCAAAATCCATATCGCCCCACCAGCCATAGAACCGGGGGTCTTGCCCCTTGGGGGCTTCATAGATCACTGACACCGGCTGAACATGGATCGCATGCTCCAGTTTTTGACTGAAGAACGCCTGAAAAAGTGTTGATTTAAAAGCAAGAACGCGCATCCCATCGGTCGAGCTGCCTTCGGGAAAGAACAAGAGCTTGTGCCCCGCCAAGAGGCGCGATTCGAATACTTCGGTCTGCGCTCTGGCCTCTTTCGGGTCGCGGGTGATGAACACCGTTCCCACCAGCCGGGCAAGATGCCCGATGCCGGGCCATCCCGCTACCTCGGATTTCGACACGAAATACACCCGTTTCCGCGCATTGAGTGCAAAAATATCCAGCCATGACGCATGATTGGCCACCACAGCGCCCGGCGCGCGCATCGGCGTCCCCTGCACCTCATGCCCCATGCCCAGCACGCGAAACACCGTCCATGAGACCCATTGCGTCACATAGGGCGTCCAGGGGCGGTGCAGCCCATAGATTGGCCGCTCGATCAACCGCAGCCCAACCGAGATTACAACGCCCAAGAGAATCACCAGCACCATAGCCAGCCCCCGCAGCCCCGCACGCAACCAGCCACCGGACGTCATGCGAAACTCGGGTTGCGACGCCTCCGATTGCCACCTGAACTTCAAGTCGTAATACCCTGCTGATAAATGACTTTCTGCTTTTCGGTAAGGCGATCTGTATCAAGAATGAGACACACATCGGTGGTGTTGAACTGATGGTCTACAAACGCCCCTTCACCGACATAGCCCCCCAGCCGCAGATAGGCCTTGATCAAGGCAGGCACCTGCCGCATGGCCGTGCGCCGATCCAGATCTTCAGGCGCGATCAGGTCCATGCGCTGAAAATGCTCCGTCCGCGCGCGCACCCGCAGCGCCTCGGGCGCAAGGTGGCGCTCATGCAGCAGGCTGAGCGGTTGCGCCAAATGGTCAATATCAGTGCCATGGAAACTGGCCACCCCGAACAGGATTTCTATTTTGTGTTCCGTGACATAGCGGCCCAAACCATTCCAGAGGTGATACATGCCCGGCCCACCCCGGTAGGCACGCGCAAGGCAAGAGCGCCCCAATTCCATCAGCCGCCGCCCGCCGGTCTTGAGCGCGCCGAGATCATATTCATCCTCGGAATAAAACTGCCCTGCACGCGCCGCCTGATCATCGCGGAGCAGCCGGTAAACCCCGACCACAGCGTCATTTTTCGCCTCATCAATCAATATGAGGTGATCAAAGAACGGATCAAAGCGGTCACACTCCAGCCGCGCCGCGTGATCGACCAACGGTCCGTCGCCACCCAATTCCTCAACAAAGACCTCGTAGCGCAGGCGCTGCGCCGCGCGCAATTCCTCGGGCGTGTCGGCCAGCTTCACACGGAACTTGGGGGCGCTTGCGGTCATCGGCCTTGTCTCTGGGGTCTGCGCCGCCTTGTAGGCAAGAGCGCCCTCAAGTGCAATGTTCCCACTGGTCGCAGCACCCAGAGGTTGTTAACCTTTTGCTAACCCGGATCAGGGATCAAGGACGGGTATCAGTTCAACGCGGTTGCCATCAATCACCACCTTACCCTCTTCCCGAAAGTTGACCGTGATGCGCCCGCCGATGTTGGATTGCACCTGTCCGGTTCCCCAATCCGGCCGCTGCGGGTGCAGCACCAGCATGCCCGGTTCGAGTATCGCGTTCATATCCGTCATGCCCAGTCCCGCCCCGGAGTTGTTTCATGCCCCATCCTACTCAGGCTCTTGGCTCTTTGATAGCCTCTCGGATCTGCCACGATCTCGTCAGCCCGCTTGGTGCGGTCGGCAACGGGCTGGAACTCTTGGGGCTTTCAAGCAGCACCACGGGGCCCGAAATGGCGCTCGTCACGGCCTCTGCGGCGCAGGCGCTGGCGCGGGTGCGGCTCTTTCGGCTGGCCTTTGGGCAGGCCGAGGCGGATCAGGTGACGCGGGCCGAGGAATTGGGCGATATCCTAAGCACGCTGCATGCGGGCGGGCGTATCGCCCTTGCGCTTCACATCACCGGCCCCCTGCCGCGCCCCGTGGCGCAAATGCTGCTGCTTGGTCTGCTCTGTGTCGAACAGGCGCTGCCACCGGGTGGGCATATCTCGCTTGGTGAAACCCCAGCCGGTTGGCAGATCGTGGCCACCGCCCCCCGCCTTGCTCCGAACCCGGGCCTCTGGCAGGCGCTCTGCGCGGGTGGGCCTTGGCCCAATGTCAGCCCCGCGCAGGTGCATTTCCTGATCCTGCATCACTGTCTTTTGGCGCGGGGCGCAGCCATTCAGCAAACGCTGAGCGAGACCGAGTTTCGCGTCACGCTCTGATTGCCCCATCGCCTTCGACCAGATACTTGAAACTGGTCAGTTGCGCCGCCCCGACCGGGCCGCGTGCGTGCATCTTGCCGGTGGCGATGCCGATTTCCGCGCCCATGCCGAATTCGCCGCCATCCGCGAACTGGGTCGAGGCGTTGCGCATCAAGATCGCGCTGTCGAGTCGG
>NZ_JAGPVV010000003.1 GCF_018066915.1 Roseovarius sp.
AGGTCGAGCGGGTGGGGGCCATCGCGGCCCAGCACCTTGGCCCCGGTGGCGATGCCTGCGCAATTGATTGCCGCCGTGATCCGGCCCATGGCGGATTTGGCCGCTGCGATGGCGGCTGACACTGACGCCTCATCGGTGACATCGGTTGTCACGAATGACGCGCCGATTTCGGCGGCGATGGCCGCGCCGCGCTCTGCGTCGCGGTCAAGGAGCGTGACAGCGGCGCCCATGGTGCGGAAATGGCGGGCGGTCGCCTCACCCAGCCCCGAAGCGCCGCCGGTGATGATCGCGGCTGTCTCGTCAATGCGCATGCTGCCCTCGCTTGCGTTAAATGAACATATGTTCAAATACCGGTTGTGACCCCGGCTGTCAAAGACTGTCTTAGGCTTTTTCTTGGCCCAAATACTCGACTCCGTTCACCCTTGGCGCTGTCGCAAGCGGGTGATCACCCCGAGCGTCAGCACGGTGAGCACGATGCGGTAGATGTGGTGGATTGTCACAAAGGCGGGATTGGCCTGAAGGCTGAGGGCGACCAATGCCATTTCTGTGACACCGCCGGGCGCGAGGGTGATGAGGAGCACATCGACCGCCTCGCCGGTCATCTCATGCAAGGCGAGCGCCAGCCCGACGCCCAAACTCAGCATCGCGCCCACCGCTGCCACGGCGAGCGCCGCGCCGCGCAGCAAGAGGCCACGGCTAAGCCCGGTGAAACGCATGCCGAGCGCCGTGCCAAGCACGATTTGTGCCATATTTACAAGCCATTGCGGGATATCAAAGCTGAGCCAGCCCGTGAGCGAGAGCGCCGCCGCGAGGGCCATCGGCCCGGTCATCTGCCCGGCAGGCAGGCGCAGCACATGGCCCAGGCCCAAGCCCCCCAGCCCCGCCAGCACGATCAGCGGCAGGTCGGACCATGGCACATCGGGGCGGGCCATGGTCATGCCCGCAGAGCTGCCCACCGGTGCGCCCAGCCAGAGCGAGAGGCCAAGGGGCAGGGCCGTGACCACAACGATGATGCGCAGGAATTGCTGCATCATCAGGCGGGTCACATCGGCACCTGCCGCCTCGCCCAGTTCGATACTCTCATAGAGCCCGCCGGGGGTGCTGGCGTAAAAGGCGGTGGTGGGGTCATAGCCGCCAAGATGGCGAAAGATCGTATAGCCCATGGCATGCGCCAGACCGACGAAAACCGTGACTGCGCCGAAGGTTAGCGCGTAGTGATGCGCCTCGGTAAAGAGGGCTGGGGTCACTTGCGCGCCGATCATGAGGCCGATGATGGCGATGAACATCAGGCGCAGCTTCTGCGGAAAGCGGTAGCCTGTGGGCAGGCGTTCAGGCAGGGCGGTGGCGATGAGGGCCGAGATAGCCAGCGGACCCAGCATAAAAGGCAAGGGCAAACCGATGGCTTGGCCAACAAAGCCCGAAAGAGTGGACAGGGCCAAGAGAAGAAGGGTGGTTGCAAAGATCGGCATGTCACCCGTTCAAGCACCGGGCGCGGGCGGGGGCAAGAGGGGGATCAGAGGAATGTGACGAATTTGTCAAAGGGCATTTCGCGCAGGCGTTGACCTGTGGCTGCGAAGATGGCGTTGGCCAAGGCGGGGGCGGCGGGGGGCACGGGCGGCTCACCGATGCCCTTGATGTTGGTCCCGTTTTCCAACCCGCGCACAGTGATTTCTGGGTATTGCGAGAGGCGAAGTGATTGAAATGTATCGAAATTCGTCTGTTCTGCCGCGCCGCCCGCATAGGTGATTTGGGCGTGCATCGCATGGCCCAGACCAAAAAGCACGCCCCCTTTGACCAGCCCGTCAAAGTTGATCGGATCTAGGATGCGGCCTACGTCGGCGGCGACATAGACGCGGTCGAGGCGGAGGCCGTTTTCGGTGTTCGTGACCTCTACCACCTGCGCGCAGGGCACGCCGAAGGAGAGGCAGAAGGCCACGCCGCGCCCTTGGTTTGGGCCGAGGGGGCTGCCCCAGTTTGACATCTCGCCGACTGCTTCCAGCACCTGCCGCGAAGGGGCGTCAGTGCAGAGGCGCAGGCGCTCGGCCAGCGGATCGGCCCCGGCGGCGTGGATCAATTCGTCGAGCAGACAGTCATGGAAAAACCCGTTCGACGACGCCCCGACCGAGCGCCAGGACGAGATCGGCGCCAATTCGGGCGCGCGGTAGCCGGTGACGCGATAGTGAGGAATATCAAAGGGTTGATCCCATGCGCCGGCCACGATTTGCAGGTCCGGCCCCGGCGCGGGGATGCTTTGGCGGCCCATCTGTGAGGCGAGGATCGAGGGCATGGCGATGCTCAGATCATAGGCCGTGACCTGTCCATCCGCCACACGACCCCGCCCGCGCGCCATGGCGATCTGGCGGGGAAAGTCGTGGGTCATGTCCTCTTCGCGCGAATAGGTCAGTTTCACGGGCCGCCCCGGCAATTCCATCGCGATGCGGGTGGCGTGGCGCGTTACCTCATCCTCGAGCCGGTGGCCAAAGCTACCGCCAATCATCAGGGCGTGGATGTGGATGGCGTCGGGTGTAAGGTTTGTAAGGTTTGCCACGTTATTTTGTACAAAGCGCGGCACCTGGGTGCCGGTCCAGATATCGACCCGCTCGGGCGTGTAGAGGACGGTTGCGTTGAGCGGTTCGAGCGGCGCATGCGCGAGGTAGGGCGCGCGGTATTCGACCGTCAGATCGGTGCCATCGGAGAGGGCGGTGTCGATATCGCCCGCGTCGCGGAACCGGCTGTCTTGCCGGTCGGCGGTAAAGCTGTCGGAGAGGGTTTGCCAGTGGGCGTCCATCTCGGGCGGAATTTGGGCGGGACCCCATTCGACCGGGACGGCGGCGACCGCCTGCATCGCGCGCCATGTGTTGTCGGCGATGACGGCGACGCCGTCGGGCAGGGCCACGACGGAGATCACGCCGCGCATGGCGAGGGCAGGGGCGGCATCATGGCTGAGCCGCGCGCCGCCGATGGCGGGGTTGAGGCGGAGGGCGGCATGGGCCATGTCGGGGAGGCTCACGTCGATTCCATAGCTTTGCGTGCCGGTCGATTTGGCGACAATGTCGATCCGCTGCATCGGCTGGCCGAGGAAGCGCCAGTCGGAGGGCGCGCGCAGGGTCACATCGGTGACAGGATCGGTGGTCGCGGCCTCGGCGGCGAGGCTTTGGTAACTCAGGCGCGTGCCATCGGGCAGGATCACCGCGCCGCGTTCGGTGCGCAGGTCTGTGACCGAGATGTCATGCAGCCGGGCGGCGGTGGCCTTGAGCGTTTCGCGCGCCACGGCCCCGGCATGGCGGAGTTTGTCAAAACCATCAGGGACGGTGGTGGAGCCGCCGGTGATCTGCATGCCCAGAAATTTCATCGGGGCATCGGCAAGGCTGCGCACGGTTTCAGCAAGCCAGCTCTCGTCGGTGGCGCGGAAGGGCACGGCATCGCCAGCAAGGGCGGTGTTGTAATAGGCGGGGCTGGGGGGGCCAGGGTCGGTCTTGATCTGGTCGAGGTCTACGTCAAGCTCCTCGGCAATCAGCGCCGCTTGCACCGATGTTGCCCCTTGGCCCTTGTCGGCGCGGGGGGTGATGAGGGTGATCGCCTCAGAGGTGATCAGCACATAGGGCGTGAGGGCTGCCGCCCCCTGGGGCAGGTCGGAGAGGAGCGGGTTGGCGTAGGGCGTCTTATACCGCCAGACACCAAAGGCCACGCCGCCCGCGATGGCGGCGGAGCCGATGAGAAAAGTGCGGCGGGCGATGGTTTTGACGCGGCCCATGGATCACGCGCCCCGGAGGTTGCGGGCGGCGGTTTTCACGGCCTCGCGGATACGGGGATATGTGCCGCAGCGGCAGAGATTGCCGGACATGGCGTCGTCAATCTCGGTGTCGGTGGGATTGGGTGTCTCGGACAGGAGGCTTGCGGCCTGCATGATCTGGCCGGACTGGCAATAGCCGCATTGGGCCACCTGATGCGCGATCCATGCGGATTGCACCGGATGCGGGGCATCGGGCGTGCCCAGCCCCTCGATGGTGGTGACAGGCCCCCAGACATCGCCCACGGCGACCTGACAGGAGCGGGTGGCAACCCCGTCGATATGCACGGTGCAGGCCCCGCATTGGGCGATGCCGCAGCCATACTTTGGGCCGGTAATGCCCAAAACATCCCGCAGCGCCCAGAGGAGCGGCATGTCGGGTTCGAGACCCTCCAGAGAATGTGCGGTGCCGTTGACGATGAGTTGCATGGCGTGCCCCTGTTGCAGCCTTTTGGGGAATAATAAACTGAACGGTTCACTTGTCCAGATGGCTGTTCCAGATGGCATGGCAATTGCTGTTTCACTCGGGCGCAAAGACCGTATAGTGAGGGGCAATGATCCAAGAGGCCGGAAAACGGATGCAGGTTGTCATTCACGCAGGCGCCCATCACACCGACGAGGACAGGCTGATCAATTGCCTGTCCGCCAATCGTGAGATGCTGGCGCGTCACGGAACCAATGTCCCCGATCCGCAGCGCTATCGCCGTCTGGTGCGCGATGTGCTGCATCAGGCGCAGGATACCGGGCTTGCCCCCAATGCGCGCGATATTCTGGTGGATGCCATCAGCAACGAAGGGGCGGTGGACCGGCTGGTCCTGTCCAATCCGGGGTTTTTCGGCACGCCCAAGATGGCGGTGAGTGGGGGCGTGTTCTATGGCGCGGCCGAGCATCGGCTGAACATGTTTCGGCAATTGTTTCCGGATGATCATCTGGAGCTCTTTATCGGGGTGGTCAATCCGGCGACGTTTCTGCCGCCGCTGCTGAAAGAGACGGAGTTTGGCACGGTTGAGGCGCTCTTGCGGGGGCATGAGGCGACGCATTTGCGCTGGTCCGAGTTGATCACGCGGATACGCACGCATCATCCCGACATTCCGGTGACGGTCTGGAGCAACGAGGATACGCCGCTGATCTGGAGCCAGGTGGTGCGGGAACTGGCCGGGATTGATCCGACTGTCGGCTTTGATGGGGAATTCAGCCTGATCGAAGAAATCATGACCCCGGCGGGGCGCGAGCGGTTTCGCGGGTATCTGGCGTCGCATCCCGGCCTCACCGAGGTGCAGAAGCGGCGGGTTGTGGCGGCCTTTCTCGACAAGTTCGCCGATGAGGCGGCCATCGAGGAAGAGCTGGACGCGCCCGGCTGGACCGACGCCCATGTGGCCATGCTGACGGAACTTTACGACGAGGATATGTATGCGGTGCAACGCATACAGGGCGTGCAGGTGATCGCGCCCTGAGCGCGCGATTTCTGCTTGCAGAGGCGAGACTGCTTGGCTAATCAGGCGCGCAAGCCCCTATAGCTCAGCTGGTAGAGCAACTGATTTGTAATCAGTAGGTCCGCGGTTCGAGTCCGTGTGGGGGCACCACTAACAGCCTGAAATTGCAGAGTTTTCGCCTTGACGCTTAGGGCGTCCGTCCGACTGTCCGCCGCGTCCGCTGGCGGACGGTAGGCGTAGAACGCGGTGCTGCACCTCGAGCGGCAGATTCGAGAGAATGCCGGGGACCGGCTGCATGCTGGCCATATCGGCCCCGCGCGTGACGTTGCAGGCCTGACAGGCGCAGACGATATTGCTGACCCGATTGGTGCCGCCCAAGGATTTCGGCACCAGGTGTTCGGCGGTGGCGCGGGCGCGGTTGATCTCGCGCCGGGTCGGCTTGGCACCGGTCAGGCGCCAGAGCCGTTCGGTGGCATCGCGCCGCGTGACCATCCCCATCATCCAGACCCAGCGACCGCACCAGAGGCAGCGCTGATCCTGTTCCCACCAGCGGCGGCGCAGGATATTACGCAGGCTGGGCATCAGTTGTCGCGCAGGACAAAGCGTCCCGCAGGCGTGATCTTCATCCGCGTGACGGAAGGGTTGATCAAAACAAGCCCGCGCTTTGACAGGTCTCGCGCTGCGGCTTTCGTGTCCCGGCCATTGAGGGCGAAACCGCGCTCTTCGCAAGCGGCCTGTTTGAGCATGGCCATTGCCAAATCACTCAGGGGTTCACCGCTCATGCTTCAACCCTGTTCCCGGCAAATCTTGCACAGGCGGTGATGTCGGCCTGTGCTTTCAAAGGGGGCCTTGCAGCACATGCAGGGGATGGTGCGCAGGGCACGGGCGCGCAGGATGCGATCCTGTTTCATCCCGATCTTGTCGAAACTGTCGGCCTCGGCCAGCAGCTTGCCGCGCTCGAGCAGTTGCCACGACCGACCTGATCCGATGATTTCAAGCATGGCCGGTCTCCTTTTCGATGATGTCAGTCACGAATGAGTGGCAATCCCGCCCATCCACATCGCCGAAGAGAGCAAGGGCGTGATGCGCTTCAATTTCACGCAACAGACGCACCCGCTCGGCTTTGAGCAGGGCGTCGAGCGCGGCTTGGGCGTTCTCGGGAACACGCGAGCGGATGCACTTGTCGGGGTCCGGCGTAAGGTGAACGCAGGACAAGGCAACAACCGCCGCATCCTCATAAGCCGCCACCACCATGGCTTGCGTGTGGGTGGTGTCGCGGGTGTTCCATGCGGCAACGTGATCGTTGTCGGTATATCCTGTGGACGCGCCGCAATGGTCGCATCTGACACGATAGGCGGGGTGGATTATGGTTCCTTGCATGTGTTCCGAGTAAAGAGCGTCATCACTCCCACAAAACGGGCACGGCAGTAGCTTCGGCGCTTCACTGGTCATCGTCTTTGCCCTCCTTGGGCGTGTGGTCAGCCCACTCGATGGTTGATTGTCGGGCCATGTCAGTGATCCCTCTTGGATTGCGCGCGTTCGGCGGCAAGGTAGCCGGAATATCCGTCGATGGCGGAACGCTCTATCTGCTTGGCGGCCAGCGAAATATTCTCATGCAAATCGTCTATTTCTGCGTTCGACATTGCCAATCCAGCCCCGAGAATTCCGCCAGCCCCGCGCAATAAAAGGTGAACGGCCCGGCGGAATGCCTCCGGGTCTTGCGCCGCAACCTTGGCAAGTTCCGTCAGCGCCTTTGTCGCCCGCGCGAAGGCACGTTTTGTTTTTGCGTCCATCACACCTGCCCCTTGTTGATGGCATCGGACATGTCGAACATATCCAACGTGCGGTCGCAGCGCGGCTCAGGTGCCCCGTCGCAGACAAAGGCGGTGCATTGCGGCACGCCGCCATTGGAATATTGCCACTCTGCGGGATACTCGGGGTCTGTGATCCGATGCATCATGGCGCGCAGGTTGATCGTGCAGCAATGTTCCGGGTCATCAAAATTTGCCAAGTCGCAGTTGGCGCACCACTCCGCCACAAAGATTTCGCCCTCGGTCCCGTTGCTTGGGCGGTAGGGTCGATGTTCGCCGCTGGGGTGGATCGTGTTATCGCTCGCCATGTCAGCCCTCCACAACCGGAAAGGCACCA
>NZ_JAGPVV010000068.1 GCF_018066915.1 Roseovarius sp.
AACCGCAGCCGATCCTCGGCATTCAGCGAGCCGCGCTGCGCCACGTGATCGCCAAGGGCCGCCCGCAGGGCCTCATGCAACAGATGCGTCGCCGAATGATTGGCCCGAATGGCGCTGCGGCGGGTGTGATCCACCTCAAGCTTAACGCTCATCCCGACGGTTAGGCGTCCATTGTCAGGCGTAAACTGATGCCCGAACAGGCCTCCGGGGAATTTCTTCGTGTCAGAAATGAAGCCATTCACTTCTTTACCAATCAACTTGCCGTGGTCGCCAACCTGTCCACCAGATTCAGCATAGAATGGCGTTTGGTTGAATATGACCCAACCAGTGCAAAGC
This sequence comes from Roseovarius sp., assembly GCF_018066915.1. GTDB lineage: Bacteria > Pseudomonadota > Alphaproteobacteria > Rhodobacterales > Rhodobacteraceae > Roseovarius. The sequence continues at coordinate 337 of NZ_JAGPVV010000068.1, forward strand.
TCTTCAATCGCATCGACCCGCTTACCCTCGGATACAATAGCAACCACCTGCGCCTCAGAAACCTCGGTATCATAGCCCAGAAAGTCTGTGGCGCTAACATCCTCCGAAATATCAAACCACACCGCCTGATCGGCCGCCTCGCCGGTGCCCGCCCAAGCCGCGCGCGCCTTGGCCTTCTGCTCGGCCATGGCTGCGTCAAAGCCTGCGGTATCCACCTCGCGACCCTTCTCCCGCAGCGCATCCTGCGTGAGATCGAGCGGAAATCCATAGGTGTCATAAAGCTTGAACGCCGTGGCCCCCGGCAGCGCCGCGCCCTCCTCCATCCCCGTCAACTCATCATCGAGCAGGCGCAACCCCCGCTCCAACGTCTGTTTGAATCGCGTCTCTTCCAGCTTCAGCGTCTCTTCGATCATCGCCTGCGCCCGGCCCAGTTCCGGAAACGCCTGCCCCATCTGCGCCACCAGTGCGGGGACCAACCGGTACATCACCGGGTCCTTGGCTCCCAGCATATGGGCATGCCGCATCGCCCGGCGCATGATCCGGCGCAGCACATAGCCGCGCCCCTCATTCGACGGCATAACCCCATCCGCCATCAGGAACGAGGTCGAGCGCAGGTGATCCGCGATCACCCGGTGATGTACCCGGCCCGGCCCATCCGGGTCCTGGCTCGTGGCATGCGCGCTCGCCTCGATCAGGCTGCGCATCAAATCGGTGTCGTAGTTGTCGTGCTTGCCTTGCAACAGCGCCCCGATCCGCTCGAGCCCCATGCCCGTGTCGATCGACTGCATGTCAAGCGCCCGCATCGAGCCATCCTCGAACCGCTCATTCTGCATGAAAACAAGGTTCCAGATTTCGATGAACCGATCCCCGTCCTCCTCCGCGCTGCCCGGAGGGCCGCCCCAGATGCTGTCGCCGTGATCATAGAATATCTCGGTGCAGGGGCCGCAGGGGCCGGTCGATCCCATCGACCAGAAGTTGTCATCGGTCTTGATCCGGATGATCCGGTCATCGCTGAGGCCCGCGTATTTCTTCCAGATGTTCGCCGCCTCGTCATCGGTATGATAGACCGTGACCAAGAGCTTGGATTTGTCGATCCCGAAATCCTTGGTCAAGAGATCCCAGGCATAGGGGATCGCCTGTTCCTTAAAATAATCGCCAAAGCTGAAATTGCCCAGCATCTCAAAGAACGTGTGATGCCGCGCGGTATAGCCCACATTGTCCAGATCATTGTGCTTGCCGCCCGCGCGCACACATTTCTGGCTTGTGGTGGCGCGCACGTAATCGCGATGTTCCACACCGGTGAAACAGTTCTTGAACTGCACCATGCCGGAATTGGTGAACATCAGCGTCGGATCGTTGCGCGGCACGAGCGGCGAGCTTTCGACAACGCGGTGATCGTTGCGCTCGAAAAAGCTCAGAAAGGTGGAACGGATTTCATTCAGCGTGGGCATGGGCATCTCTTTCCGGGGCGTGTGTGGGCCTGCGTTCCGCTGATTTAACGGGGCCGTCCGGGCATGTCCACCGCAAGAAAAAGGCCCGGGCATTGCCCGGACCCCCTGTCTGTCTCTCTGGCGGGCGCTAGTGGCGCTCAGCCCTCCATCACATCGCCGTCATCCGCGGCTTCCGTCATGTGAAAATCAAGCCCATGCGAGGCGCGGATCTTGTCCTCGATCTCCATCGCAACGGCCGGGTTGTCGCGCAGGAACCCTTTGGCATTCTCGCGTCCCTGGCCAATCCGCTGATCGCCATAGCTGTACCAGCTCCCGGATTTCTCGACCACGCCCGCCTTGACCCCGATGTCGATCATCTCTCCGGTCTTGCTGATGCCTTCGCCAAACATGATGTCGAACTCGACCTGCTTGAAGGGCGGCGCCACCTTGTTCTTGACCACCTTCACGCGGGTGGTGTTGCCCACCACCTCGTCGCGATCCTTGATCGAGCCGATGCGCCGAATGTCGAGGCGGACGGAGCTGTAGAATTTAAGGGCATTGCCGCCGGTCGTGGTTTCGGGGCTGCCGAACATCACGCCGATCTTCATGCGGATCTGGTTGATGAAGATCACCGTGCAATTGGTCCGGCTGATCGAGCCGGTGAGCTTGCGCATCGCCTGGCTCATCAGGCGGGCATGCACACCCACGCTGCTGTCGCCCATTTCCCCTTCAAGCTCCGACTTGGGCGTGAGGGCGGCGACGGAATCGACCACGATCATGCTCACCGCACCCGAGCGCACCAGCGTGTCGACAATCTCGAGCGCCTGTTCGCCTGTGTCAGGCTGCGAGATCAGCAACTCGTCCAGATCGACCCCCAGCTTGCGGGCATAGACCGGATCGAGCGCATGTTCGGCATCGACAAAGGCGCAGACCCCGCCCTTTTTCTGCTCTTCCGCCACACAATGCAGCGTGAGCGTGGTCTTGCCCGAGCTTTCTGGGCCGTAGATCTCGACGATCCGGCCCTTGGGAATACCGCCAATACCAAGCGCAATGTCGAGCCCCAGCGATCCGGTCGAGGTGGACTCGATATCCTTGATGACATTGTCGCCACCCAACTTCATGATCGAGCCTTTACCGAACTGCCGTTCGATTTGCGCCAGTGCGCTGTCGAGCGCCTTTTGCTTGTCCGCGTTCCGCTTGTTATCCATCGAGAGAAGATCTGCCGTTGCCATTTGTTCGGTCCCTTATTCCACACCCTGTCACGGGCAGCAATCATTGCCTGAGTTCACCTCTTGTTCTCATCTCTATGCGGACAAAATGTGAACATTTCAAGAAAATTCTGGTCCTCCCACTTTCCGCCATCAGGATTAACAAGTAGTTTACATCAACGAAAACAGGCGAAATTCACTGTGAGAGGCGCAAATGCTGGTGTTTTCCAAGGCGCGGCTGGTGCTCTTGTCGGTCCCCAAGACCGGCAGCACCGCCTATGAGACCGCCCTGGCACCTCATGCCGCTATCGCTGTCTCGGCCCCACCAGAGCTCAAACATGCGCCGGTGTTTCGCTACAACCGATTCTTTCGCCCGATGATCGACCGCTTCTTTGATGGATCCTTTGACGTCGTGGCGGTCATGCGCGAGCCTCTGGATTGGCTCGGGAGTTGGTATCGTTACCGTCAGCGCCCAGAGCTGGCCGGTCATGCCAACAGCACCCATGGGCTCAGCTTTGATGACTTCGTGACCGCCTATTGCACCGGAGAACCGCCGCCCTGCGCCCGGGTCGGCAGTCAGGCCAAGTTCCTCGAGCCTCAGCGCAACGGTGCCCGCGTCACCCATCTCTTTCGTTACGAGGATCAGCCGGGTCTGCGCAGCTTTCTCGCCGCCCGTCTTGGCGTGGCGGTCGAGCCCGCGCCGCTCAACCGCTCGCCCAGCCTGCCGCTCACCCTCTCGCCTCGCACTGACACCCGGCTGCGGCGCAAATTCGCCGAGGATTTCACCCTCTGGTCCGGCATCGGCGCGAACGGAGCATACACCCCCCTGCCCGCCCGGCCAAAGCCCGAGCAAGACGACGAGGCCTGATCGCCCGCATCGCACATCCCCATCACATCAACTGCCGCTGCACGGTCTCGGTCAGTTCGTTGAGCGAGAAGGGCTTGGGCAGGAATACCGAATGCGGAATGCACGCCTGTCGGTCGCCAAAGGTTTCCTCGGCATAGCCGGACATGAACACGACCCGCGCCTCGGGCCGGGTTGTCAGCGCGCGCCGCACCCAGCCGGGGCCGTCAATGCCCGGCATGACCACATCGGTGACAAAGACATCCACATGCAGCGCGGCATCCTCCAGAATCTCGAGCGCATCTTCGGCCGATTCGGCCTCGAGCACGGTAAAGCCGCGCAATTGCAGCGCCCGGCTGGCAAAGGCGCGCACAGGGGCCTCATCCTCGACCAAGAGCACCACGCCACTACCCCGTGTCTCGGACGTCGCCAGACGGGGCGCCTCGCTCGGGTGCCGCACCTCGCCGAGATAGGCCGGAAACAGCAATTGAAAACAGGTGCCCTCGCCCAGAGTGCTATCCACAAAGATGAACCCGCCCGTTTGTTTGACTATGCCATAGGCCGTCGAGAGACCAAGCCCGGTGCCCTCGCCCGTGCGCTTGGTGGTAAAAAATGGCTCGAACACCTTTTGCAACTTGTCCGGCGCGATCCCCGCCCCCGCATCAATCACCTGCACCGAGACATAGCGCCCCGGCTGCACCACCGCCCGATCCCGGCAAAGAGGCTCGGTCAAGGTGAGGTTCTGGGTGACGATCCGGATTTCTCCGCCCATCGGCATCGCGTCCCGGGAATTCACCACAAGGTTCATCAACACCTGTTCCAACTGCCGCTTGTCGGCGCGAATGGCCGCCAGCGTCGGATCATGGCTGAGCGAGAGTGCGATTTTCTCTCCCACCAACCGGTTCAGCAAATGCGTCAGGTCCGCCAATGTGTCGCGCAGGTCGATCACCTCGGGGCGCAGCGTCTGCTTGCGCGAATAGGCCAGCAACTGGCTGACCAGCGCCGCGGCGCGATTGGCATTCTGGTTGATCTGCATGAGATCGCCAAAATCGGGATCGCCCTGATCGTGCCGCAAGAGCAAGAGGTCGCAATGGCCCGAAATCGCCGTCAGCAAATTGTTGAAATCATGCGCCACCCCGCCAGCAAGCTGGCCAATCGCCTGCATCTTCTGGCTCTGCACGAATTGCGCCTCAAGCGTCTTGAGCTCGGTCGCATCGCTCAGCACCGCGATCAGCACCGCCTCATCCGCCTCCATCGTGCGGTTCAGCGCGACCTGGACAAAGACTTCGCGGTCATCGCGGCGCACCCGCAGGAACTCGGCATGCACTGTGCCCCGCCCCGCGGCCGCATCCCCCAACCAGTCGGTGATCGACCGTCCCAACCCCTCTAGCACATCGCCCAGCGTCGCTCCCGCCACGCTCTCGGCGCCCAGCAATTCGCGGGCAGGACGGTTTGACAACTGGATCTGCCCCTGCGCCGACAGCTTCAGGAGAGGGACCGGCAGCGCATCGAAAAACGCCCAGCCATCGGGGGGGCGCAGTCCCCCGTCGACACCGGGCAAGAGGAAAATCTCGCGCCGCCCCGCCGAGCCCTCGCGCGCCACCACAAGGCAGGGCAACGGCCCATCCGGGGTTGCGATATCATTGACCTCGCCGGGTCGGAGCGGTGTCGCGCAGAGCCGCTCCAGCGTCCGCACCCGCTCGCCCACCAGATCGCGCGCCGCCGCATTCATGAAAAGCACCGCATCGCGGCGGCCCAGCGTCAGCATCGGCAACGCCTGCGCCTCGGCCTCACGCGGGGGCTGATCGGCGGATTTCTCGATCCGCCAGAGAAAATGATCGGCCCCGGAGCGATGCACGCTGATGCGCAAATGCCCGCCCCGCGTCACCAGATCCTCGACCGAGGCCCCTTTGGCGAGGGCGCGCGTCTCCATCCGAAAGAGAATGGGGCCGGGATTGGCAAGAACCTCGCGCAGCGCACCGGCAAGCGTGGTGGCCCGGTCCGCCGCCAATACCCGCCGTGCAGCGGCATTGGCATGAACAAGACGCCCCTCGACCTCGGCCAGAACAAGCGGCACCGGGTCCGCCTCGAGCATCTCCTGTGCCAGACTCGCTACCGCCTGCCGCTGCCCCGAGGCATGCCGTTTGAGGCGCGCGTTGATCATCACGACCCAGAGCGCCGCAAACCCGAGCGTCGCCCCCACCAGCCAAAGCAGCCGCTGGCCCTGTCCGGGCGGCACCAGCATCGCCGTGCCTGCAAAGAGCACCGCCGCCAGCACCAACACACCCGCACGCGGCCCAAGCCGCAGCGCCGCCTGATAAAGCTGCCCCCCTGAGTGCGGGATAAACGCCACGCCGAGCCCTCGCTTCACGATTCCTCCACCCTTTCTAGGGCGAAAGACTTAAGCGAGACTTAACGGCGTCCAAAATCACCCGTCAAGGTTGCTGGGTGGTTAACGAACCCTCTTGAGTTGCGCGAGATAAAATCCATCGCCCGTCTCTGAAATCGGCCAATGCTGCGTGCGGCTCAGGGCCCACTCCGGATGATCACCTGAGAAACGCCGGATAACCTCTTGGTTTTCTTCCTCTAAAACGGAGCATGTCGCATAGGCCAGCACCCCTCCAGGGGCCACGTTCGGTGCCGCCTCAGTCAGAATACGCCCCTGCAATTGCATCAGCTCCGCCAAACGCTCCGGCGTCAGCGCCCATTTTGCCTCGGGGGTGCGCCGCCAGGTGCCGCTGCCCGAACAGGGCGCATCGCATAAAACTACGTCAAAGAGCCCCTCTGGCTGCGTGACGACACGCACCTCGACCCCCGCGCGCGCCGCCCGCGCCGGCAGGTCCCGCATCCGTTGCGGGGCGGCATCATGGGCAAAAAATGCGCCCTCGACGCGGCTTGCCAGGGCCAGCACCTTGCCGCCACCCCCGGCGCAGTAATCCAGAACGCGCGCGCCGTCCGGCACCTCCAGCGCCTCCATCGCCGCTTGACTGCTGCCATCCTGAAGCTCGATCCAGCCCTCGGCATAGCTTTGAGATCCGGTAATTTTCCGCTCACCTTCAAGCACTTGCAGCGCATTATTAGCAATATCAACCGGCTGTGTGACAATCCCCTCATCGACCAGCCGTGCTTGCGCCTCTGCGCGCGTGGCCCGGCGCGAGTTGACCCGGAGCATGATCGGCGCACGCGCACGCAACGCCTCTGCCGCCGCCTCTGCCGCCGCACCAAGCGAGGCCACAAACCGCGGCCAGAGCCAATCGGGCAGGTCCCGCGCCGCCGCAACATCCGGCACACCGGGACTACGCTCTGCCTCTGTCAAGCGCGCGGGCGCATGCCCTTCCCCTGTGAAAATCCCATCAGGATAAAGGCCTTGCGCGCGCAAACTGCCCAGCATGAGCGCGCGCCCATCCTCACCATTGCCCCGCGCAGCGCAAGACCGCCAACAGCGCAGCACCGAAAACACATGGTCGCGCAGCGCCGCGCGATCCTTGGACCCGGCATAGCGCGCGCCGCGCGCCCAATTGGTCAGCGCCTTTTCCGCAGGCTCGCCCGCGCGGATACGGTCCAACACCTCGATCGCCGCCGAAACCCGCGCACCAGGGGTCATCGCACCACCTCAAGAGCACCGCACAACAGCATGAAAACCCTAGCCAATCCGATAGTTCGGGCTCTCACGGGTGATCTGAACATCATGCACATGGCTTTCCTTGAGGCCCGCGCCGGTAATCCGCACGAATTGGCAATTGTGGCGCATTTCCTCGACCGTGGCACAGCCGGTATAGCCCATCGCGGCCCGCAACCCGCCCACAAGCTGATGGATCACGCTGCCCGCAGCCCCTTTGTAGGGCACCTGCCCCTCGACCCCCTCGGGCACCAGCTTGTCGCTCGCGGCGTCCTTCTGGAAATACCGATCCGCAGAGCCGCGCGCCATGGCACCAAGGCTCCCCATGCCACGATAGGCCTTGAACGACCGCCCCTGATAGAGAATGACCTCGCCGGGGCTCTCATCGGTGCCCGCCAGCATGCTACCCACCATGGCACAGGAAGCGCCCGCCGCAATCGCCTTGGCGAAATCGCCCGAAAACTTGATACCGCCATCGGCAATCACCGGCACGTCACCGGCGGCGCGCGCGCTGTCCATCACGGCGGTCAGTTGCGGCACGCCCACGCCCGCGACCATCCTTGTGGTGCAGATGCTGCCGGGGCCGATTCCGACCTTGACCGCATCGGCCCCCGCCCCGATCAGCGCGCGCGTGGCCTCGGCTGTGGCCACATTGCCCGCCACCACCTGCACCGCATTGGACAGCGCCTTGATCCGCTCCACAGCGCGCGCCACGCCTTCAGAATGGCCATGCGCGGTGTCGATCACCACCATATCGACACCCGCATCAATCAGCGCCTGCGACCGCTCGAACCCGGCATCGCCGACGGTCGAGGCCGCCGCCACCCGCAGCCGCCCCAGATCATCCTTGCAGGCCGTGGGGTTGAGCACCGCCTGTTCAGTGTCGCGCAGCGTCAAGAGGCCGGTCAGCTTGCCCGCCTTGTCCGTCACCAGCAATTTCTCGATCCGCCGCGCCTTCATCAGGCTCTTGGCCTCGTCCCGATCCGCAGGCTCTTGCAGGATCGCCAGATCGTTGCTCGTCATCATCACCCGCACCGGTGTGCGGTCATCTTCGGCAAAGCGCATGTCGCGATTGGTGACGATCCCCACCACGCGGCCGGTCTCATCCACCACGGGAAAGCCGGTAACATTGTACCGCTCTTGCAGCGCCTTGGCATCGGCCAGCGTCTGATCGGGCCTGAGCGTGATCGGGTTATAGACGATCCCGCTCTCGAACCGCTTGACACGGCGCACTTCGCGGGCCTGTTCCTCGATGGTCAGATTGCGGTGGATCACCCCCATGCCGCCCGATTGCGCCATGGAAATCGCCATGCGCGCCTCGGTCACCGTGTCCATGGCCGAACTCAAGAGCGGGATGTTGAGCGTGATGGATTGCGTCACGCGCGTCCGCGTATCCGCCGTGTTGGGCAGGACACTGGATGCCGCCGGCACCAGCAGAACATCATCAAAGGTGAGGGCCTCGCGAATCTCCATTTCACATCTCCATGGACAGCTCGTTTGGCGCTTCCCTATTGCATGGATAGCCATGGGGTAAAAGGGCGATTCGTCCCTTTATTCCGCAGGGTCGCGCCGTGGCCTTGGTTCAGGCACCGGGTCATGCCCACATTGCCCCCAAGGGTTGCAGCGCAGGATACGCCACGCCGCCAAAGCACCCCCGCGCAGCGCCCCATGCTTTTCCAGCGCCTCAAGCGCATAGTGGCTACAGGTCGGATGATAGCGGCAATGCCAGCCCACCCAGGGGCTCAGGATCAGCCGATAGGCGCGAATGGGCAACGCCAGCACATGCGCAAGCGGGCTCATGCCCCTCCCGCCAGCTTGCGCAGCGCATAGGATAGATCGTGCCGCAGCGTATCATAGGGCCGCGCGCCGGTCTCTTCCGCCTTGCCGATCAGCACATAATCCCAGCCGGGCAAGCCTTGGGCAGGCAAGAGCTCGCGCGCGAGCGCCCGCAGCCGCCGCTTGGCGCGATTGCGGGCCACCGCATTGCCCACTTTCTTGGAACAGGTGAACCCCACCCGGATCGCCGCGTCGCCATCACGCCGGTCGCGCCCCTGCACCAGCATGGTGCCCGTGCCCTGCCGCCGCGCCCGCGCCGCCGCCAGAAAATCCGCGCGCTTGCGCAGCGCCGTCCACTTTTGCGGTTGGGCATTGTGCGGCGCACAAGACGAAACCGCCGGGGGCATCGTCCCTGCATCGCTGCTGGGGGCCTCCGGCGGTGTCATTTTCTTCTCGCTGTCGCGCGCGCTTAGGCGCAGAGCGACTTGCGGCCCCGGGCGCGACGCGCGTTCAGGATCTTGCGGCCGGCTTTGGTGGCCATGCGCGCACGGAACCCGTGGCGATGCTTGCGAACGAGGTTCGAGGGTTGAAAGGTGCGTTTCATCGCTCCGTCTCCGACTTATTGGGCCACGCGTCTGAGGAATCGCGCAACGATCATATCTATCCGAAGCCCGTCCTATAGAGCGCCCCTTTTCCCGTGTCAAACCCCGGTCCGGGCATTTGCAACAAAAACATGCCCCAAACCGGCCAATGAATGTTACAAACCCCGCATAACACCGCGCCAACGCCGCGTCATCCCATCACCCCCGATCACCCCCGCGTGAGGCCACTGGCGCCGGACGCCCGCAGAGTGCAACTAGGGAGCAGATGTCCCGAACCAGAGCGAGCCGATAGAGAGACCATGGATCACAGCACAGGCGAGAGCAAACCGGCCAAACCCTCCCTTGCGCGGCACCTGCCGCTGGCCATTATCCTGATCGTGGCGGTGGTGGGCTTTGTCACCCTGCGCGATTACCTCACATTCGATACGCTGCGCGACAACCGCGAGGCGCTCTTGGCCTATCGCGATGCCAACATCACCCTCATGGCTCTGGCCTTCATCGCGGTCTATTTCGTCATCGTGGCCTTTTCCCTGCCCGGTGCGGCGGTGGCCTCGGTCACGGGCGGATTTCTCTTTGGTCTGGTGCTTGGCACGGGCTTTAACGTGGTCGCCGCTTCGCTGGGGGCTTGCGCCATCTTTCTCGCCGCACGCGCCGGGTTGGGCCAGACCCTCGCCGCCAAGATCGAAACCTCCGATGGCACGCTCAAGCGGCTCAAGGAGGGTCTCAACGAGAATGAAATCAGCGTGCTCTTTCTCATGCGCCTCGTGCCCGCCGTGCCGTTCTTCGTGGCCAATCTCCTGCCCGCTCTGGTTGGTGTGCGCTTTTTCAATTTCGCCTTCACCACCGTGCTCGGCATCATCCCCGGCGCCATCGTCTTTACCTGGATCGGCGTCGGCTTGGGCGAAGTGTTCGACCGGGGCGATTCCCCCGATCTTTCCCTCTTGTGGGAACCCCAGATCATCGGGCCTATTTTGGGGCTGAGCGCGCTCGCCGCCCTGCCCATGATCCTCAAGGCCGTGCGCGGCAAAAAGGAAATTTGAACATGACACGACTTAAGACTGATCTTCTGGTCATCGGGGCCGGGTCCGGTGGCCTGTCCCTCGCGGCGGGCGCGGTCCAGATGGGGGCCAGCGTCATCCTGCTCGAAGGGCACAAGATGGGCGGTGATTGCCTCAACTTCGGCTGCGTCCCTTCCAAGGCGCTCATCGCCAGTGGCAAGGCGGCCTATGCGCAATCCCATGCCGCGCAGTATGGCGTCGCAGACCAAATCCCACAGGTGGACTATGCCGCCGCCAAGGATCACGTCGCAGATGTCATCGCGCAGATTGCCCCTGTCGACAGCCAGGAACGCTTTGAAGGCTTGGGCGTGCGCGTGATCCGTGAATACGGCGAATTCCTCTCGCCGACCGAGGTCAAGGCCGGGGATCACATCATCACCGCCCGCCGCATCGTCATCGCCACAGGCTCTTCGCCCTTTGTCCCGCCCATTCCGGGGCTCGACACCGTGCCCTACGAGACCAACGAGACCCTCTTTGACCTGCGCGAGAAACCTGCGCATCTTTTGGTCGTGGGCGGCGGTCCCATCGGCATGGAAATGGCGCAGGCGCATCGCCGCTTGGGCTGCGCCGTGACGGTGATCGAGGGGGCCAAGGTGCTGGGCAATGACGATCCTGAAATGGCCGCCGTGGTGATCGACCAATTCCGCGCCGAAGGCATCCAGATCGAAGAAGGGGCCTTGGCCGCCGAAATCCGCGGGCAGGCCGGTGCCATCGAGATCCACGCCAAGGACGGGCGCGTCTTCAAGGGCAGCCACCTGCTCATGGCCGTGGGCCGCAAGGCCAATACAGGCCGCCTCAACCTCGACGCCGCAGGCATCGAGACCACCAAACGCGGCATCAAGGTCGACGCCTCGATGCGCACCACCAACAAACGCGTCTATGCCATCGGCGATGTCGCAGGCGGGCTGCAATTCACCCATGTCGCGGGCTATCACTCGGGGCTCATCATCCGTCAGGCGCTCTTGGGCCTGCCCGCGAAAAACCGCACCGACCATATCCCATGGGCCACCTATACCGATCCCGAACTGGCGCAGGTCGGCCTGACCGAGGCACAGGCGCGGCAGGACCACGGCGGCAATCTCGAGGTCGTCCGCTTCCATTATACCCACAACGACCGCGCCATCGCCGAACGCAAGACCGCCGGTCTGATCAAGGTCATGGTCGTGCGCGGCCGCCCCGTCGGCGTTTCCATCGCTGGTGCGCAGGCGGGCGAATTGATCAACCTCTGGGCGCTTGTCCTCGCCAACGGGCTCAAGATGAAACACGTGGCCAATATGGTCGCCCCCTACCCGACCTTGGGCGAGATCAACAAACGCGCCGCCGGGGCCTATTTCTCGCCTCGCCTGTTTGACAGCGCGGGCGTCAAGCGTATCGTCGGCTTCGTGCAACGCTGGCTGCCCTGACCGGCGCCATCCTCGGGAGGGGACATTTTGCTCAACTCGCTCTCTGGGCGCTTCCTGATCCTGACGGCCATCTTTGTGATGCTGGCCGAGGTATTGATCTTTGTCCCCTCCATCGCCCGCTTTCGCGAAGATTACCTGCTCACCCGTCTGGAGCGCGCCCAGATCGCATCGCTCGTGCTTTTGGCCGATGACGAGGTGACGCCCGAACTCCAAGAAGAACTCCTGCTCAATGCCGAGGTGTTCAACGTCGTGCTGCGCCGTGACGAAGCGCGCCAGCTTATCCTCTCCTCACCCGTCCCCGAGCCCATTTCCCAGACTTTCGATCTGCGCGAGGCCCCCGCCTTTACCCTGATCCGCGACGCCATGCGCCGCCTCGCCACGCCAGAGCCCGAGATCATCCGCGTCATCGGCCAGCCGGTGCGCATGGGCGGTCTGCTGATCGAGATCACGCTCGACACCACCGGCCTGCGCGCCGCGATGATCGACTACGGCCTGCGCATCCTCTGGCTCTCGCTGGTGATTTCGATCTTTACCGCCGTGCTGCTGTTCCTGGCCGTGCGCGTGACCCTCGTGAAACCGATCAAGCGCGTGGTCAGCGCCATGCAGGCCTATGCCGCCGCCCCCGAGGATGTGCGCCGCGTTTTGCTCCCCACGTCCCGCGTCAAGGAACTGCGCGAGGCCGAGGAAACGCTGCAATCCTTGCAAACCCAGCTTACCAGCGCGCTCAAGCAAAAAGAGCATCTCGCCCAATTGGGCGGCGCCGTGGCCAAGGTCAATCATGACCTGCGCAATATTCTGACCTCTGCCCAACTCTTTACCGACCGGATCGAGACCAGCCAGGACCCGACCGTCCAACGCCTCGCCCCCAAGCTCATCAATTCCCTCACCCGCGCCGTGCACCTCTGCGAAGCCACCCTCGCCTATGGCAAGGCCGAAGAACCGGGGCCGACCTTTGCCCGCCTGCATCTCGCCGATGTGGTGGCCGATGTGATCGAGAGCGAGCGCCTCGCTGCCGGTGACGCCGATGTCAGCTTTGCCGAAGATGTGCCGAATGATCTTGTCGTGCTGGCCGATGCCGAACAACTCTACCGCATCATCGGCAACCTCGTGCGCAACGCACGGCAAGCCATCGTCAACAGTGGCCGCCCCGGCGAGATCAGCGTCATGGCCGATGAGGACCCTACCGAATGGATGATCCGCGTCACCGACACCGGGCCGGGCCTGCCCGCACGGGCGCGCGAACATCTCTTCAAACCCTTTCAGGGCGGCACCACCAAAGGCGGCAGCGGCCTTGGCCTGACCATCGCCGCCGAGCTTGTGCGCGGCCATGGCGGCACCCTCATCCTCGAACGCAGCGACGCCACGGGCACCGCTTTTTGCATCACGCTGCCCAAGGGAAATTTCGGCGCCCCGTCATAATTTCTTCCAAAACGCCCTTGCAATGCCCGACGCCAGAGTCTAATTGCTGCCCTCACGGACCGATAGCTCAGCTGGATAGAGTACTTGACTACGAATCAAGG
>NZ_JAGPVV010000008.1 GCF_018066915.1 Roseovarius sp.
GAGTCGTTCCTTTATGAGCATTTCGAGGACATCTGCGACATCTGCCGCCAGTATGACGTGAGCTTTTCATTGGGCGATGGGCTCCGGCCCGGCTCTGTCGCCGATGCCAATGACGCCGCGCAGTTCGCAGAGTTGGAGACACTGGGGGAACTGACCAAGATTGCTTGGGCCAAAGATTGCCAGGTGATGATCGAGGGGCCGGGCCATGTCGCCATGCACAAGATCAAGCAGAACATGGACAAGCAGCTTGAGTGTTGCCACGAGGCCCCGTTCTACACGCTCGGGCCGCTCACCACCGATATTGCGCCCGGCTATGACCACATCACCAGCGGCATCGGGGCGGCGATGATCGGTTGGTTCGGCTGTGCGATGCTCTGCTATGTCACGCCCAAGGAACATCTAGGCCTGCCCGACCGCGACGACGTGAAAACCGGCGTCATCACCTACAAGATCGCGGCCCATGCCGCCGACCTCGCCAAGGGGTTGCCCGGTGCCCAACGCCGTGACGATGCTCTTAGTCGGGCGCGGTTTGAATTTCGGTGGGAAGATCAGTTCAACCTGTCGCTTGATCCTGAAACCGCGCGTGATTTCCATGATCAAACCTTGCCCAAAGAGGCGCATAAGGTGGCGCATTTCTGTTCGATGTGCGGGCCGAAATTCTGTTCCATGCGGATCAGCCACGACATCCGCGCGGAGGCGCAGAAAGAGGGGATGGCGGCGATGGCGGAAAAATTCCGTGATCGTGGAGATATTTACCTGCCGATCGAGGAGTGAGAGAGGCCGGGGGGCTGAGGTCCGGAGGCAAGACCCCGCCGCAGGTATGCGCGATCTGCGGCGGGGTGCGTGTCGCTGAGAAATCATGTGTTGGGCCAACAATCGCCCGCAGACCATGGGGCGTCTTGCCCTCGACATGAGCGCTCCGGGTCCGGATGTGGTCCTTACAGACCTTACGAACCTCTCGGTGATTTTGTAAGGTCGTGAGATCATATCCGAGACCGGCAGCGGCGGCGGGATGGGTCATTATCCCCTCACCTCCATGGCAATGATCCGGCTGTCGATACGCAAACCCGCGGGGAGTTGGGATGTCTGCAACAAGATCACGGTCTGGCAAGAAACCAATCCTTAATCCTGCGGCCCTCATTGTGAGCCATGGTCAGCCGTCGGACCCCGACCCGGCAGAGGCGGTGCTGGCAGGGTTTGCCGCAGAGGTGGCGCGTGCCCTGCCCGGCTGGCAGGTGGGATCGGCCACGCTGGCCAAGCCCGGCGCGCTGGAGGCGGCGCTGGCCGATGCCGGACCGGGGGCGCATGTCTATCCCTATTTCATGACGGGGGGATGGTTCACCGGCGAAGCCTTGATCGAGCGGTTGGCGGGGGCGCAAGCGGTGGTCTTGCCGCCCTTTGGCCACGACCCCGGATTGCCGGGGATGGCGGCGGCGCTCTTGTCAGAGGTGATGGCGGCGCAGGGGTGGCAGGCACCGGAGGTGCGGGTGTTTCTGGCCGCGCATGGATCGGGGCGCAGCGCGCAGGCGGCGATTGATAGCCAAGGGTTTGCCGCAGCACTTGCAGCGGCGTTGCCGGTGGCGGAGGTGCGTGTGGGGTTTGTTGAAGAGCCGCCCTATCTGGCGGATCAGGCCCGTGATCTGGGCGCGCGGGCGATTTGCCTGCCGTTCTTTGCCGCGAAAGGCGGGCATGTGACGGAGGATATTCCCAAGGCGCTGGAGCTTGCGGGGTTTCAGGGCGTGTTGCTCGACCCGATCGGCTGTGCGCCGGGGGCGGCGGCGCTGGTGGCGCGTGGTCTGAAGCGGGAGCCGGGGCCCGCATGAGGCGCGCAGGGCAACCCCCGGTCAGGGACCGGGGGCGATAACGTGTGAAGGGCGCTATTTGCCCGCAATGTCGAACCGAAAGCCTCTGTCGGCCTTTGCTGACAGTGCTTTGGGTTACTGGGCCTGCGAGACGGCAAAGCCGCTGAACCCGCCCATGCCAAGGTCGGCCAAAGCGGTGAGCGCCCCGGTGCCCAGATCGACTGCATATAGCCCGGCGGTCGCTGCCCCCTCGATTTGCAGGATGGCATAGGCCATATCGGTGCCTTCCTCGGGCGAGGCGATATCGAACCCGCCCCAGTCGGAGACATCCACGGTCGCGCCATCAAGGCTCAGGTGCCCGACGCTGGCCAGTTCACCGGCGTTGTTGGCCAGTGTCACCAGCGCATTGGTGCCAGCATCAAGCGCATATTGCGCGGTCGAAGCGGCCTTGGCCCCCGGAATGGCGTTGGTGTAGGCGTTGGCAAAGATCACCGGGTCAGACCCCGCCGACATATCGCCCGCGACGTAGAACGCATCGGTAAAGCGGCGGACCGAATTGGCGCGTTCGTCATTGTCGCCAAACCCTTGCGGGAAATAGACAAGGTTGGAGCCATCGGCCCCGACCGCGCGCACGGCGTCGATCTGATTGTTGAAGTCGAACGCCACGGCGCCTTCGCCGATCACAGCATCTTCCATGAAGGTGGCCCCGAGGTCCGTGAGTTGGCCCGAGGCCGGATCGACGGCGTAGATCGTGCCATCGGCATAGCCCAAAAGCTGACCTGTGACCGGGCGATAAGCAATCGCGCGCAGAGGCGTGGCAAGGGCGTGGGTCTCGACTGTGCCGGGCTGGGACAGGTCGGCCATGGTGACGAGCGTGCTGCCATCCTCGGCCAAGGCATACCCCTTGAGCGTGACGTGATCGTCGGCCTGAGCGGCAGTCCCGAGCGCGATTGCGGCGGCGGTCAGGGCAAATGTGGTCTTGAACGACATGGAAAAAGTCCTTTCTTCTTGCATTGGGCCGCCCAATGCGGGCCAATTCGGAAAAGCCACGACTCGACCGGAGCGAAAGTTTCAGGGTGTGGTGCATTTTTTTGGACAGGGTCAGACCGATCGACACGAATTCCGAGACTGCGCCGTTCTGGTCCGCGACAGGCGATGGCGATCCCCCCGCAGAATGCTGGGGGTGCGCGCGTGGCTGAGGATCTCGAGCATCTCATTTCGCGCTGCGCGCTTGGGGATCGTGCCGCCTTTGCCGCGCTTTATGATGCGACAAGCGCGAAACTTTACGCGGTCTGCGCCCGTGTCTTGGGTCAGGATCATGCCGCTGAGGACGCAATGCAGGACGCCTACGTCAAGATATGGGCCCATGCCGGGCGCTACCGCGTCACCGGACATTCGCCGATGACGTGGCTCATCACGATTGCGCGCAACACGGCGATTGACCGGCTGCGGGCGCGGCGGTTGCATCGCGACATCGAGGATTATCACGAGGGGATTGCCGCGCCGGGCGGTGATCCGGAGAGCGTGGCGCTGGCGCGCTCTGAGGCGGGGCGGATTCAGCGCTGTCTGGAAGAATTGGAGCAAGACCGGCGCGCGGCCATCACGGGGGCCTATCTCGACGGTCTCAGCTATGCAGAGTTGGCCGCGCGTGCGGGCATCCCGCTCAATACGATGCGCACCTGGCTCCGGCGCGGGCTTGTTGCCTTGCGGGAGTGTATGAGCCGATGACCGACACATTGGATGACGATGACATGCTGGCGGCGGAATATGCGATCGGTTTGCTCACGGGCGAGGCGTTTGAGGCGGCGCGCGCGCGCGTGGCGTCTGACCCCGCCTTTGCCGCGCGCGTCGTGAGTTGGGAGCAGCAGCTTGCGCCGATGGCCGATCTGCCGCCACTGGCCCCGCCTGCGGGGGCGCGCGCGGCGCTCTTGCAGCGGCTGTTCCCAGAGCCTGCGCCGGTGCCGTTCTGGCGGCGTCTTGGGCTGTGGCAGGCGCTGACCGGGGGCGCGCTGGCGGTGGCGGTGGCGCTGGCGGTGGTCGATCTGGGGCCGATTGCGCCGCCCACCCGTGGGCCGCTCTATGCGGCCGAGATTGCGTCGGACATCGGCGATTTCCGGGTTGTCGCGCTTGTGGACAAGGCGCGGGATGAGGTCTTTTTGGTCCGGACCGCCGGGGCGGCGCCTGCGGGGCGCATCCTGCAAGTGTGGGCGCATGGGCCGGACGAGCCTGCGCAATCCGTGGGGCTCTGGCCCGAGGGAGAGAGTGTGGCGCTGGCGCTGCCCCCCGAGATTGCGGCGGTGCGGGGCACGCTGACCTTGGGCATTTCCGAAGAGCCGCCCGGTGGCTCGCCGACAGGCCGACCATCGGGGCGGGTGTTTGGCACGGTTGATATTCCGGGAGTGACCGGGGCGCAGCACTGAGCCACGGGGCCGTCATCTCTGCCCTCAGGTGGGGATCAGTCGCTGCGCGGTGCGCAGCCGGGCAGCCCCGCAGGCAGAACCAGCCAAGCGCCCTGTTGGTAGAGCGATCTTGCGGCCCCCTCGCCCTCTGACCCGAGGGAAATCGTGAACGCCGACGCCGCGATGATGGCGGTTTGCGGGGGAAGGTTGGCGAGAAACGCCTTGGTCGGGAAGAGGACGAGATGAGCGGGGGCCGTATCCGTCAGAAGCGTGGTCGCGGCAAGCACCGCGAGCCAGCCGAGGAGGAGCATGGGGGCGGCAAGCAAGGCCGATCTAAAGCGTTTCGACATTTCGCTGAACCGCCAAAACGCTTTAACCCTTTGAATTGGCGCAATTTCGAACCGAAAAAGTCTATCAACTTTTTCTGAAATTGCTTTAATAGTCATGGATATGCTCGAGGCTCAGACCCGTGGCCGACAGATCGCGCAGTCTGGCGGCGAGATCGGTCACTTTCAGGACGATGAGGTGGCGGTGATCGCTGCGCCCCTGTCGCGCGCGGCTGAAAATCGCCCCCGGTTCGGTGGCGCGGTCCGAGAGGGCGGTGAGGAGAATGTCGTCGTTGCCAGCGATTTCGACAAAGGTCAGCCCGTCTAGCGCGAAGCGGTGCAGGAGATGGGTCAGCGCGCGGTAACGCGGGGTTTCGATCTCAATCGCGCCTAGCACTTCGCGCACCACCGTAACCTCCGGGATGGCGTCGAAATAGCTGGCCCCGGCGCCATGGACGATCATGCGCAAGGTCAGGTCGTCCGGCCCCACCTGGGCTACGGCCTGTGCGATGGTGTCGGCATAGGCCGCCTTGACGCCGTACTCGACCCCGAGGGCGAAGCGGCGTTCGCGGTCGCGCCATTGGTCCGAGGCTTGGGCGCGCACGTCTTCGGCATCGGCGCGGAAGTTCCATTGATACCACGGGACCTGTTGCAGAAAGGCTGCGTAGGCGGCGGCCTGATGGGCCGAAACATCATCCAAGGGCGCGCGCTCGGGTCCGCGCAGGATGGTGGCGGCGCGGCCTATGGTTTCTTCATAGGCGGCCTTGAGCAAAAGCTCTGCGGTAAAGCTGAGGCCGATGACATAGACCATCTGCTTGGTCGCGCCATCGACCGGGCCGAGGGTTGCGGCCTCTTGCCGGAGCGTGCAGAGGGACGACCAGAAGCCGCCGACGGCGCTGAGATAGCCATAATCATGCGGGTCTGCGGTGGCGATGACATGGGCGTAGTCTTCGTAGGCGTGGACGATATCCCATTCGGGATAGGTCATCAGGGTGCGGGTTTCGGCGCGGTGATGGGCGGGGTCGATGACCGCGTTATAGGGCTGCGGCGCGCCCTCGCCGCGACAGGCGAGTTCGACATAGGCCACAGGCGAGACAAGGCCGACCACAAGGACGAGGCAGAGGAGCGCGAGCCATTTGGTGACGCGCCAAATCCGGGTCACGTGTCGCGCCCCAAGCGCCCGAAACCGGCCCAGACCGCAAGCCCGCCCAAGGCCAGATGCGGCAGATTGGCGAGCACGCGGGGCAAGGACCAGTCCATCCCGGCGGAGCCATTGGTAAAGATGCCAAGATCAAGATAGCCGTAGCCGGTGAAGATGCCAAACACCCCATCCCACAGATAGGCGAGGCCAAAGAGGATCATGAAGTTGCGGGCCGCCCGATGCGAGACAATGCCCGCGACCAGCGCCCAGATGGCAGAGGCGACGTGCAGGGCATCATCGTAGATGTCGAGCGCGAAGATCCCAAAGGCCAATCCCTGATCGTCGGTCAGGCCGGGCACATAATTGAGGGACGCGGCAATCATCAGGGCCACGAAATATCCAAAACACAGCTTTTGCAGAGTGGTCATAATTGCCCCAGATAGTCATCCCAGAGATTGTTGCGCAGCACGAGGTCCGGGTCCAGTGCGCGTTTTGCGCGGGCGAAGGTTTCGGCCGATGGATAGGCCGCGGCCAACTGGTCCAGGGTGGCATGGGGGCGGTAGGGCAGATAATAGGCCCCGCCGATGTCGGTAACGCGCTCGATCAAGGCCCGTGTCAGGCGCGCCATATCGGCCTCGGCCCGCTGGGTGAGTTCCTGGCTGAAGGACATGACCGCCGCGATGCGGGGCACCGGCGCGTAGGAGAGAACGCTTTGATCGTCCTGCGCCACGTAGCGCAGGGTCACATTGAGAAACTCTTGATAGGAGTCGGGGATCACGTCGCGGCAGGCCTGAACGAACGCCTCAAAGGCGTCAAAGCCCACAAAATACTCGTGCAGGATATCTGTGCGGCTGGGGTTTCTGTCGTCAAGGGTGGCGACGGGTTCGTTGATCAAGGCGTTGCGCGTGACGTCACCGGCGGCAAGCCGTGGGCCGATGCGGGTCTCGTTCCACCAGCGAAATGATTTGAAGGTCTCGTTCCCAAGCTGCGCGCGGTAGAGGCGGCTGGCGGCATGCGACAGCCAGCCCGACCCCGAGGCCGCCGGCAGATTGGATTGATCCGAGGTTTCCCGGTAGGTGATCAGCAACGCCTTGGTAAAGAACGTCTTGCGTTCCACGTTCAAGCGGCCATAGGCCATGGTCACGCCCGGATCGTTGATCGCGTCGCGAAACGCGGGGGCGAAGGCGCTGGCGTCCATCACCGCAAAGCGCGGGGAGAGGCGGGTGTTTTTAACCATCTCGATGTCCATGTCGATGATGACGCCGATCAGCCCGTAACCGCCCATAGCCAGCGCGAAGAGATCGCTGTTTTCGGTTCGCGAACAGGTCACAAGATCGCCGGTCGGCAGGATCATCCGCAGGGACCGCACGGTTGATCCCATCGGTCCGAATGGCACCGGCCAGCCATGGGCGTTGACGGAATAGGTGGCGGCGAGGCCGAAATCATTGTTGGATTGCATGACTTTCGGCGAAAAGCCTGCCGGGTCGAGCGCCGCGATCACCTGTGACCAACGCGCCCCGGCATGGGCGCGGTAGCTGAGACCGGTGCTGTCGAGGTCAATGTCGGTGGTGTCGAAGGTGATGGCCGTGCCGCCCCGTGGGATCGCCTGCCCGCCCATCGAATGTCGGGCCGCACCGATGTTGAGGGGGCGCTTGTCGGATTTTGCCTGGGCGAGTTCCTGACGGATTGCCGCGATCAGCGCGTCATCTGAGGGGCCTGAGAGGGTGATATGTTTGTGAACCGGCGTGGCCGAGAGGCCGCTTGCGTCGTTCAGGACGGTTTCGGCCGTGGGCAATTCAATCCGGCGGGTTCCGTCATAGACCGGCAGCCTCGCATTGATCAGGGACGCGATCCCCCAACCCGCGACACCCCCTGCCCCGACCAGCGCGGCGCGTCTTGTCCATGTCTTCATCTCTTACCGTTCCTGCCATCACCTTGGGCAAAGCCTGCTGGGGCCTTTCTCATTGCGCCAATTTGCGGAGGATGCGCGCGCGCTTCAAGAAAGAAGCGCGGCGCGCCGTCAAA
Source organism: Roseovarius sp. (assembly GCF_018066915.1). GTDB lineage: Bacteria > Pseudomonadota > Alphaproteobacteria > Rhodobacterales > Rhodobacteraceae > Roseovarius. The sequence continues at coordinate 7,694 of NZ_JAGPVV010000008.1, forward strand.
TGGAGGAAGAATTCCCGTCGCCTGCGGGGGCTTGGGATATCCAGTCAACGGCGGCTTCATACTCTCGCCCGAGATTGAGGACGGTGGCATCCTGACCGCGATGGCCGACCAGTTGCAGCCCCATGGGCGTGCCGGAGGGGCCAAAGCCTGCGGGCACGCAAAGCGCCGGAAGCCCGGTCAGAGAGGCGGGCACGACGACCTCCATCCAGCGGTGGTAGGTGTCCATGGTCGTGCCTGCGATTTCCTTGGGCCAGGACCAATCGGCGTCGAAGGCAAAAAGCTGGGCCGATGGCAGGGCGAGGATATCCACCTCCATGCTGGCGGTGGCGCGAAACCAGTCCGAGCGGATGGCGCTGGCCCTCTGGATTTCGGCACCGGTTCTGGCGAGGCCCTGCTCGATCTCCCATCGCAGCTCTGGCTTGACCATCTCGGGCGCGTGTCTGAGCAGCGGCTCGAGCTTGCCTGCGATGGTCCAACTGCGCAGCGTGGTCCATGCGGACCAGAGCGCCTCGGCGGAAAAGGGCGGGGCCAGGGTTGTGACGCTGTGGCCAAGACCCTCAAGGACGCGGAGTGCGCCCTTGCAGAGGTCGAGCACGCCCGGCTCTGTGGCATAGGCGCCGCCCCAGTCGGACAGCCAGCCGATCCTCAGCTTTCGGCCTTGGGCCTCGGGCCGATAGGGGCCGTTGGAATGGGGGTGCCTTGGGTCGTGTTCGGAGAGGATGGACAAGAGCAGCTCTAGGTCGCGGATGGAGCGCGCCATCGGGCCATCGGTCGAGAGTTGCGACAGAAAGAGATCACCCGGCCCCCCGCCCGCAACAAGCCCATAGCTGGGGCGGAAGCCAAAGACGTTGTTCCATCCCGCCGGATTGCGCAGCGAGCCCATCATGTCTGACCCGTCGGCCAAGGCCACCATCCGGGTGGCCAGCGCCGCGCCTGCGCCGCCACTTGATCCCCCGGCAGAGCGCGTGTGGTCGTAGGGGTTGCGCGTCACGCCGTAGACGGGGTTGTAGCTGTGCGAGCCCAAGCCGAATTCCGGCGTGTTGGTCTTGCCGATGATCACCGCACCGGCCCGTCGCAGGCGCGCGACCATGGGGCAGTCGGCGGTGGGCACATGATCGCGAAAGGCGGGCGAGCCATAGCTGGTCACGATCCCGGCGGTTTCGGCCAGATCCTTGATCGCCATGGGCAGACCCTGCAACGGTCCGGGGGTGGCGCGCGCGGCCTCGTCGAGCAGCGTGTCGCGGTCGCGCAGCGCCACGATGGCATTGATCGCGGGGTTTACCGCGTCGATCCGATCCAGCGTTTCCGCCATCAGCTCTTGGGCTGTGAGGGTTCCGGCACGCAGGGCGGTCAACTGATGGGTCGCGTCATGATTGATCATGGAGCCGTTGATGTCCGGCTGTCGGGGTCGGGTCAAGATGGATTCCGCCACCGCAGATCCCATGGTTAACCGGGGAAAGGGCGATTGAACCGTGGCGTCCTTGGCGCAATCGTTTTAAGCATCTGATTTGGCGCAATTTCGAACCGAAAATGTCTATCAATTTTTTCTGAAATTGCTCTAGTCTCGGGTCATGCGCGATATCAATCTCAAGGCGACAGAGTATTTCGAGGCGGTGGCGCGTTTGGGCACCGTGACCAAGGCTGCGCAGGAATTGGGCGTGTCGCCATCGGCGGTGAGCCAGCAATTGAGCGCGCTTGAGACGCAATTCGGGGTCAAGCTCTTTCGGCGCGAAAAGCGGCGTCTCATCCTCACGCTGGATGGCGACCGGCTGTTTCAGACCACGACGCAGGCCTTTGGCGCGCTGCGCAACGCCCGCAGCGCGATTGGCCGTCAGCGCGACATGCGCAGTCTCACGATCCGCGTCAGCCCGAGTTTCGGGGTGCGGTGGCTGGGGCCGCGCATTGCCACTTTTGCGGCGGACAATCCCGATTGGAACATCCGCGTCGATGCCACCCCGGATTTCACCGCCTTTGAGACTGAGGCGGTCGATCTTGATCTGCGCTATGGGCTGGGGGGGTGGGCCGGACTAATGGTGGAGCCGATCCTGAATGACATGGCGTTGCCGATGTGCAGCCCGGAGTATCTGAGGAAACTGGCCGCGATCAGCCCTGACCCGGCAGAGCAATTGCGCCATGCGCGGCTGATCGACAGCGTCAAGACGATCTATCGCTGGGATATCTGGCTGGCGGCGAACCGGATCGAGCTGCCGGATCTGTCCTATCCGTTCCGGTTTGACCGCTCGTCCATGTCGGTGGAAATGGCCAAGCAGGGGGGCGGGGTCGCGCTCGACAGTGCCGTGCTCTGTCTGGGAGAGTTGGAGCGGGGCGAGTTGGTGCCGCTTGCGCCGGTGTTTCCGGTGATCTCGTTTGACGCCTATTGGGTGGTCTGCCCGCCCCGGCATCTCAACCGGCGGATCGTCAAGCGGTTTTCCGATTGGGTGATGCAAGAGGCACGGCAGACCGAAGCGCGCACTCGTGGCGTGCTGGAGGCAGCGGGGTGCCAGTTCCGCCCCGGTGAGGTATCGGAAATGAAGGAAGTAACCCCTTGGTCGTTGTAGGCCCGTCAGTAGACCGTGAGCGCAGGGATATAGGAAATCGCCATCAGGACCGCCAAGGCCACCAGATAGAAGGGCACCAGTTCGCGCACGACCTCGAACAATCCCACCCGCGCGATGGCCGCCGAGATGAAGAGCGTGGTGCCAACCGGCGGGGTATAGAGCCCGATCGAGAGGTTCACCACCATCATCAGCCCCAGTTGCACGGGATCAAGGCCAATCGCCTGACCGATGGTCACAAAGAGCGGCCCCAGCAGGAGAACCGCCGCAGGCAGGTCGAGAAACGCCCCGACCACCAGCATCACGACATTGAGCGCCAAAATGATCATCCACGGCTCGCGGATGGTTTCGGCCACCCAGAGGGCGAGGTCCTGCGGCACGCGCTCGGCGGTCAGCACCCATTGGATTGTCGAGGAGGCCATGATGATGAACATGACCGCGCCGGTCATCATCGCGGTATCGACCAGCGCGGTCCAGAGCGAGGGGATCGTCATGTCGCGGTAGATGCCGCCACTGACAATGAGCGCGTAGGCCACCGCCATGACGCTGACCTCGGTCGGTGTCGCCACGCCGAACCGCAGCGTGCCGATGACGAAGAGAGGCATCAAGAGCGCGGGAATGGCGGCGACAATCTGGCCTTTGAAGGCGGCGAAGCCCCCCGCCAGCGGCGAGCGCGGCAAATCGCGGCGACGCGCCACCCACCAGACGGCGATGAACATGCCAAAGGCCAGCAACACACCGGGCAGGATACCCGCCACGAACAGATCGATAATCGAGGTATTGGACACAAGCCCATAGAGGATGAGCGGAATGGAGGGCGGGATCAGGACCGACACGGTGGAGGAGGCCGAGTTGATCGCGGCGGCAAAGCCACCGGGATACCCCTCTTGCTGCTGCACCGGGATGAGCGCATTGCCCAGCGCCGAGGCATCGGCCACGGCAGAACCGGACACACCGCCGAACATCACCGAGCCGATGATCGACACCTGCCCCAGACCGCCCTTCATATGCCCCACCGCCAGACGTGCGATATTCACGAGATAGACGCCAAAGCGCCCCGACATCATCAGATTGCCCGCAAGGATGAAAAAGGGAATGGCCAGCATCGGAAAGCTCTGCGTCGGCGAATAGAGCCGTTGCGCGATCACCGCCATCGGTTTGCCATCGAGCCAGAGCGCCGCCGCGACCCCGCCCAGCATGGCATGCGCCACCGGCACCGAGAGGGCGAGACAGGCAAAGAAGATCCAGATCATCGTCGCGGACATTGCGGGCGCTCCTTAGCTCAGGCTTGATTTTGTGGGGTCTTGGGCCTCTGGCGCGGGGCCGATCAGCCCTTGCAGCACATCGAGCGCGGCAATCACCGCCATCGCGGCAAAGGCATAGACCAGACTGGAATATCCCCAGATCTGTTTGATCCCCAGCGTCGAGAGGCGTTGAAACTGTGACGCCTTGAGGATCGGTTGGCTGGACCAGAGCACGCTGACGGCGATCACCAGAATGGTGAGGTTGACCGCGACCATGATGATGCGCCGCACCTCGGGCCCGGTCATGTCGGGTATCAGGCTGATCGAGATGTTTTGCCCCCGAGCCGCGGCGATCACGATGCCCCCGGCCACCAGCCAAGGCAGCAGGACGGCGTGAATCTCATAGGCCCAAGGGATGCCGGAGCCCATGGTATAGCGCAGCAGCACATTGACGAAGAGGGCCCCGAACATGAACACCAGCGTGGCGGCGGCGATGATCTTGCCGCTCCATTCCAGCACCGTGACCGGGGCCCGCAGAGAGCGGGACAGAGTGCGCGCACGCCCTCTGTCCGCCATGCGCGGGGTGGGATCGCCCGCGACGGGCATTATTGACCGACCGCCGATTTGAGCGCGGCCACGAGATCGGGGAAGTCGGCGGCGTATTTGTCATAGACCGATGCGGTCGCGGCGATATAGGCGTCGCGGTTGGCATCGGCAAAGGTGGCGCCTTCGGCCTCCATCTTGGGTTTCAGGGTCTCGTCCCCCTCAAGCGACATTTGCCGTTGCAGTTTGCCCGCCTCTGCCGTGGCGCTGAGCGCGCAGGCCTGTGTCGCCTCGTCAAGACCCGACCACCACGCCAGACCGGCCACCACGGGGGTGGATTCGTATTTGTGGCCCGTCATTGTGACAAAAGGGGTAATCTCGTGCAGTTTGGCGCTGTAGATATTGGTCAGCGGGTTTTCCTGCCCGTCGAACACGCCGGATTGCAGGGCGGTGGGCAGTTCCGACCACGCAAGCGGGGCCGGGGCGGCACCGAGCGCCTCGAAGATGTCCACGGTCATCTGGTCCGGGGGCGTGCGGATTTTCATACCCGCGAGGTCCGCAGGCTCTGACACATGCTTGGTCAGATGCGTCACGTTGCGAATCCCATTGTCCCAGAAGCCAAGGATTTTCAGCCCGGCGTCCTGCGCGCGGGTATCGAGCATGCCGCCCACCTCGCCATCCATCACCGCCCAAGCGGTCGGCAGGTCCTTGAACAGGAACGGCAGGCCCAGAAGGCCGATTTCCGGCACGATCTGGCTCATGGCACCTTGGCTGTTGGCGGAAACCTGAATGATCCCGGCGCTGGCAGAGGTGAGCATTTCCACGTCATTGCCCATCGTGGCCGAGGGTGCGTGATTGACGGTATCGCCGGTGCAGGCGGCATAGAGTTCGGCCCATTTCTCGGCCGCGACAAAGCGCGGATTGCCGGGATTGGCACCATGGGCAAAGATCACCTCGGCGCTGGCGGTGGTGCCGGCAAGCGCGGTGGTTGTGGCCAGAATGGCCAGCAGATAGGTCTTCATGGTGGTTTCCTCCCTTATCGAAGACTGATGTATTTTGTCCCGCTCCTCAACGGGTCGGTTCAGTGAATGAGCGATCCGCCGTTCACATCGACCTCGGTTCCGGTGCAATAGGCCGAGAGATCAGAGGCGAGAAAGAGCGCGCAGCCCGCCACATCCTCGGCTGTGCCGGCGCGGCCCATCGGGATGCCCGAGAGCACCTGCGCGCGCATCTCGTCGGTGAGTTTGCCGGCGGTGATGTCGGTGGCGATAAAGCCGGGACAGATCGCATTGGAGCGCACGTTGTCGGGGGCGAGTTCCCGCGCCATCGCCTTGGTCAGACCCAGAATACCGGCCTTGGCCGCCGAATAATGCGGCCCGCCAAAGATGCCACCGCCGCGCTGCGCCGAGACCGAGGACATGTTGACGATGCTGCCCGATTTCTGCGCCCGCATCGCCGGGATGACCGCCTGAGACATGTAGAGCGTGCCGCGCAGATTCACGTCGAGCACGGCATCGTAATGGTCGGGGCCGATGTCCATCAGCTTGAGCGGCTGGGTGATGCCCGCGTTGTTGACCAGAATATCAATCCGCCAAAAGGTGTCGATCACCCGCTTTGCCACCGCCAGACAGGCGTCGCGGTCGACGACATTGCCCCTGAGGCCGATGTGGCCGGTGCCGGGCAGGTCCGCTGCTGCGGCTTCGGCCTGCGCCAGATCGAGATCGGTGATCACCACCGTCGCGCCCTGTTCGGCAAAGAGCCGTGCTGTCGCCTTGCCCAGACCACGCGGGCTGGCAGCCCCGGTCACGATTGCAATCTTTCCGTCCAACAGGCCCATTGCCCATCTCCTCTTTGGTTATCTGGTGATCCGGCTCAGAGCCAGGCTTTGATCTGGGTTGCGACCTTGTCCACCGACAGGCCGTACATGTCATGCAGCGTGGGCAATGCGCCCGCCTCGAGAAATTCATCGGGCAGGCCGATCATGCGGAACGTCGGCGTGATCCCGGCGGTCATCAAGGCACCCGCCACCGCCTCGCCCAGCCCACCGTTCACGGTGTGGTTTTCGGCGGTTACAACAAGGCGGCCCGTTTTGGCGGCCTCGGCGCGGATCGTGGCCACATCGAGCGGCTTGATCGTGGGCACGTGCAGCACCGCCACATCGACATTGTCCGTCGCCAGTTTCTCGGCGGCGTCGAGCGCGCGCATGGTCATGATGCCGGACGAGATCACCAGCACATCGCGCCCCTCGCGGATCATCTGCGCGCGGCCCAGTTGGAATTTGTAATCCGGCTTGTGCCGGGTGAGCACGGTGGGCACCTTGCCGCGCAGGAGGCGGGCATAGACGGGGCCGTCATGCGCCAGCATCGCGGGCACCATGCCTGCCACGTCATCCGCATCGCAGGGGTCGATGATCACCATGTTGGGCAGGCCGCGAAAGATTGCCAGATCCTCGGTCGCCTGATGGCTGGGGCCATAGCCCGTGGTCAGCCCCGGCAGCGCGCAGACGATCTTGACCGGCAGGTTTTCCTCGGCGATGGCCATGGCGATGAAATCATAGGCGCGGCGGCTGGCGAAGACGGCGTAGGTCGTGGCAAAGGGGATGAACCCCTCGCGCGCCAGACCGGCGGCAGCGGAAAAGAGCAACTGTTCCGCCATGCCCATCTGATAGAAACGTTCGGGCATGGCCCCTGCAAAGATATGCAGATCGGTGTATTTCGAGAGGTCCGCCGAAAGCCCGACAATGCGGGGGTCCTTGCGGGCCTGTTCGACCAGTGCGTGACCAAAGGGCGCGCTGACGGTGTCATAGCCTTCGGCGGCCAAGGAGGCGATCATCGCGGTGGTTGCGACCTTGGTTTCCGGCACTTGGCGCGGCTCATACTTGCGGGCCATGGAGGCGAGGGTCATTGCGGCTTTCCTTTTTCCAGCACGGCCAGCGCCTTGGCCCATTCATCCGCCTCGACGCGGATGAAGTGATTGCTTTCGCGCGCCTCGAGAAAATCGACGCCTTTGCACATCTTGGTGTGGCAGATGATGACGCGCGGCTGGGCGTCGCTGAGCGTGCGGGCGGTATCAAAGGCCGCGACGAGGGCGCCCAGATCGTTGCCGTCCACCTCTTGCGCATGCCAGCCGAAGGCCTGCCATTTCGGGGCCTCGGCCCCCACGGCCAAGGCATCGCGCGAGGGGCCATCAGCCTGTTGGTTGTTGAAATCGACGATGCAGATCAGGTTGTCGAGCCTCCATTGGGTGGCGGACATCACCGCCTCCCAGGTCGAGCCTTCGCCCAGTTCGCCATCCGACATGAGGTTGTAGACAAAGGCCGGGTTCTTTTTGCGTTTGAGGCCCAGCGCCATGCCCACGGCAATGCCCAGCCCCTGCCCCAGCGAGCCGCCGGTGATTTCCATTCCGGGCGTGTAGGACGCCATGCCCGACATCGGCATGCGGCTGTCGTCCATGCCATAGGTGTCAATCTCATCCTCGGGCAGGATGCCCGCCTCCATCAGCGCGGCATAGAGCGCGATGGCATAGTGACCGATGGACAAGAGAAACCGGTCGCGCCCTTCCCATTCGGGGTCTTCGGGGCGGTATTCCAGCGCGTGAAAATACGAGGTGGCGAGCACATCGGCCACGCCGAACGCCTGGCCGATATAGCCCTGCCCCTGCACTTCGCCCATGCGCAGCGCCTTGCGGCGGATGTTCCACGCCCGCATTTCCAACGAGGTGTTGGAGAGCGCGGCCACTCGGTTTTCTACAGTCATTCGGTCCTCCTGGTCTGCTGACCTCGGCAAAGGCTAACACCGATGCGGGGGGATAGATTGTGCGAAATATGCAAAACCTCGTTAGAAAAACTAAACAACTATTGCCCCCAAGATCGGCTAGGACAGGATGGATTCTGACAATGGGCCGACCGCATGACCGATATTCCCTCCATGGCCAACGCCATCCGCTTTACCGCCCTTGATGCCATTCTGAACGCCGGTGAGGGACATCAGGGCGTGCCGCTTGGCATGGCAGAGATTGCGGCCACGCTCTATGCGCGGCACCTCAAGGTCGATCCCAAAGACCCGCTCTGGCCCGACCGAGACCGCGTGATCCTGTCCAATGGGCATGGCTCGATGCTGCTTTATGCGCTGCTGCACCTTGCGGGCTATGCGCATGTCACCACTGATGCGCTCAAATCCTTTCGCCGTTTGGGGTCGGTGTGCGCCGGGCATCCCGAGATCGAGCAGGCAGCGGGGATCGAGATCACCACCGGCCTCTTGGGGCAGGGTATTGCCTGCGCCGTTGGCATGGCCGTGGCAGAGGCACGTCTGGCGGGGCGGTTTGGCAGCGGGCTGGTGGATCACCGCACCTGGGCCTTTGTCGGGGATGGCTGTTTGCAAGAGGGGGTGGGACAAGAGGCGATTTCGCTGGCGGGGCATTTGCGCTTGGGCAAGCTGACCTTTCTCTGGGATGACAATCACATCACCGATGATGGCGATACGGCTCTGTCGATTTCCGAGGATGTGCCCGCGCGGTTTCGTGCCGCGAACTGGCATGTGACCGAGGTGGACGGGCATGACATCGAGGCGATTTCAGCGGCAATGGCGGCGGCGATGGCCGATCCGCGCCCGTCGCTGATTGCCTGCCGGACCACCATCGCGCGCGGTATTCCGCGGCTGGAGGGCCAGCGCGGCGGGCATAGCGCGCCGCTGACGCCAGAGGATGCGGTTGCGGCGCGCGCGGTCATGCACTGGCCCCATGCGCCGTTCGACATTCCCGACAGTATCCGCGCCGATTGGGACACGGCCATGAGGCGCGGGGCTGTGGCGCGCGCCGACTGGACCAGCCGCCTTGCGCAGCATTCAGATGTTGTTGAGTTTCAACGCTGGGTGGCGGGGGCCTTGCCGTCGGATTGGGATCAGACCCAAACCCGGATCGCGCAGGATCAGGCCGCCAACACCGCAGCGCGCCCGACGATCACCACCTCGGGCGAGGTCTGCGCCGCGCTGAGTGCGCCCCTGCCCGAGTTGACGGTGCTTTGCGCCGATCTGGAGGCCCCGACCAACCACAAACGCGGGCGCATCGCCTTTAACGCCGACGACCACAGCGGCAGCTATGTGCATTGCGGTGTGCGCGAGCATCTGATGGGGTCGATGTGCGACGGGATTGCCGCCCACGGCGGTCTGCGCCCGGTCAATGTGACCTATCTGGCCTTTGCCGATTATGAACGCCCCGCGATGCGCATGGCCGCGCTGATGGGCTTGCCCGCGCTCTTCGTCTTCAGCCATGATAGTATCGGCGTGGGCAGCAATGGTCCGACACACCAGCCGGTCGAGGTGCTGGCCAGTTTCCGCGCCATGCCGAACATGCGGGTCTTTCGCCCTGCCGATGCGGTGGAAACCGCCGAGGCGTGGGATATCGCGCTGCGCACCACGGATGGCCCGAGCCTTTTGGCGCTGTCCAAGCAACCCGCAAGACAGGTGCGGCGCGCGGTGGGTCAGAACCTGAGCGCGCGCGGGGCCTATGTGCTGCACGAGGCGGACGGCGCGCGGGATCTCACACTCTTGGCGACCGGAACCGAGGTCGGGCTTGCGGTCGAGGCCTGCGCGGCGCTTGACGCGCGCGGCGTCAAGGCGGCGGTGGTGTCGATGCCTTGCTGGGAGTTGTTCAATGCCGAGGACAGGGCCTATCGCGATGCCGTGCTGGGCACCGCACCGCGTATCGGGATCGAGGCGGCGATGGACTTTGGCTGGGACAGGTGGTTGCGCCCGCAGGACTGCTTCATCGGCATGTCGGGCTATGGTGCCTCTGACAGGTCCGAGACACTCTATGCGCATTTCGGCATTAGCGTGGAGCGCATCCTGCAAGTGGCGGACAGGCTATTGGCAGGGTGAGCGGAACGGCATCCTGTCGGCCTCTCAAATGAATGGACCGCCATTCCGCGCGCTGCTACCGTCGGGGCGCAACGAGATGCAGGTGCCAGATGACTATCACCCTCTTGATCATCAACGCGCGCGGGCTGACCATGGACCCGGAGGCCCCCGAGACTGATGCGGTGGCGCTTGCAGGCGACAGGATTGCCGCGCTTGGCGAGGCCGCCCGTGCCATGGCGGGTCCCGACTGTCCTGTCCTTGATGCCAAAGGGGCGAGCGTGCTGCCGGGCTTTATCGAGAGCCATCTGCATCTGTTCATGGGCGGCTCTGAATTGGCGCATCTACAGCTACTTGGGGTCAAGGGGCCGGAGGCGTTGGCCGAGGCAATCCAGGCCTATGCCGCAGCCAATCCGAACCGCAAGGTGATCGTCGGTCAAGGCTGCGATTACGGCATTTATGATCGCGCGCTGACGCGGCATGACCTTGATGCGATCCTGCCGGATCGCCCGGTCTGTCTCTTGGCGGCGGATCATCATACGGCATGGGCCAATACGATGGCGCTGAAGGAGGCCGGTATCCTCTATGGCGCCGCTGTGGGGCCGGGCAATGAGATCGTGATGGAAAACGGCGTGGCCACCGGCGAATTGCGCGAGTTCGAGGCCAAGGCGCCGGTGCTGCGGCTGGCCGGGGAGAACCGTATCATGGCAGGGATCGCCACCGGGGCCGACCCGGTGCCAAAGCCGAGCCATGAGGACATGCTGGCGGATTTACCGGCGATGGAGCGCGGTTTGCGTCATTGCGCGCGCCACGGGTTTACCAGCCTCGTCAATATGGACGGAAACCGCTACACGCTCGAGGTGCTGGACCACTTGCGGGGTCAGGGCAAGCTGACGGCGCGGGTGCGGGTGCCTTATCATTATCGCAATGATCACAAGATCACCGATCTTGCAAAGGCCAGTGCCATGAGCACCGATTACAACGATGACTGGCTGTCGTCGGGGTTCGTCAAGATGTTCATGGATGGGGTCGTGGACAGTGGCACGGCGGTGATGCTCAACGATTATCCCGATCAACCCGGCTGGCGCGGTGAACCCTTGCATGAGGCAGACCGCTTTGCCGAGATCTGCATCGAGGCGGACCGGCGCGGGCTTCAGATTGCGGTCCATGCCATCGGGGACGGGGCGGTGCGCCGTGTGCTGGATGGCTATGAGGCCGCGCGCGCGGCCAATGGCGCGCGCGACGCGAGGCATCGGATCGAACATATCGAATTGATCGACCGGAGCGATATTCCACGGTTTGCCGAAATGGGCATCGTGGCCTCGGTTCAGCCGTCGCATCCGCCGGGGTCCCTCGATTTCCCGCTGTTTCCAACCCTCGACAAGATCGGGCGCGACCGGTGGCGCGATGCTTATCTGACGCGCACGCTGCGCGATGCCGGAGCGCGGATCGTGTTCGCGTCTGACTGGCCGGTGGCCGATGTGAACCCGCTCCGCTCGATACAGGCGGCGGTGACGCGGCAGCCCTATGAGGGCGCTCAGGACGAGCGCGTGACGCTGCGCGAGGCCCTAGCCGCCTATACCATCGGCGGGGCCTATGCCGAACATACCGAGGACCGCAAAGGCATGCTGCGCCCCGGCTATCTTGCGGATCTGGTGATTCTGTCCGGCGACATCGAGGCGGTGCCCGCAGATCAGATCGCCGGTCTGCATGTTGAAAAAACCATCTGTGGCGGCCGGATCGTTTGGGATGCGGACCTCTAATCCGGCCTGAGAGGCGGAAATGTCTTGAACGACTCGGCGACACGCGCTCGACTATGAGGAAAAAGGGGACGCCATAGTGGCCGACGGTGCGCAACAGAGCGGCAACGAGATAGAAATCAAAGCGGTCAGCAAGGTCTTTGGCCTCGGTGCGGCTGCGTTTCACGCCCTGACCGAGATTGATCTGACCATCCGCACCGGAGAGTTTTTCACGCTTCTGGGCCCTTCTGGCTGTGGCAAGACCACGCTTTTGCGGGTGATCGCGGGATTTGAGCATCCCAGCAGCGGACAGCTTCGGATCAAGGGGCAGGATGTTGTGGGGCAGGCCCCGAACCGGCGTCTGGTGAACACGGTGTTTCAGAATTACGCGCTATTTCCGCATATGACCGTGGCGCAGAACATCGGTTTTGGCCTCAAGATGCTGGGCCGCCCCCGGTCCGAGATTGACGCCACCACATCCGAGATGCTGCATCTGGTCAAGATGGAGGCCATGGCCATGCGCAAGCCCGCCGAATTGTCCGGCGGACAGCAGCAGCGGGTGGCACTGGCCCGCGCCCTGGCCCCGAGGCCGCGTGTTCTCTTGCTCGACGAACCGCTGAGCGCGCTGGACCTCAAGCTGCGCAAGGAAATGCAGACCGAGTTGAAGCGTCTTCAGGTGGAGACCGGCATCACCTTTGTCTTTGTGACCCATGATCAGGAAGAGGCGCTGACCATGTCGGACCGCCTTGCGGTGATGAACAAGGGCCGAATTCTGCAACTTGGCAGTCCGCATGACATCTACCACGCCCCGAAAGAGCGGTTCGTGGCCGATTTCATCGGCGAGACGAATTTCCTGTCGTTGACGGTGAGCGCGGTCGCGGGGGGCTGCGCCGAGCTTGTCCTGCCCGGTGGCCGGACGGTTTCGGCGCGGATTGCGGAAGGGGTGCTGCCCGCGAAAGGCGAGACCGTTTCCGCCGTGATCCGCCCGGAACAGGCGCAACTGGTTGAGGCGGGCACGGGTGATCTGTCGGCGACGGTCGATGGGTCGGTGTTCTTTGGCACTGACACGCATATCCATCTGACGCTTGAGGATAGTCAGAGCTTTACGGTGCGGCGTCAGAACACCGTCGGACAGGCGGACCCAGCGCGCGGCGCGCGGGTGGGCTTGGCCTTGATGCCCGGCGCGCTGCAAGTTCTGCGGGGATAGGGATGAAACGCGACTCGCACCGCTGGAAATGGATCCTCGTGAGCCCGGCGCTTGTGGTGCTGATCCTTGCGGCCTCTGGTCCGCTCTTGATCGTGGCGGTCTACTCGGTTCTCAGCCCCGGCAATATGGGGGGCGTGGCGTGGGATTTCTCGACCGAGGCGTGGTTTCGGGTGTTCTTCAAGCGCGATATTTTCGACCCCGAGACTGTCACACTCAATGCGGATCATCTGGCGGTGTTCCAACGTACCCTGTGGCTGTCGTTTCAGACGACACTGATCTGCGCGGCCTTGGGCTTTCCAACGGCGTGGTTTATTGCCACACGCCCTGTCAACCGGCGGATGGTGTGGTTGTTCCTGATCACCGTTCCCTTTTGGACCAACCTCTTGATCCGCACTTTCGCGATACAAGAGTTGATCCGCAACACCGGCACGGTGAACACGGTGCTGGTCTGGCTGGGGCTGATCCGCGAACCTGTGGACCTGATGTATACCGATTTCGCCGTGTTGCTCGGCATGAGTTATGTCTTTCTGCCCCTCATGGTGCTGCCGCTCTATGCCGCGATGGACAAGCTGGATTTCCGGTTGGTCGAAGCGGGGTATGATCTCTACGCCAGTCGCTTGCAGGTCTTGTGGCATGTGATCCTGCCGCTGGTGAAACCAGGGTTCATTGCGGGGTCCATTCTGGTGTTCATCCCGTCCATCGGTGCCTATGTCACCCCGCGCGTGCTGGGCGGCGGCCGGTCGATGATGATGGGCAATCTGATCGGCCTGCAATTCGGTCAGGGGCGCAACTGGCCGCTTGGGTCAGCCTTGGCGATGGTGCTGCTGGTGATCGTCGTCGTGGCGCTGATTTTCTACCTGCGCATCACCACCCGCGAGACAGGAGGGCGCGATGGCCGGCACTAGGTTCGACGTGCGCGCCCTGCCCGGCTTTGGCCTCGTTGCCATTGTCACGCTGGTGATGCTTTACCTCCCCATCATCATTCTGGTGATCTTTTCGTTCAACGAGTCGCAATCGCAGGCGGTTTGGAGTGGGTTCTCGCTGAAATGGTATGAGGCGGCGTTCAACAACAGGCAGGTGGTCGATGTGTCGATCCGCTCGCTCTGGCTGGCGCTGGTCGCGGCGGGGATAGCCACGGTGCTGGCAACCCTCGCGGCATTGGCCACGACGCGGGTGGGCCGGTTTCCCGGCCAGACCCTGATTTATGCGCTGATCAACCAACCTCTGATGGTGCCGGAGATCGTGACCGGCATCGCGCTCTTGATCTTTGTGGCCTTTCTCAAGGTGCAGACGGGATATTCGGGCATGGGGTATATGGTGGCGGCGCATACTGCCTTTTGTATCCCCTTTGCCTATCTGCCCATTCGCGCGCGGCTCGAAACCATGGATCTGACGCTAGAGACAGCGGCGGCCGATCTCTATGCGACCCCGGTGCAGACCTTTACCCATGTCACCCTGCCTCTCTTGGTGCCCGGAATCGTGGCGGGCTTCATGCTTGGGTTTGTGGTGTCGCTCGACACGGTCGTGATCACCGAATTCGTGAAATCTGCCGGGCAGGACACGCTGCCTACCTATATGCTCGGCCAGTTGCGCCGCAGCGTCACCCCGGAAATGAACGCCATCGCCACGCTGTTTCTGGCGCTGTCGCTTGTGGTGGTCAGTGTGTTTTTCCTGATCACCCGGAAAAGGGGATAACTGTAACCATAACCACAGGGAGACGACCAATGAAGAGACTGATAGCAACCGGCCTGACCGCCCTATTGGCGACCACCAGCATCGCGAGCGCGGAAGGTGTGGTGAACCTCTACAACTGGGGCAATTATACCAACCCCGAGTTGCTGACCAAGTTCGAGGCAGAGACCGGCATCAAGGTCAATGTGACGGACTATGACAGCAATGACACGGCGCTTGCCCGTATCCGTCAGGGGGGCCATGGATTTGATATTGTGGTGCCCTCGAACTCTTACATGCAGACGTGGATTTCCGAGGGGCTGATCGTTCCGCTCGACAAATCCATCGTCACCAACCACGGCAATATCGCGCCCGAGTGGGTGGATGTCGATTTCGACCCCGGTCGCGAATATTCGGTTCCGTGGCAATGGGGCACGACCGGTGTGATCGTGAACACAAGCGTCTATGATGGTGACATCAACGATGCGGGTCTCATCTTTAGCCCGCCGGACGCGCTCAAGGGCAAGATCAACGTCATTCCCGAAATGTCCGATGTGATGGCCATTGCCATTTACTATTCCGGCGGCGAGCCCTGCACCACGGATATGGAGGTGATGCGCAAGGTGCGGGACACGCTGGTCGAGGCCAAGACGCATTGGAAGGCGCTGGATTATGGCACGGTCGATGCCCATGTCGCGGGCGATTTTTCGGCCGGGATATACTGGAACGGGGCGACGATGCGGGCGCGGCTGCAAAACGCGGACCTTGCCTATGGCTATCCCAAAACCGGCTATCCGATCTGGATGGATAGTGCGACCGTGCTGGCCGATGCCCAGAACCCGGAAAATGCGATGAAGTTCATCAATTTCATTCTGGAGCCGGAGAATGCCGCGATGATCTCGAACTTTGCGCGCTACGCCAATGGTGTGACCGGGTCGGAGGAATTCATGGATGAGGTGATGCGCGCAGCCCCTGAAATCGTGGTTGCCCCGGAACTGGCGGCGGCGGGCAAGTTCAGCCCCGCCTGTTCGCAAGAGGTGAACGATCTGCAATCGCAGATCTGGACCGAGGTGTTGCAGTAATCAAGGTCGGGCGCATCCTGTTATCCCAGCGGGGTGCGCCCGCAGGCCAGAGCGTCAGGCAAGGCCGGTCATAGGGGAAGCTGATAGGTTCCCGACTGGACAGAGGGCGCGTTCCATGGTGGTCTGGTGCTCAGTCCGCGAGCCAAAGCGGCGAGAGTATTGAGCATCGGACCCAAGCCAGCATGAGCCATCGCCCCCTCCCACATCCGCGCGCCAGCTATGCGCATTTCTGCCCGATCAGCACCCGCTGGATGGACAATGACGCCTATCTGCATGTCAATAACGTGGCCTATTATTCGTTCTTCGACACGGCGGTGAACGAATACCTGATCCGGGGTGGCGTTCTGGATATCCGACGCAGCACCGTGACCGGGTTGGTGGCGCATAGCGAGTGCCATTATTTCAGCCCGATTGCCTTTCCCGAGGCCATCGAGGTCGGATTGCGCGTGGCGCGGCTTGGCACGAGCAGCGTCACCTATGAATTGGCGATCTTTCAGTCCGGGGCAGAGCTTGCGGCGGCGCAGGGGCGTTTCGTGCATGTCTATGTCGACCGCGAGACAAGCCGTCCTGTGCCCATCCCCGAAAACATGCGTGTGCTGCTCGACCCATTGGTGGTGCCTGACGCCGACGGCTGACCGCCCCCCTCTTTCATTGCCCAAGCCTTGCGCAAGGACCAGATATGCCGCTCAGTCAGATTGCTCTTCCACTATTCCTGCCCGCCACGCGGTTGGACCGCCTTGCCAAGGCGCAGGCCGCGGGTGCGGATGCCATTCTGCTCGACCTCGAAGATGCGGTCGCCGAAGAGGACAAGGCAAGCGCCCGAGCCGCGCTGCGCGACTTGCCCGCGCACGTGCCCGGCCAAGTGCCGGTGCTTGTGCGCCTCAACGCGGCTGACAGCGCGTTTTACGCGGAGGATGTGGCGGCTCTTGGCGGGCTGCCGATAGATGGGCTGATCCTGCCCAAGGCCGAGGATGCGGAGACCTGTGCCGCCCTCGCCGCGCGGACGGGCCTGCCGGTGATCGGCCTTATCGAAACCGCCCTTGGGCTGCGCCGTGCCGAGAGCGTGGCGCGCGCCTGTGTCCGGCTGGCCTTTGGCTCGATTGATTATGCCGCAGATTTGGGGATCGCGCATACCCGCGAGGCCTTGTTGCACGCGCGCGCGGAACTGGTGCTGGCCTCGCGCCTCGCCCAGCGCCCGGCCCCTTGGGATGGCGTCACTCAAAGCATCACGGACGAGGCCATGATCGTCAGCGATTGCCAGCACAGCGTCGAGATGGGGTTTGGCGGCAAGCTGATCATTCACCCGGCGCAAATCGCCCCGGCGCGGCGCGGATTTGCCCCCAGTGAGGCGGAGCTGGACTGGGCGCGGCGCGTTGTGGCCTCGGCGTCGGAAACCGGGGCGGCGATCAAACTGGACGGCCAGATGATTGACGCGCCGGTGGTCAAACGCGCACAACAGATCATTGCACGTGCGGGAGGTGTGGCATGAGCGGCAAGATTACCGAGGCGGATCTGATCGACAGTGTCGCGGAGGCGCTGCAATATATCTCGTATTACCACACCCCGGATTTCATCACCGCGATGGCTCGCGCCTATGAGGCCGAAGAAAGCCAATCCGCCCGCAATGCGATCCGGCAAATTCTGGTCAACTCGCGCATGTCCGCGATGGACAAGCGGCCGCTCTGTCAGGACACTGGCAGCGTCAATGTCCTGCTCGAAGTGGGGGTTGAGGCGCCGATTGACTGGCATCGCGCGCCGCAAGAGATGATCGACGAGGCGACACGGCGCGCCTATGCCTTTGCCGCCAATCCGCTGCGCGCCTCGATTGTCGCGGACCCGCTGGGGGCGCGGCGCAACACGCGCGACAACACGCCCGCGATGATCCAGACCGAATTGGTGGCGGGGAACACGGTTTCTGTCACGGTGTCGGCCAAGGGCGGCGGGTCTGAGAACAAGACCAAGTTCACCGTGCTCAACCCGTCGGATTCGGTGGCGGATTGGGTGGTGGATACGGTGGCCAAGTTGGGGGCGGGATGGTGCCCGCCGGGGTTGATCGGCCTTGGGGTGGGCGGCAGCGTCGACAAGGCGATGGCGATGGCCAAGCAAGCGCTGAACGATCCCATCGACATCACCGAATTGCGGGCGCGCGGTGCGCAAACCGCCGAAGAGGCGCTGCGGCTGGAGCTCTACGAGCGGATCAACGCTCTAGGGCTTGGGGCGCAGGGGTTGGGTGGTCTGATCACGGTGCTGGATGTCAAGCTGCGGAGTTTTCCGACCCATGCCGCGTCCTTGCCTGTGGCGCTGATCCCCAATTGCGCCGCAACCCGCCATGTGCATTTCACGTTGGATGGCAGCGGTGCGGCGGAGTTTACCCCGCCTGATCTGTCACTTTGGCCGGATCTTGAGGACGGGGGCGTCACGGGGCGGCGGATTGATCTGGATGCGCTGGATGACGATGTTCTGGCCTCTCTCAGCCCCGGCGATACGCTGCTCTTGTCTGGCCGGCTCTATACGGGGCGGGACGCCGCGCATCGCCGGATGCTCGAAGAGCTGGATCAGGGCAAGCCGCTGCCGGTCGATCTGAAGGGGCGCGCGATTTATTATGTGGGCCCCGTGGATGCCGTGCGCGATGAGGTGATCGGACCGGCGGGCCCGACAACCTCGACCCGGATGGACAAGTTCACCGGGCCGCTGCTCGCGGCCTCGGGGCTCAAGGTGATGATCGGCAAGGCCGAGCGCGGACCTGCGGCGATTGAGGCCATCCGCCAGCATGGGGCGGTCTATCTGATTGCGGTGGGGGGTGCGGCCTATCTTGTGTCCAAGGCGATCAAGCGCGCGCAGCCTGTCGCCTATCAGGATCTCGGGATGGAGGCGATCTATGAGATCGAGGTCAAGGACATGCCCGTGACCGTGGCGGTCGATACCAAAGGGGCGTCGATTCACAATAGCGGGCCGAAGCAATGGGCGCGGGTGCCGCAACTGGTGAAGTGAAAGGATCAGGGGCCGGTGCACGCATCCGGTGCTTTTGGCCTAGAGAGGACATTGGCCGCCAGCACATATGCGCGGAATCAAGGCGCGTAGCGCCGCCGCGCAGCGCCCGTCCGCCCCCTCGGGCGGGCGCTTTTGCGAGGTCTCAACACACTGATAACGCGAAAGTATTTTGCAGGCATAAAGTGCCAGCCGATAAGGTTGCAGCGCCCACCCGGCGGACGGGCCCCACGCGGCTCACCAATTTGGGTCAAGGTCCCCTTCAGGCCATATCGCGTCTCTTCGTCCTGTTTCCGAAGACCGCTCTAGATCGTGCGGCCGCCATCGACCTCCAGCACCACGCCGGTGATGAAATCCGCCTCGTCGGACGCGAGGTAGAGGGCGGCATTGGCGATGTCGCGCGCCTCTGACAGGCGGCCCATGGGGATCGTGGAGATGAAGCGGGCGCGGTTTTCGGGTGTGTCGGGCATGCCCATGAACTGCTCGAGCAGGCCTGTCGCCCCCATCACCGGGGCGATGCAGCAGACGCGGATCTTGTCGGGGGCGAGTTCCACCGCGAGCGAGCGCGTCATCAGGTTCACGGCCCCCTTGGACGAGTTATACCAGGTCAGACCGGGGCGCGGGCGGATGCCCGCAGTCGAGCCGATGTTGAGCATCACCCCGCCCCCGGCGGCGCGCCAGAGCGGCACGCAGGTCTTGGTCATGTGAAAGATCGACAGCACGTTGATGTCGTAAATCTTGCGAAAGGTCGCCTCGTCGGTGTCCATCAGTGGGCTGTTGGGATTGGTCCAACCGGCATTGTTGACCACGATGTCGAGCCCGCCAAAGGCCGCGACGGTCGCGTCAACCGCCGCCTGAACCTGATCGCCCTTGGACACATCGCAGGTCACGGCGATGGCATTCTCGCCCAGCGCCTCGGCCACGGCGCGCGCGCCGGCCTCGTTCATATCGACCACCGCCACCTTGGCGCCTTCGCGGATATAGGCCTCGGCTATCCCTTTGCCAAAGCCCGAAGCGGCCCCGGTCACGAGGGTTCGTTTTCCTTGCAGTCTCATCTTGCGTTCCTTTGGTCTGGTCGTTGCCGCCCGCAGCAGGGCCTAGCCGTGATTGTTGATGATCGTCTTGATATGCGAGAACTCGAGCAGGGCGGCGAAGCCCTTTTCGCGCCCATGGCCAGACTTGCGGATACCGCCAAAGGGCAATTCCACACCGCCGCCCGCGCCATAGCCGTTGATAAACACCTGACCACAGCGCATCGCCTTGGCCACCCGCTTTTGGCGGCCGCCATCGCGGGTCCAGACCGAGGCGACAAGGCCGTATTCGGTGCCATTGGCAATCGAGATCGCCTCGGCCTCATCCTCGAACGGGATGATGCAGAGCACGGGGCCGAACACCTCTTCCTGGGCGATCCGCGCCTTGGGGTCGCAGGGGCCGAACACGGCGGGGGCCACATAGTAGCCGCCTTCGGGGGCATCGGGACGGATGCTGCCACGGGCCATCAGGGGCGCGTCGGCCTCGGCGATATAGGTCTCGACCCGCTTTTTCTGTTTGGCGGAAATCAGCGGCCCAAGCACCGCATCCTCGCCGGAATCCGAGGCGGCGACGGCGCTGAACCGGGCGGTCAACTCGGCCACGGCGCGGTCGTAGATGCCGCGCTGCAAGAGCACGCGGGTGCCCGCCGAACAGGTCTGCCCGCCGTTCTGGATCACGGCGTTGACGAGGAATGGCATGGCCGCGTCAAGATCGGCATCGTCGAACACGATCTGCGGGGATTTGCCCCCCAGTTCCAGCGTGCAGCCGATGAAATTCCGGGCCGCGGCGGTCTGGATGATCACGCCCACCTCGGGGGAGCCGGTGAAGGAGATGAAGTCGATGCCCTTGTGATCGGCCAGCGCCTGACCCGCCACAGCCCCGCGTCCGGTGACGATATTGATGGCACCGGGGGGAAAGCCCACGTCGAGCGCCAGTTCCGCAATCCGAAGCGCGCTGAGGCAGGCGTCTTCGGCGGGTTTCAGGACCGTGGCATTGCCCATGGCGAGCGCCGGAGCGACCGAACGGCCGAACATTTGCGCGGGGTAATTCCACGGGATGATATGGCCGGTCACGCCATGGGGTTCGCGGTGGACCTCGACATTATAGCCGTTGAGAAAGGGCACGATTTCACCATGCACCTTGTCCGCCGCCCCGCCGTAAAACTCGAAATAGCGTGCGGTGACTTTCATGTCGGCGCGGGCCTGCGCAATCGGCTTGCCGTTGTCGCGCCGCTCGAGTTGCGCCAGAGGCTCGACGTTTTCAAGGATACGCTCGGAGAGGCGGATCATCAGGCGGCCGCGCTCTGCGGCGGTCAGTCTGGACCACGCGCCGCCGTCAAACGCCGCGCGCGCCGCCGCGACTGCCGCGTCGATATCGGCGGCGTCGCTGTCGGCGATCTGGGCAAAGGGCAGCCCGTCTATCGGCGACAGCACGTCCATCACCTTGCCCGAGAGTGCGGGAACCCACGCGTTGCCAATCAGGTTCAGAGGCTGCGGAATGACCAGCTTGGCCATCAGATCAGTGTCTTTCATGTCTTGGTTCCTTCCGGTTCAAGAGAGCCCTCGGCGACCTCGCCCCGCTCGATCACGAGCGTCCGATCTGCAAAGCCGCGCAGCAAGGAGGGGTTGGATTCGGTGATGATGAGCGTGATGGAACGATCCGTATCGCGCAAGGTCCGCAATGCCTCGGCGTAGCGCAGGGCCAAGGCCGGGGCGAGGCCCTGAAACGGCTCGTCGAGCATGATGAGCTTGGTGCCCAGCATGAGGGCGCGCGCCAGCGCCACCATCTTGCCTTGGCCGCCCGATACGGTGCCGCCGGGGCGCGTGGCCAGATCCCGCAATTCGGGCAGGACGGTATAGGCGCGGTCGAGGCGGCGCTTGGTCTCGGCCTTGTCCAGCCGCGCGGCCTGTGCGGGCAAGAGGATATTTTCCTCGATGGTGAAGGCCGAGAAGAGCCGCCGGTCCTCGGGGGCGTAGCCGATCCCGAGGCCGGGACGCTTGGGCGGGTGCAGAGCGGTGATGGGGTGGCCCTCGAACAGGATCTCGCCGCTGGCGGTGGTGAAGCCCATGATGGTGCGCAGGAGCGTTGTCTTGCCCGCCCCGTTGCGCCCGATCAAGGCCACCGTTTCGGCGGCTCCGATGCGAAAGTTCAGATTGCGCAGGATCGGGATGATCCCGATGGACGCGTTGACTTGGCGCAGTTCCAGCATCAGACCACCTCTCCGATCACGTCGCGGATCACGTCGGGATGTTCCAGAATCTCGGCGGGCGTGCCGCGCAACTGGACATTGCCACTGTTCCAGACGGCCACTTCATCAGCGTATTTCTCGACGATGCCCATGTCATGCTCGACAAAGACGGAGGTGACGTTCGCCTCTTTCAACGCGCCGATCAGGATTTCCATGATCGCATGTTTCTCGGAGGAGGCCACGCCAGAGGTCGGTTCGTCCATCAAGAGCAGGCGGGGTTTGAGCGCCAAGGCCACGGCAATGTCGATCAGCTTGCGCTGACCCTCGGGCAGTTCCACCACCAGCACATCGGCGACATCGGCACAGCCCACCATATCGAGCAGGTGCACCATTTCGGCGCGCTCGGGGATGGCGTGCATATTGACCAGCGGATTGCGCAATTTCTGGCGCGCCGACACGGCGATGAGCAGGTTTTCCAGTGCGGTGTGTTCGGTGAAGAGTTGCGGGATCTGAAAGGCGCGCGCGACGCCACGGTCCACGATCTTGCGCGGGGGCAGCGGCGTGATGTCCTGTCCCTCGAACAGGACCTGCCCTCGTTGCGGCTTGAGCCAGCCGGTGCAGATGTTGAGAAACGTCGTCTTGCCCGCGCCATTGGGCCCGATGATCGCCAGATTTTTCCCGGCATGGATTGTCAGAGAGACATTATCCGCCGCCGTGACCCCGCCGAACTTGATCGTCAGGTTGCGGGTTTCCAGAAGAACCTCGTTCATTTGCGGTCTCCTGTCTTGGCGGATGGGCGGGTCGTGTCGCGCTTGAAGGCCGCACCGAGGATGCCGATCAGGCCACCGGGGGCAAAGAGGATGATGATGAGCAAGAAGCTCCCGAGGATCATTTGCCAGACATCACCGGCATAGACCGAGGCATAGGTGCGCACCACCTCGTAGATCAGAGCGCCGAGAAAGGCCCCCTGGACCGATCCGGCCCCGCCCAGCACGGCGATGAATACCATTTCCGCCGAGCGCACCCACCAGACATATTCCGGCGTCACGACCCCTTGGGCCATGCCCATCATCACCCCGCCAACGCCGCAGAGTGCTGCTGACAGGAGATAGCCTGACAGGAACGCGCGTTTGGGGGAAATGCCCAAGTATTCGAGGCGGGTCTCATTGGTCTTGATGGTCTGAAAGAGCTGCCCCACGGGGGAGGCGAACCAGCGATGCGTGAACCACCCCAGCGCCAGAACCAGCACCAGCACGGTGTAATAGAGCACGAGGTTGAACTCTGTATGATCAAGGGCCTGCCCCAGAACCGTCGGGCGGGTAAAGCGCAGGCCATCCGCCCCGCCGGTCAGGTGGTAGAATTTCTCGAGGATCGACCAGAAGATCATCGAGAACGCCAGATTGAGCATACCAAAGAAGATGCCGCGATAGCGGACCACGAAAAGCCCGACAAAGAGGCCGGCGGCCAAGGCCCCAAGCACCCCGACAAGCAGGATGACGACAAAATCGGTCGCAGGCAGCGCCGTTATCAGGAAAGCCCCGGCATAGGCCGCAATCCCGAAGTAGAGCGCATGGCCAAAGGACACCTGCCCGGCCCGCAAGAGAACCGTCACGCCCAGCACCGCAAGCCCCTTGGCCATCGCGAAATTGACCAGAAGTTGCATCGACGGCACCATGAAGGGCACGACGGCAATCGCCGCAACGCCGATGATCCAGAGCCATGAAA
>NZ_JAGPVV010000013.1 GCF_018066915.1 Roseovarius sp.
CGGTGCCACGATCTATACCAACACCCGCGCAGGCTATGTCGCAGAGTGCCCCAATGTGGGCAAGCTGCTGGAAAACCTCGAGTTCTCGCTCGCCATGGAAAACGAGATCATGGGCGCGATCCTCAATGACGGGGCCAAGCCCGAAGACGCCGCAAGCGCCTGGCTCAAGGCCAACCCGGACGCCATGACCCCTTGGCTCGCCGGCGTGACCACCAAGGACGGTGGCGATGCCATGGCAGCAGTCAAATCGGCGCTCGGACTCTGAGCGGCCAAGGGCGGCGCAAGCCGCCGCCCTTACCGCACGGCATCTCTCGCATGACCCGAATTTATCGCCCTGCAACGTCCCTTGAAGACTGGCGTGACGGCCTTGCCGATCGTGATAAGCATTGGCGTGCGGGCTATTCAGCGATGGCAACCGCCCAAAGCTGGCAGGCGGCAAGTGGCGCCTTACCGCGCGAAATCGCGCGCCTTTTCAATCCTGAGCCGGAGTTGCTGTTCGCCATTCCCGAACACAAGGTGCCCCTGCCCGGCGGCACCCGTGATAGCCAATGCGACGTATTTGCGTTGATCCGCTCAGGGACAAGAACCATTGCCACCGCCATCGAAGCCAAGGTGAACGAACCTTTCGGCGACACGATAGAGACATGGTATCAATCGCCGACGAAAGGACGCAAAGATCGCCTTTCGGCCTTGTGCGCGTGGCTCGGACTACCTTTTCCTTGTGATCCGGCGCTGCGTTATCAACTCTTGCACAGGACTGGTTCCGCCATCGTCGAAGCCCGTCGCTTCGGCCTTGGACACGCCGCGATGATCGTCCAATCCTTTGCCCCTGACGCGCGCTGGATCGAAGATTTCCAGATGTTTGCCTCGGCACTCGGCCTAACCCTGGATCGCGACCAAAGCGCACCATGCCGCTTACCCTGCGGCCTCGAGCTTACGCTTGGCTGGGCCTCAGGGGACCCGATGTTTCTCAAAGATCTGACGGAGGACGGCCCATGGACTGGCTGAGCGATCACAAAATCCCCGTGGGCCAATGGGCCGAAGGCTTTTTCCTCTGGCTTCAGGACAATGCGGCGGGCTTCTTCGATGCGATGTCGGTGCTGATGGAGGGGCTGATCGACGCCTTTCTCTGGGTGCTGCAAACCCCGCATCCCATGGTCATCATCGGCGTCTTTGTCGCCCTGACATGGGTGTTGCAGCGCAACTGGAAAACCTGCCTTTTCGTCTTGCTCGGCTTTCTCTTCATTCTCAACCAAGGCTATTGGGAGGAAACCACCGAGAGCCTGACGCTGGTGATCTCGTCTTGCGTGTTCTGCATGGCGCTTGGCGTGCCTCTGGGCATTGCCGCCGCGCACCGCCCCCGGCTCTATGACGGGATGCGCCCGGTGCTCGACCTCATGCAGACGCTACCGCCCTTCGTCTATCTTATCCCTGCGATCGTGTTTTTCGGCATCGGCATGGTGCCCGGCCTCATCGCCACGGTGATTTTCGTCGTCCCCGCCCCCATTCGTCTCACGCATCTGGGCATCTCCAACACGCCGCAGCCGCTCCTTGAGGCGGCGCAGGCCTTCGGGGCCACCAACCGCCAGACGCTGTGGAAGGTCGAGCTGCCCTACGCCCTGCCGCAGATCATGGCGGGGATGAACCAGACCATCATGCTCTCGCTCTCGATGGTGGTGATCGGTGCGCTGGTGGGGGCCGACGGCCTTGGCGTGCCGGTGCTGCGGGCGATCAATACGGTCAACATCGCCCTTGGCTTTGAATCCGGGCTGATGATCGTCGTCGTCGCCATCGTCCTTGACCGCATGCTCCGGATGGAGGGACGCAAGTGACCGACACGATCGTCAATTTCAACAAGGTCTCCATCGTCTTTGGCGATGCCCCGCAAACCGCCCTGCCCTTGATGGATCAAGGCATGACCCGCCCCGAAATCCAGCAACGCACAGGTCAGGTTCTGGGCGTGCATGACTGTGACCTCTCGGTCGCTCCCGGCGAAATCCTGGTGCTGATGGGCCTCTCAGGTTCTGGCAAGTCCACACTCCTGCGCGCGGTCAACGGCCTCAACCCGGTGGTGCGCGGCACGGTCGAGATCCACGACGGCACCGGCATGGTGGATGTCACCAACGCCAACCCCGGCACCCTGCGCCGCTTGCGCCAGCACCATATCGCCATGGTGTTCCAGCAATTCGGCCTCTTGCCGTGGCGCTCGGTGCGCGAAAACGTGGGCCTTGGCCTTGAACTCGCGGGCATGTCCAAGCCCGAGCGCGCCGCGCGCGTCGACCGGCAACTGTCCCTCGTCAACCTCTCGGACTGGGCCGAGCGCCGGGTGGGCGAACTCTCAGGCGGCATGCAACAGCGCGTGGGCCTCGCCCGTGCCTTTGCCACCGATGCGCCGATCCTTCTGATGGACGAGCCGTTCTCGGCCCTTGATCCCCTGATCCGCAACCACCTTCAGGATGAACTCATCGACCTGCAAAAGACCCTTGGCCGCACCATCATCTTTGTCAGCCACGATCTTGACGAGGCGTTCAAACTGGGCGACCGCATCGCCATCATGGAGGGTGGGCGCATCGTGCAATGCGGCACGCCGCAGGCCATCTTCACCAATCCCGCCACCGAGTATGTGGCCGAATTCGTGGCCCATATGAACCCGCTTGGCGTGCTCTGCGCCCGCGACGTGATGGAGCCTGCGATCGGCACGCCCGAAACCTGCGTTGGCCCCAATGCCAGCATTCAGGACGTGATGGAATGCGCCCAAGGGCATGACCGCCCGGTCGGTGTGACCGAGAATGGCAAGCTCTTGGGCCAGATCACCCGCAACCGCATTCTGGCCAAGCTGCTTGATCCGCGCGCCTGACCGGGCGCGCGATCAGACCTTGGTGGCCGAAACCGTTGGCGTGATCCGCCGCTTCAGCACCGCCTCGCGCCAGCTGATAAAGCTGACCGCGCCCACGATCACCATCCCACCCAAGACCACGAACACATCCACCCCCTCGCCAAAGACCAGCGCCCCCAAGAGCACGGCCCAGACGAGTTGCAGGAACGTCACCGGCTGCGTCACCGCCAGAGGGGCCGCGCGAAACGCCAGCGTCATGGTGTAATGCCCCGCCGTCGCCAATGTGGCCACGGCAAAAAGGATCCCCAATTCCCACGGCGTCGGCGTGACCCAGACCGCCGCCGCCAGCGGGGCAAGGCCGATTGTCACCGTGATCGACAGCATCGCCACCACCACGCCGGGGCTGCTGCGGCCCGATACCACCTTGGCAATCAGATAGGACGCGCCAAAGAAGATGGCAGTAAAGATCATCGCCAGATGCCCCGGCCCCACCTCGCGAAATCCCGGCCGCAGGATGATCAACGCGCCGATCAGGGCCACCCCCACCGCCAAAATCCGCCGCAGCGCCAAACGCTCGCCCAGAAAGAGCCCCGCGCCCAGTGTCACATAAATGGGGGCCAGATAATTCATCGCCGTCACATCGGCGATGGGAATGCGCGCCATGGCATAGAACCAGAGCGCGACACCGACCGTATGCACCATGCCGCGCGCCGCGAAAAACCCCCAGGTGCCCCGCTCCAGCCGCAACCGCCAGAGCGCCCCCAACATCGGAATGAGAAACACGAGGCCCATGGCATAGCGCAAAAATGCCGCTTGGGGGGCCGGCACCCGCGTGCCCAGCACCTTGACCAGCGCCGTGACCCCGACAAACAAAATCCCGGTGATGACCATCCAGAAGATGCCCCAGCCCGGTCGTGCCATGCTCTCTGCCGTACTTGCCTGTTGCGCGCTCATGGCTGCATTAATTCATGCCTCTGCCCGCCTGTCGAGGCTGGCTTGGCGCTTTGCCATGCGGTTTGCGCAACGCACCCTGCCGCACAGCGCATGGCTCAGCCCCGCAAGAGCCCGATTGCGATGGCCCACATGACACAGCCGACCCCGGCATCAAGCACCCGCCAACTGGCAGGCCGCTGGAACAGCGGGGCCAGCAGGCGCGCGCCATAGCCCAGCGCAAAGAAAAACACGAAACTGGCTGTGACCGCCCCCAGACCAAAGGCAAAGCGATCCGCATATTGCGCCGAGATGGAGCCCAGCAAAACCACCGTATCGAGATAGACATGCGGATTGAGCCATGTCAGCGCGAGGCATGTCAGCACGGCGCGCCGCAGACTGCCCGCGCCCTCTCCGGCCTCAAGCGCGGCCCCACCCCGCCACGCGGCCCAGAAACTGCGCGCGCCGTAAACCAGCAGAAACGCCGCGCCGCCATAGCGCATGATCCGCTCCAGCCCCGGCACCGCCTCGGCCAGCACGCCAAAGCCGGTCACACCCGCCGCCACCAGCACCGCATCGGACAGCGCACAAACCAGCACCACCGCCAACACATGCGCGCGCCGCAACCCTTGCCGCAGGACAAAGGCATTCTGCGCCCCGATGGCCAGAATCAAACTCAACCCCAGTGCAAATCCCGCCAGCCCCGCCTGCATCCGCCCGCCCTTTCATCGTTCTTCAAATACTCAATCGCGACCGCGCCGCCGGGGCTTGCCTATCGGGTCGCACGTCATTACTCAAATTCAATATGCTTATCTTGGATCAGATTTCCTAATGTCGCTGCCGCCCGATCACCTCGCCACCCTCTCGGCCATCCTGCAAACCGGCAGTTTCGAGGGCGCGGCGCAGGCGCTTGGCCTCACGCAATCGGCCATTTCCCAGCGGCTCAAGGCGCTTGAGGCCCGCGTCGGCGCGCAGCTTGTGCATCGCACGACGCCGTGCACCGCAACCCCCGTGGGCCAACGCCTTGCCGCCCATGCCGATCAGATTGCCTTGCTCGAGGCGCGCCTCAGTGATGACCTCACCAGCCTGACCCCGGCACCGCACACCCGTCTGCGCCTCGCGGTCAATGCCGACAGCCTCGCCACATGGCTGCCTGCGGCCTTGGCCAGCCTGCCGGACCATCTCTTTGATCTGGTTATTGACGATCAGGATATCTCGCACGACCGGCTCTTGCGCGGCGAGGTGTTGGGCGCGCTCACCACCCGCGCCAGCCCCCTGCCCGGCTGCGATGTCATGGCGCTTGGGGCGTTGCGCTATCAGGCCATTGCCAGCCCCGATTTCATCGCCCGCAACTTTGCCGATGGGATCACCGCCCAGAGCCTCGCCAGTGCCCCGATGCTGCAATTCAATATGAACGATCAGTTACAACACCGTTGGGTCACGCAGGCAACCGGCGCCACCCTCTCGCCGCCCTGTCACCGCCTACCATCCTCCGAAGGGTTCGTGACGGCCGCGCGGCTTGGCATGGGCTGGGGCATGGCCCCCGAGGCGCTCTTGCACGATGATTTGGCGCGCGGCACGCTCTTCCTCCTGCACGCCGATTGCCCGTTTGATACGCCGCTCTATTGGCAATGGACCCGGCTTTTGGGCGGGGCGCTCGCGCCGCTCACCCGCGCGCTGCGCCGTGGGGCGCGTCAGGGGCTGCGCGACCTTACATAATAGGGGGGGACTCTGTAAGGTCTGTAACCTCGGCCAAGGCCCGCTCGACCAATTCCGGCCCGGCACCAGGCCGCGATGCACCCTCTGACAGATGCCGCCGCCACGCCCGCGCGCCCGGTTTTCCGGCAAAAAGACCCAACATATGCCGCGTGATCTGGTGCAACCGCCCACCGCTTGCGAGATGCGCCTCGATATAGGGGAGCATGTCCTGCACGGCCCCTTCTGCTGTGGTGTCCGGCCCAGTGGTGCCGTAAATCCGCCGATCCGCCGCACAGAGAATATCCGCCGGTTGATGATAGGCCGCGCGCCCCACCATGACCCCGTCAAGCCCCTGATCAAGCAGGCTAACTGCTTGATCCAATGATGTAATTCCGCCGTTGATCGAGATATGGAGATTGGGGAAAAGCATCTTCATCCGCTGCACCAGATCGTAATCCAAGGGCGGAATATCGCGGTTTTCCTTGGGGCTAAGACCATCCAGCCAGGCCTTGCGCGCATGGATCTGCACCCGCTGCACACCCGCCGCGATGATCCTTGCCAGGAACTCCGGCAACACCTCCTCGGGGTTCTGATCGTCCACCCCGATCCGGCATTTCACTGTGACTTCAACAGGTTGCGCGGCAATCATAGCGGCGCAACACTCGGCCACAAGCGCCGGTTCGGTCATCAGGATCGCCCCGAACCGCCCCGACTGCACCCGGTCCGACGGGCAGCCACAGTTGAGATTGATCTCGGCATAGCCCGCCTCCGCCCCCATCCGCGCCGCCTGCGCCAGTTCTACAGGGTCCGATCCCCCCAGTTGCAACGCGACCGGGTATTCCTCCGGGCTGTGCTCCAGCAAATGCACCGCCCCCCCCCGCACCAACGCCGGCGCAGTCACCATCTCGGTATAGAGCAACGCCTGCCGACTGAGCCGCCGATGCAGATACCGACAATGCCGGTCGGTCCAATCCATCATAGGCGCACAAGATAGACGCGCTGCCGCGGTGGCTGCGTTTCTAGGCATTCAAAGGTCTCCTCGGGCCCACCATCTTTTACGACTCACCGGCAGTCTACACCATACGCACACGACGGATGACCTGCCACCCTGCCCCGAACGAAGACAGGCGAAGGGGGGTAATTGCGCGGGGTCTGATGTGAGCAAAGGTAGTTATCTGCCTGGTGGGTGTGTCCAATCCTGCAGATAGCAGGCCCAGATGGCTTTTCACTCCGCTATTCGGTTTCCGGACATTGAGAGCGCATCGGTGTCTTGGTTTCCCACCGACAGAACGCGACCGAGAAACTCACGTATCAGCGTTGCGATTTCGCCAGCGTGCGTTTCCAATGCAAAGTGTCCCGCATCCAGCAGATGCACCTCGGCGTCCGGCAGATCACGCTTGTAGGCGTTAGCACCTGCGGGGATGAAGGCCGGATCATGGCGCCCCCACGTGGCCAGCAGCAGCGGACGATGCTGGCGGAAATACGCGTGGAACTCCGGATAGAGCGCCACGTTGGTGCGGTAATCGCGGATCAGGTCGAGCTGGATTTCCTCCGCACCGGGCCGGGCCATGTAGGCGATATCGAGTTCGTATCCATCGGGAGAAAGACGCTCGGGATCGGCTCCGGTGCCGTATTGCCACGTCCTGATCGTGTCGGGGGACAGTGACGGGCGGCAGGCCTCGCGGTTCGCGTCGCTTCCATCGCGCCAATAGGCCTCCCATGGCCCCCACTGGTCGCTGAAACCGTCGGTGTAGGCGTTGCCGTTCTGGCTGATGATCGCGGAAACCCGTTCGGGATACCGCATCGCGAGCCGCAGACCCACCGGCGCGCCATAATCGAAGATGTAGAGCGCGTAGCGATCGAGCGACAGGGCTTCCGTGAACCCACCGATCACATCGGCGAGCCGGTCAAAGGTATAGTCGAACGTCCCGCGTGGCGGTGCCTTGGTCTGCCCGAAGCCAGGCAGATCGGGTGCAATGAGCCGATAGCGATCGGCCAAAAGCGGCATCAGGTCGCGAAACATGTGGCTGGCCGTCGGGAACCCGTGCAGCAGCAGGATAACCGGGGCATCGACCGGTCCGGCCTCGCGATAGAACACGTCGACGTCGCCGACCTGTCGGAATTTGCAGCGGATTTGCGCGGAGGTGGTTGGCATATTGGGTTTCCTTTCAGGGTTTTGACCGGGTTTGCCCCGAGGTTCGGTGCCTCGTCTCGGGACACCTCATGGTCGGTCAGCGGGCATCAGGCTTGGCCGGGAATGCGAGCGATAACCTTGATCTCGAAATCAAAGTCGGCGAGCCAATTCACTCCGACCGCCGTCCAGGTCGGATGGGGAGGCGCCGTGAAGTACCGGTTCTTCACCGGCATGATCGTCTCGAACTGGGTCTCGGGATCGGTGTGGAAGGTGGTCACGTCGATGATGTCGTCGAAGCTCGCTCCAGCCGCCGTGAGCACGGCCTCGAGGTTCTGAAATGCCAGCTCGACTTGCTTGGCGAAATTCTGCTCCGGCGAGCCGTCATTGCGGCTGCCGACCTGCCCGGAGACGAAGAGGAGATCGCCGGAGCGAACTGCAGCGGAGTAGCCATGCGCCTCGTAGAGCGCGTGCCGGTTTGCGGGGAAGATAGCTTTTCGGTTGGACATGGAACCGTATCCTTTGATGGCAAAGACTGTTGCCGGTGGGAAATGTCGGGGTGAAGGCGCGGCGCCGACGCCGCGCCGTTGGTCGCCTAGGCGGTGATGAAGGTCAGCAGATCGGCGTTCAGCACGTCGGCGTTCACCGTCAGCATGCCGTGCGAGAACCCGGGATAGGTCTTGAGCGTGCCGTTGGGCAGGAGTTCGACAGCCTTCAAAGCCGATGCGGCAATCGGCACGATCTGATCGTCCTCGCCATGCAGCACAAGGGATGGGACGGTGATCACTTTCAGATCCTCTGTCTGATCGGTCTCGGAAAAGGCCTTGATGCCGTCGTAATGTGCCTTTGGGCTGCCCATCATGCCTTGGCGCCACCAGTTCTGGATCACACCCTCCTGGACCTCTACGCCCTCTCGGTTGAAGCCGTAGAAAGGGCCTGCGGGAACCTCCCGGAAGAACTGCGCGCGATTGCCGGCAAGCGCGGCGCGAAAGCCGTCGAAGACCTCCATCGGCGTGCCCTCGGGATTCGTGTCGGTCCGCAGCATCAGTGGCGGGATGGCGGCGACGAGGACCGCCTTGGCCACACGGCCGGCCGGTCCACCGTGCCGGGCCACGTAGCGCGCCACCTCACCTCCACCGGTCGAATGGCCGATATGGACTGCGTTCCGCAGATCCAGCGCTTCGGCGACGGCAAAGGCATCGGCGGCGTAGTGGTCGATGTCATGCCCTTCGGTGGGCTGGCTTGAGCGTCCATGCCCGCGCCGGTCATGGGCGACGACGCGATACCCGTTTGCGAGGAAAAACAGCATCTGCGCGTCCCAGTCGTCAGAGCTGAGCGGCCAGCCGTGATGGAAGACGATGGGCTGGGCGTCGCGTGGGCCCCAGTCCTTGTAGAAAATCTGCACGTGATCATCGGTGGTAACGTAGCCCATAGAAGGTTCTCCTTCTGGCAGGTTGGGAGTTGTGGGTTTAGTGGCCTGCGCAGCGCCCAGAGGAAGGCCGACGCTCGCGGTGAGCGCGGAGGCCGCGAACAGGGCGTCGCGACGATTGAGCGCCAGAGGCAGTCGACGAGTGGAAGGCATGGTTCTGCTCCTTTCGTTACTCGAAGGGCGACCGGACCAAGTGCGGGA
Organism: Roseovarius sp.; assembly: GCF_018066915.1. Classification (GTDB taxonomy): domain Bacteria; phylum Pseudomonadota; class Alphaproteobacteria; order Rhodobacterales; family Rhodobacteraceae; genus Roseovarius. The sequence goes on from NZ_JAGPVV010000013.1 coordinate 9,226, forward strand.
TGTCGCGCATTGGCTTTGGTCAGGCGACCTTGGTTTGAGTGATTTCCGTTTTCGCGGTTCGTTGCGTTGCGAATGGGGGGAATATCTTCGGTGTGGGCCGTCGGCGTTAGTCGCAATCGGCTTGCATTTCTTTCAACGAATCGTTGAAGCTGGGAGCATGGAGACTCTTTCGAACCTTGAAGCGTTTGTACGAAGCGCAGAGTGCGGCAGCTTTTCCGGGGCTGCCCGCATGCTTGCCCTGACGCCAGCCGCGGTCAGCCGCAGCGTCGCCATGTTGGAGCGCAATCTGGGCGTCCGGCTGTTCCACCGGTCGACGCGCGGACTGAGGCTCACCGAGGCGGGAGAAAGCTTTCTCGCCTCGGTGGGAGAACCGCTCGACAGGCTTCAAGGCGCCATTTCAGCGGTCACCGCGCAGGGGCCGACGCCCGCTGGTAGGCTCAAGCTCAGCATGCCGCCCTCGTTCGGGCTGGCGCATGTGCTCCCGCTCCTGCCCGGCTTTCTCGCGCAATATCCTCTGATCCGGGCCGAATGGCATTTCGAGAACCGCGTCGTCGATCTGATCGCAGAAGGGTACGATGCCGCCATCGGCGGCGCGATTGAACGCGCGCCAGGGACCGTCGCCCGCACGCTCGCGCCGCTGCACGTCGTTGCCGTCGCCTCGCCAGAATACATGGCCGGCCGAAGCGGTCCGACCGATCCGGCCGGGCTTGCCGATTTCGATGGAATTGCGATGCGCGTGCTGCGCACAGGTCGCATCCGGCATTTGACCATGCGCAACGGAGCCGGACAGGAGATGGAGGCAGCGCTCAACGAGACCGTCGTCGTGAACGAGCCGAGCGCGATCCGCGAGGCCGCCAAGCTTGGGCTCGGTATCGCCCTTCTGGCGGTGGCGGAGGTTTTGTCGGACTTGGAGGAGGGTCGCCTGATCCGGCTACTCCCGGACTGGTACGCGGACGACGGCGGGATTTCGGTGTACTACGCCTCGCGGAGTTTTCTCCCGGCCAAGACACGCGCCTTCATCGATTGGATTGATGCAGCTTTCAAGAAAAACCAGCTCCCTGAGCGATTCAACGGTCGGCCGCACCGGCCCTCGTCCGACCGCGTCCAGAGCTGATCTCGGGTCATGGATGAGGCTCGCGCGCCATGTCCAGCGACCTGTCTGGAAGTTATACACCCGCCCTTCGAAACACGGCGCGAATGACCTCTACAACATGTTGGACGGCTGTGTCGTGGTTCTGCCGGGCGTGCCAGGCAAGGTGCAACGGAAACCCATCGACCGGAACCGGCGGTTGGTGAAGCATCAGGTCGAATTCGGCCTGCGTCGCCACGCTTTGCCGCGGAAGCATTGCGATCAGATCGGTCTCTGCCAGAACCCTCGGCACAAGCTGGAACGACGAAACGGTCAGACCGACGCGGCGCCGTCGCCCGGATGCCGCCAATTGCGCATCGAGCGGGGTGCGAAGATCGCCCCGACCGGACACGACGACATGCGGCCAGGCCAGCCAGGTATCGAGGGTGAAGGCGTCGGCGGCTGGATGATCCCGCCGCATGGCAACCACGTAGTCGACGTCGATCAGTTTCCGAATCTCGACGTTCTCAATCTCGCGATCCAGCACAGCGATGGCGATGTCCGTCGCCCCGTCCAAAATTTCCCGCGTCACGGCCTCCTGGCCCTGCCACGGCTTGAACACGATGGTGATGCCCGGTGCAGTCCTTGATATCTCCCCGATCAAGGGGCACGCCAGCAAGGCGGCGGGATCGTCCGCCGTCGTGATGCGCACCACCCGTTCGATCCGGTCCAACGGCACGTCCCCGCGATCAAGAAGCGAGTCCACCTCCGACAGGATGGACCGCAACGGCGCGCGCAGCGTCTGTGCCAACATCGTGCGTGTCATGCCGCCGCGTCCGCGTTCAAGCAAGGGATCCCCGAACAGGTCCCGACATCTCTGCAGGGCGCTCGAGACGGCAGGCTGCGACATGTTCAGCCGATGCGCGGCACGGCTGACATGCGCCTCGTCAAGCAGCGCGTCGAGGATAACGAGGAGGTTCAGGTCGATGCCACGTAAATTCATGAAACGAATATTATGGTATATTCTATATCCATTGGAAGAATTTTTGCCGCAGACCCATCTTCGGAGCATTCCCAAGCCAAAGGAGGCTCCCATGACCCAGACTCTCATCCTGCTCTTTCACCCCGACCTCGCAAAATCGAAGGCGAATGCCGCCTTGCACGCCGCTGCCCGCACCGTCCCCGGTGCGGAGGTCGTGGACATGCAGGCCCGTTATCCGAGCGGCCTTGTAGACACGCATGCCGACGGCGAAGCCGAGGCGCGCGCGCTTCTGGAAGCCGACCGGATCGTTCTACAGTTTCCGATCCAGTGGTATTCGACGCCCCCTCTTCTGAAGGCCTGGCAGGATGCCGTGCTGACGCGGATGTACTACATCCATGCCGCGACAGAGGGTGACAGGCTG
>NZ_JAGPVV010000026.1 GCF_018066915.1 Roseovarius sp.
TGCCGACGTGGACGGCGCGCATATCCGGACGCTGCTGCTCACCTTCTTCTACCGGCAGATGCCCGCGCTGATCGAGGGCGGATACCTCTATATCGCGCAACCGCCGCTCTACAAGGTGATGCGCGGCAAGTCCGAGGTCTATATCAAGGACCAAATGGGGCTGGAGGATTACCTGATCGCACAAGGCACAACCGATGCCGCCCTGCGTCTTGGCTCGGGCGAGGAAATCGCTGGTTCCGACCTCGTGCGCGTTGTCGAAGAGGCGCGGCAGGCGCGGCGCATTCTCGAGGCGTTCCCGACCCACTATCCCCGCCACATCCTTGAACAAGCCGCAATTGCCGAGGCGTTCTTGCCCGGCCGCGTCGACAGTGACCTGCAAGGCGTGGCCGATACCGTGGCGACCCGGCTCGACATGATCTCGAACGAATATGAACGCGGCTGGCAAGGGCGCCCGACACAAGACAAGGGCATGCGCCTGTCGCGCACCGTGCGCGGGGTCGAGGAAATGCGCACGCTCGATGGTCCTGTGCTGCGCGGCGCCGAGGCGCGCAAGCTGGCGCAGTTGACCACACCGCTCCGCGATATCTACCGCGAGCGCGCCACGCTCATCCGCAAGGACCGCGTGCAGGCCATTTTTGGCCCGCTCGACCTGCTTGATGCGATCCTGAAAGAGGGCGAAAAGGGCCTCAGCCTGCAACGCTACAAGGGTCTGGGCGAGATGAACCCCGATCAGCTCTGGGAAACCACGCTCGACCCCGAGGCGCGCACGCTGTTGCAGGTCAAGATCGACGATGTGGCCGAGGCTGACGATCTCTTTACCAAGCTGATGGGCGATGTGGTCGAACCGCGCCGCGAGTTCATTCAAGACAACGCGCTGAACGTCGTCAATCTCGATTTCTGAGTTGGATGGGGGGCGCTGCCCCCCGCCTCTCAGTTCGCGGAATGGGCCCAGTCCCAATACATTTGCCGCACCCGTTCGGTGACGGGACCGGGTTTGTATTGGGTGTCCTCAAAGGCCGAGACCGGCGTCACCTTCATCAGGTTGCCGGACAGGAACACCTCATCCGCCGCGTGAAAATCGTCGAATGTCATCACCGTTTCATGCACCTCGATCCCCTCGCGGCGCATGTTTTCGATATGGCGCGCGCGGGTGATCCCGGCCAGAAACGTGCCATTGGGAATGGGCGTGAACACCGCGCCATCCTTGACGGCAAAGACATTGGCGGTCGCGGTTTCGGCCACATTGCCCAGCGCATCCGCGACCAGCGCATTGCCAAAGCCACGCCCGCGCGCCTCTTTCAGCATGCGCGCATTGTTGGGATAGAGACAGCCCGCCTTGGCATTGACCACCGCATCCTCGAGCACCGGACGCCGAAACCGCGTGCGGCCGAGCGTCGTGCTGAATCCCTCTGGCGGCATCGGAATTTCCTCGAGACTGATGGCAAAGCCGGTGGCCCCCTCCTTGGGCACGATCCCCAGATCACCCCCGTCGAGCGCCCAGTACATTGGCCGGATATAGAGCGCGGCCTCCTTGGGATAGGCGCGCAATCCCTCCCAGACGATTTCGACCATATCCGACGCCTCGACCGTCGGCGTGATCATCAGGGCACGGGCCGAGGCATTGACGCGGGCGCAATGCTTGGCCAGATCCGGGGCAATGCCATCGACATAGCGCGCGCCGTCGAACACCGTCGTGCCCAGCCATGCGCCATGGTCCGCTGCCCGGATCACCGCCGGATCGCCCTCATGCCATGACCCATTGAAATATGTGCGAATATTCGTGCCCGTCGCCATCTGCGCGCCCTCTCCTGAACCGATGACAGCAGCCTAGGCCCTGCGCGATGGATCGTCTAGCCCTCTGCCGGGGCGTGTGACAAAAGCTCTTTCAAATCAATGGGATCATTGACCATCGCGAGATTGCCCGCGGCATCCCGTGGCCATTCTGCCTCAGGGCGGTCGCGGTAAAGCTCCACGCCATTGCCATCCGGGTCACTCACATAGATCGCCTCGCTTACCCCGTGATCCGCAGCGCCCTCGATGGTGATCCCGGCCCGGATCACCCGGCGCAGGGCATCCGCCAGTTGTGCGCGGTCCGGATAGAGAAAGGCCGTGTGATAGAGGCCCGTATGCCCCCTTGGCGCAGGCGTCCCACCCAGGCTCTCCCAAGTATTCAGGCCAAGGTGGTGATGATAGCCCCCCGCCGACAGGAACGCCGCGCGATTGCCGAATTTCTGTTGCAATTCAAAGCCGAGCACACCGGAATAAAATCCGATGGCGCGGTCCAGATCGGCCACTTTCAGATGCACATGGCCGATGCGGGCCTCAGGGTGAACGGGGGTCATTTGCGGCTCCAATCTCGGGTTTCCCCTAGAATGGCCCCAATGCCCCCCGCGCTCAATTCCCCGATTCCGCCCATATTCTGTGCGCAAATGCGCGGCTCAGACCGCCGCTTTCAGGCTCTCGTCCAGATAGATTTCGCGCAACCGCGCGGCCACCCGACCCGGCACACCGCCCCCAAGGGCGACCCCGTCAATCTCCACCACCGGCATCACAAAGGCACTGGCCGAGGTCACGAACGCCTCATCGGCATCCTTGGCCTCGTCAATCGTAAAGGCGCGTTCCTCGACCTCCATCTGCGCCTCGCGGGCAAAGCGCAGCACGGCGGCGCGGGTGATCCCGTGCAGGATGTCGTTGGACAATTGCCGCGTGATGATCCGGTTGCCCTTGACGATATAGGCGTTGTTGCTGGTGCCTTCGGTCACATGGCCATCCTCGACCATCCAGGCGTCATCACACCCAGCCTTCTTGGCCATCATCTTGCCCATCGACGGATAGAGAAGCTGCACCGTCTTGATATCCCGTCTGCCCCAGCGAATATCCTCGATGCTGATGACCTTGATGCCCTTCTTGGCCACCGGATTCTCTGCCAGACCCGGCTTGGACTGGGTAAAGAGCACCAGCGTCGGCTCGGTCGTCTCGGCGTTCGGGAACACGAAATCGCGGTCGCCATCGCTGCCGCGCGTGACCTGGAGATAGACCAGACCATCGGTGATCTCATTCGTGCGCACCAATTCGCGGTGAATCTCCAAGAGATCGTCGAATGCCGCCGGCTTCTTCATGTCGAGCTCGCTCAGCGACCGCTCCAACCGCGCCAGATGCCCGCCGAAATCAATCAGCTTGCCGCCCAGCACGCTTGTCACCTCGTAAACGCCGTCAGCCATCAGAAACCCCCGGTCAAAGATCGAAACGGTGGCCTCGGTTTCCGGCAGATACTCGCCGTTTACATAGACAGTGCGCATGGTCTCATCCCCATAGTTCTGGCCGTGGCGGATGCACGCCTGCGGCATCGAAAATCAAAGCATTGTCGCGGTCTTCGGCCAGAAGCAGCGGGCCGTCAAGGTCTGTCACCATCGCGCCCTGTGCCACCAGCGTCGCAGGCGCCATCGCAAGCGAGCTTCCGATCATGCAGCCCACCATGATCCCATACCCTTGGGCGCGCGCCGCATCGCGCAGCGCCAGCGCCTCGGTCAGCCCGCCGGTCTTGTCCAGCTTGATGTTGACCACATCATATTTGCCCTTGAGTTTGGGCAGGCTGGCGCGGTCATGGCAGCTCTCGTCGGCACAGACCGGAACCGGACGCGCCATCCCGATCAGCGCCTCATCCTCGCCCGCGGGCAGCGGTTGCTCTACCAGCGCCACGCCAAGCCGCACCAGATGCGGGGCGAGATCAGCATAGACCGCGGCACTCCACCCTTCATTGGCATCGACGATGATCTTGGCCTGCGGCGCGCCGCGCCGGACGGCTTCCAGTCGCGGCATGTCATCCGGCGTGCCCAGCTTGATCTTGAGCAGGGGCCGGTGCGCATGCTTTTCGGCCTGCGCCTGCATCGCCTCTGGTGTGTCGAGCGACAGCGTGTAGGCCGTGATCTCTGGCTTCGGCGCAGGCAACCCGGCCAGATCCCAGACACGGCACCCCGCGCGCTTGGCCTCCAGATCCCAAATCGCGCAATCCACCGCGTTGCGGGCCGCCCCAGCCGGCAAGAGATCGTAGAGCGCGGCGCGCGTCAGGTTCCCTGACAGACCCTCGATCTCAGCCGTCACACTCTCCAAGGTCTCGTCATAACGGGCGTAGGGCACACATTCGCCCCAGCCCGTCACGCCGCCCTCGTTGATCCGCACGGTCAAGACCTTGGCCTCGGTCCGCGATCCCCGGCTGATGGTGAACACCTGCGCCAACCGGAACACATCCCGCGTTACATCAATCTGCAAGCCTGTCCCCTTTCATCGTTCCCAAAATACTCAAATCGCCGCCAAGGCAGCCACCAGCGGCGCGGCTCCAAACCGATAGGGATCAGTTGCGGGCAATCCCATCTCGGCCTCGACACGGGCCAGATAGGCGCGCGCCTCTGCCTCGGACATATGCTGCGTGTTGACCGAAACACCCACCACCTGACAGGCCGGATTGGCGATCCGCGCGATCGGCAGCGCCATGTCGCGCAGCGCCTCGAGCGTGGGCGGCGTGTAGTCGGGCAGACCGCGCATATGGGTGCGCGTCGGCTCGTGACAGAGGATCAGCGCATCGGGCTGACCCCCATGAATGAGCGCCATCGTGACCCCCGAGTAGGACACATGAAAGAGGCTGCCTTGCCCCTCGATCAGGTCCCAGTGATCCGGGTCATTATCAGGCGTCAGCCATTCCACCGATCCCGCCATGAAATCCGCGATCACCGCATCGAGCGGCACGCCATCGCCGGTGATCAGAATCCCGGTCTGCCCGGTCGCCCGGAACGTAGCCTTCATGCCAGCGTCGATCATCTCGCGCTCCATCGCCATGGCGGTATACATCTTGCCCACAGAGCAATCGGTGCCGACCGCCAAACAGCGCTTGCCGCTGCGCTTCTTGCCATCCGCGATGGGGTATTTCACCGACGGCACCCGGACATCATGCAGGGTGCGGCCCGTCGCCTCGGCCACCGCGCGCAAATCCGCCTCGTCACGCAAGAGATTATGGAGGCCTGCCGCCAGATCAAAGCCTTCTTCCAGCGCCGCCACCAGCACCTTTTTCCACTCCTGACTGATTATGCCGCCCCGGTTGGCCACGCCGATCACCACGGTCTTGACGCCCGCCGCCTTGGCCTCGGCCAGCGTCATGTCGGGCAGACCCAGATCAGCACCGCAGCCGGGCAGGCGCAGTTGGCCCAGCGCATTCTCGGGCCGCCAGTCGCGGATGCCGATGGCGACCTTGGCCGCCAGCATGTCGGGCGCATCGCCCAGAAACAACAGATAGGGGGTCTCGATCATGGCACATCCTTTCGCTATAGCTTGGCGGCAGTTTCCAACGAATTCCTTGCGATTTCCTGTTTGATTTCACGAAAATTCCATCACATCTGCACGTTCCTTCGACATATTATCATAACCATCGAATATTCTTCACCTAGTTCGCCCTTTGCGCATCCGATGCACGGGGAAAACCGCCTTGCAGAGCCTTGCGCAATTTCATAACCACAGCCGCGACAATCCCGCAATTTCCTTATGTAACGGAGCCACCCGCCCATGAGCTTTCGCCTGCAACCGCCCGCCCCCGCACGCCCCAACCGGTGCCAGCTTTTTGGCCCCGGCTCCAACACCAAACTGTTCGAGAAAATGGCAGCGAGTGCCGCGGATGTGGTGAATCTGGATCTCGAGGATTCAGTCGCCCCCTCGGACAAGGGCATTGCCCGCAAGAACATTATCGAGGCGATCAATTCCGTTGATTGGGGCAAGAAAACCCTTTCGGTGCGCATCAACAGCCTTGATTCCCCGTTCTGGTATCGCGATGTGGTGGATCTCTTGGAGCAGGCGGGCGAGCGGCTGGATCAGATCATGATCCCCAAGGTCGGCTGCGGCGCGGATATCTATGCCGTTGACGCGCTCGTCACCGCCATTGAGGCGGCTAAGGGCCGGAAAAAGCGGATCGCCTTTGAGGTCATCATCGAATCCGCCGCCGGGATTGCGCATGTCGAGGACATCGCCGCCGCCTCACCTCGGCTCGAGGCGATGAGCCTCGGGGCGGCCGATTTCGCCGCCTCAATGGGCATGCAGACCACCGGCATCGGCGGCACGCAAGAGGATTACTATATGCTGCGCGAAGGCCAGCGCTATTGGTCGGACCCGTGGCATTGGGCACAGACCGCTATTGTCGCCGCGTGCCGCACCCATGGTCTCTTGCCGGTCGATGGCCCGTTTGGCGATTTCTCGGACGATGAGGGCTTTCGCGCGCAGGCGCGCCGCTCGGCCACGCTGGGCATGGTCGGCAAATGGGCCATCCACCCCAAGCAGATCGCGATTGCCAACGAGATTTTCACGCCCTCTGAGACCGCCGTGCAAGAGGCCCGCGAAATCCTGAAAGCGATGGAAGAGGCCAAGGCGCGCGGCGAAGGAGCGACCACCTACAAAGGCCGCCTTGTCGATATCGCTTCGATCAAACAGGCCGAAGTGATCGTCAAACAATCCGAGATGATCGCAGGACAGTAACCGAAGCTAGGGCGGCTCAGCAGGCCGCCCTTATCTCTGCCGCCGCAAGTAAACGTAATAGGCCCCGCCGCCGCCGTGTTTCAGATGTGCCTCGGTGATCTGCAACACCAGCGGCCCCAGCGGTGCCATCCGCAACCATTGCGGCACATTATGGCGCAAGACCCCGTGCCGAACCGGGATCGGCCCGCCGGAGTCGCGATCCTTGCCCTTGCCCGTCACCACCAGCACCAGCCGCAGCCCCGCCGCATGCGACCGCAGGATGAATCCGGTCAGCGCCGGATGCGCGCGGTCCATGGTCATGCCGTGCAGATCGATCTTGGCCTCTGGGATCAGCTTGCCGCGCTTCATCCGGTGAAACGCCTTCTTGTCCATCTGCACGGGCGCGGTCGCCACCCGCTCGGAGAGGCCGGGCAAGACATCATGCGCAGGGGGCGTACCCGCAGCCTTTTGCCCGATCTGGAAATCCTCCAGCTTCGGAATCGGAAGCGTGCTGCGCGGATTGCGGATCATCGGCTCGGGTGGCGGCACAGGTGCAGGCGCGCGCGTTGCCGCCTCTGGCCTGATGCGCTGCGCCGTGCGTGCCACCTGTTGCCAAAGCTCCAGCTCTTCGGGCCGGACACGCCTGCGGCTCACGGTGTCTGCTCCGGCAGCATGGCATAGGCGCGCTGAATGGGCATGAGCACCACCATCCGCCCCGGATCGCGCAGCCGCCCGGCCGCCTGCCCCGCCGCATCGCCGGTGCCAAAGAAAATATCGGCGCGCTGCGCGCCCTTGATCGCCGATCCGGTATCCTGCGCCACCATCAGGCGGCGGATCGGCCCCTCGCCATCCTTTTCCACCCAGACCGGCGCGCCCAAGGGCACAAAGGCCGGATCAACCGCCACCGTGCGCAGGGTCGTGACCGACCGGTTCATTGCCCCCAGCGGACCACGCTCGGCTGGCACATCGTCAACCCTGCGAAAAAACACATAGGACGGGTTGTGAAACAGCAATTCGCGCCCCTCTTCGGGATTGCGCCGCACCCAGTTCTTGATCACCTCGGCCGACACCTGATGCACCGAGTATATCCCGCGCTGCACCAGTTCGACCCCAATCGAGCGATAAGGATGGCCGTTGGCCCCGGCATAGCCCACGCGGATCACCTGACCGTTTTCCAGCCTGATCCGACCTGATCCTTGGATTTGCAGGAAAAAAAGCTCGACCGGATCATCGACCCAGGCAATCTCGAGGCCGCGACCACGCATCACCTCTGTGGTCTCGATCTCGCGCCGGGTGAGCCAAGGGTTAGACAGCCGCGCCTCGGGCGGCTCGCGGTAAACCGGATAGCGATAGCGCCCATCGGGGCGCGTCGCGCCATGCAACTCTGGCTCGAAATAGCCGGTAAAGAGCGCGGGCTTGCCCTCGGACATCATCACGGGGCGAAAGAGCAGCTCGAAAAATCCCCGCGCATCGGGGCGCTGCTGCGCCAAGGCACAGAGCGCACGCCAATCGGGGTCCTTCATATCCGGGCAGGTGTTGAGGAAAACAGAAAGGGCCGCGGCATGATCATCCTCGGCCCATCCATTCAGATCGTCAAAGCTCAGGATTTCGTGGGTCACGTCCTGTGGCATGGCCGGTGTCGCACACACCAGCCATAGCGCCAGACCAATTCTCCACAGCCCCCGGATCATTCGCCCGTGGCAACAAGCCGCCAGTTGGGGTCGTCCGATCCCATGATCCGCTCATAGGTCCAGACATCCTTTTGGCGCTTTGACTGGCCCGGTGCCCCTTCGACAACGGCCCCATTGCTATCGCGCACGACCGAGATCAATTCGCCGACATAGCGAACGGAAATCTCTGCCCGCCGCGTATCGGCATCGAACCGTGCGTCCGCCAGCGTCAATTCGCGCACGCCGATGAACTCGGCCTCGATGCTCAGCCCCTGCTGTTCGCGGGCATCGACCACCTGCGCAAAGGTCTCATAGACATCGCGGTCCAGAAACGGCGTCACCTCGTCCAGCTTGCCACGCTCAAAGGCCATCAGGATCATCTCATAGGCCCCGCGCGCGCCCTGCAGAAAGGTCGTGACGCTGAAATCAGGCTCGATCCGCTTCATCTCGGCCAAGGCCGCTGCGGCATCGGAATCCTCGGGCACATGATCGACGATGTCATGGTCCGGCCCTCCCTCGATCACCTCGAACTCGCGGCGGCGGCGGGTGTCAGGTGCGGGTGCGCTGCGCGCCGGCCCCTCGAACCCGTCACGCGTGCCAAGAACATTCTTGAGCCGCAGGATCAGGAAAATGGCGATACCGGCGAGCACCAGTAACTGCAGGATGGGCGAATTCATGGACACCTCTTGTTGTGCGGGGCATGGTAAGCGTCAACGCTCAGTCCTATGTAGGGGCTGGACAGGGTCAAGTCCACCGTAAGGGTCATAAAACAAAGGAGGGCCGCATATGTGGCTTTTTCTGGCATTCCTCGCCGTTCCGATGATCGAGATCGCGCTCTTCATTCAGGTGGGCGGGCTGATCGGTCTGTGGCCTACACTGGCCATTGTCGTGCTGACCGCCGTGATCGGCACGTGGCTCTTGCGCATGCAGGGGGCGGTCGCGATGTCGAACCTGCGCCGCTCCTTCTCGGACCTTGACGATCCGTCGGAGCCGCTGGCGCATGGGGCGATGATCCTCTTTGCGGGCGCGCTGCTGCTCACGCCGGGGTTCTTTACCGACGGTCTGGGCTTTGCGCTTTTGATGCCGCCGGTGCGCCGCGCGGTCTTCCGGCAGATCCGTCAGCGCGTGCATGTCCAACGGTTCGAGATGGGCGGCCGCCCGCCCCCTGCGCGCGACGACGTGGTCGAGACCGAGTATGAGGACGTGACCCCAAACCGCGCGCCCCAGGACCCCAATCGCAGGCTGCATTAAGCAATTTCAGAAAAAGTTGCGTGCCTTTTTCGGGTCGAGATTGCACCTGATCAGAGATCTGAATCGTCGCCGTTTTCTGCTCAAAAGAGTTGATCCGCGAGGGAAGCGCAGGCAAGCTGCACGACAGGCGCCTTGGCTCAGTAGCAGCGCGCCGGTTCGGATCAGCATTGCCTCGGGCATGGTTTTCTAGAGAGTTGTCATGGCGCCTCATATTCATTTCAAATCCTGGATTTCAGCACTCCTCATGATGGCGCTCGTCGCGTGCTCACCCGCACCGCAGATCATCGGCATCCGCAACGCAGAGGTCCCGGTCGAGTCGGTCGCCGACCTCACGAAACATCGCATCTTCATCATGTCGACGCGGGGGTCGTCCGAGGTGGCAGGTGCCTTTTACTCCTCGGTCCGCGCGCCGGATCTTGGCATGGCCTCGGTCGACGCGACCGTGCCGCCAACGCATGTCTTGGGCGTATTGGAGCGTCCAAAGCGGTTGCCCCCCGATCCGCGCCGCGAATTCACCGTCATCAACCCCGTGGTCTACACCACCGATGACGCCTTTATCTCCAGCATCAATCGCGAACTTGCCAAACGCGCGCCGGGCGACCGCAAACTCCTGATCTTCGTCCACGGCTTCAACAACACCGCAAGCGATGCCGTGCTCCGCCTCTCTCAATTCGTGGAGGACACGGATTTCCAAGGCGTGCCCGTGCTCTTCACATGGGCCTCGGCGGCAAAGGGCACACGCTATGTCTACGACCTGAACAGCGCGCTTGTCGCCCGCCCCGAGGTCCGGAACATGGCGGCCATCCTCAACCAGACCCGCGCCGAGAGCGTTGATGTCTTTGCACATTCGATGGGCACATTCCTCACCATGGAGGCGCTGATTCACCAGCAGCAATCCGGCAGGCTTGGCAAAGGCATCCCGATTGACCACATCGTGCTCGCCTCGCCCGATATCGACATTGACCTTTTCCGCACCCAGATTGCGGCGCTGCATCCGTCGATCAAGAAGAGAATGTACCTCTTGATCTCTCAGGATGACGCCGCGTTGCGCCTGTCGCGACGCATTGCAGGCGGCGTGCCCCGTGTCGGCGCAGCCGACGCGCTCCAGTTGGAAAAACTCGGGGTGACGGTCATCGACCTGTCCAGGATCGAGGATTCCAGCTCTGGCAGCCACTCCAAATTCGCAGGCTCACCGGAAGTGGTCCAGCTCATCGGCGCCGGCCTCAACTCCAACCGCCGCTTCGGCAAATCCGGCAGCAGCACGACGTTCCAAGACCTCCTCGCCAATACGCCAATCATGATTCTGGGGAATTGAAAGGGATCGCTTCGGCGCTTGCTTGAAAAAAGAGCAGGTGAACGAGACAGAGTGAGACCATTCCAGACTCTGACAGTGCTCATCAATTGGACAGGAAAGTGGTGCGCTGAAGGGACTCATATTCAGTAATTAACCAATTGTTTCATATGTTTATTATTGTGTGGCCACCACACGATGCCCCCAATAATGCCCCCAAACCGAAATTTGCCCCCGGTTCCGGTACTCTCAAGGTAGGTCCGCCATTGACACTCAAGACCCTTTCTTGATGTTTGAGGAAGGGGGTAAGAGACAAGGCGAGCGGAGAGTTAAAGATTTCAGGCCGATTTGAATTAGGAACCCTTTAAGAGATCATCCAGAAACTCGGATAGTGGTGAAACACCCGTTACAAGAAGATGATCGCGGGCGCGGGTGCATGCGACATAGAGTAAATGCCGTTCTGTATTGTAGACCTCTTCAAGGTCAGCGTCGTCTGCCACAGATTCAATGCGATCCGATTGTGGAATGACGTCGTCGTCGCAGGCCATTACCACAACTGATCGGAACTCCAGTCCCTTGGCAAAGTGCATTGTGCTGATGGCGACTGCACCGTCCTCGACCTCGACCTTGTCGTTCAGTTCAACGGCGCGCGCATTCGCAGCCTTCACAGCAGCACGAGCGCGCTTCAGTTCGGCATCGGATCGTACGAAAACGCCGACCTCACTTGGCGCGCAGCCTTGCTGCAGCCGGTCAATGATCCACTCACCCACAGTGCGGCATTCGTGATCGGC
>NZ_JAGPVV010000038.1 GCF_018066915.1 Roseovarius sp.
CTTTGCTATATTTCCTGAACCCGTCCAGCCGTTGGGCAAACCGGCAAGAATTTTGGTGTTAGCATCGTCAAAAATGAATTCCTTCTTCCAATACAAACCGTAGAACCGCATAAAACCGGCAGAACCCGTGACCTTTGAGCCTTCGGACACATCGACATCAAGTTTGGGGGGTTCCGTGTCTTTAACGTCCATATTCTTTCCCTCTCACGCTGTTCTATCCCGGCAACTAATGGGGTGGACCGAGTTTTAATTTTTCCGGCTCGGTTGTCCAGATTTTGCAGATATGTTCGTACGGAGTAAGGCCGCCGATTGTCTTCAGGCTTCGGGCAAAATTGTATGCCGCCAAGAAGCCCCCCGTAGGGTGCGCATTGATGGCGCACCGAGGCCCAGACGGCTGCGGTGGATTGGTGCGCAATGAATGCGCACCCTACGACATGGTCGCCCCGGGTCAGGCCCGGGGCGTCACAGGATTACCTCACGAACTTCTTGTGCTTCACCCGCTTGGGCTCCAACGCATCCGGGCCTAGGCGGCGCTTCTTGTCTTCTTCATAGGCCGAGAAATCGCCCTCGAACCATTCCACATGCGCGTCGCCCTCAAACGCCAGAATATGCGTGCAAATCCGGTCGAGGAAGAACCGGTCGTGCGAGATGACCACGGCGCAGCCTGCGAAATCCATCAGCGCATCTTCCAGCGCGCGCAGGGTTTCAACGTCGAGGTCGTTGGTCGGCTCGTCAAGGAGCAGCACGTTGCCGCCCTCTTTCAAGAGCCGCGCCATATGCACCCGGTTGCGCTCACCGCCCGAGAGGAGCGATACTTTCTTTTGCTGATCGCCACCCTTGAAATTGAACGCCCCGCAATAGGCGCGGGAATTCATCTGGGCGTCGCCCAGCACAATCACCTCGGCCCCACCGGAAATCGCCTCCCAGACGTTATCCTCGGGTTTGAGATCGTCGCGCGACTGATCGACATAAGAGAGCTGCACCGTGTCACCAAATTCGATGGTGCCGGCGTCGGGCTGTTCCTGCCCCGTCAGCATCTTGAAGAGCGTGGATTTGCCCGCGCCGTTGGGGCCGATCACGCCGACGATGCCGCCGGGCGGCAGGGAAAAGCTGAGATCTTCGATCAAGAGCTTGTCGCCCATGTGCTTTTTCAGCCCCTCGACCTCGATCACCTTGTTGCCCAGACGCTGACCGTTGGGAATGACGATCTGGGCGCGGCTGATGCGCTCGCGCTCGGACTGACCGGCAAGCTCGTTATAGGCGTTGATCCGGGCCTTTTGCTTGGCCTGCCGCGCCTTGGCCCCCTGCCGCATCCATTCGAGTTCGCGCTCGAGCGTCTTTTGCTTGGATTTATCCTCGCGCGCCTCTTGCATCAGGCGCTTGGCCTTTTGCTCGAGCCAGGCGGAATAGTTGCCCTCATAGGGGATGCCCCGGCCGCGGTCCAATTCCAGAATCCAGCTTGTGATGTCATCGAGAAAATAGCGGTCGTGGGTGACGATCAGGATCGTGCCCTTGTAGGCGATGAGATGCTGTTGCAGCCAGGCGATGGTTTCCGCGTCGAGGTGGTTGGTCGGCTCGTCAAGGAGCAGCATGTCGGGCGCTTCGAGCAAGAGCTTGCAGAGCGCGACGCGGCGGCGTTCCCCGCCAGAGAGCGACGCAACGGACGCATCATCGGGCGGGCAGCGCAACGCCTCCATCGAGATATCGACCTGACTGTCGAGATCCCAGAGGTTCTGGCTGTCGATCTCGTCCTGCAGTTGCGCCATCTCGTCGGCGGTCTCGTCGCTGTAATTCATCGCCAGTTCGTTAAAGCGGTCGAGTTTGGCCTTTTTCGCGGCCACGCCCAGCATCACATTGCCCCGCACATCGAGGCTGTCGTCCAGATGCGGCTCTTGCGGCAGATATCCCACGCGCGCGCCCTCGGCGGCCCAGGCCTCGCCGGTGAAATCCTTGTCCATCCCGGCCATGATCCGCATCAGGGTGGATTTGCCCGACCCGTTCACGCCCACGACGCCGATTTTCACCCCCGGCAAAAAGTTGAGGTGTATGTTCTCAAAGCATTTCTTGCCGCCGGGATAGGCCTTGGAGACGCCCTGCATGTGATAGACATATTGATAGGCTGCCATGATGTGCCGCTCCGTTCCGCTTGGTGACTGGTAATTCAGCCCGCGTGATACCCGGATGGGCGTGCGGGGGCAATGGTCTGCGCATCTACGGATCAGAGCGCGCCCGGATTTCGCTTTACACCGCGCGCGCCGCTGGCAATGAAGAGGCGATGACACATGCCCTGCCCCCTACCCGCCCCGGTCAGGTGATCGGCCTCTTGGGTGGATCGTTCGATCCGCCCCATGCGGGGCATCTGCATATCAGCCGCGAGGCGCTGCGGCGGTTCGGGCTGGACCGGCTGTGGTGGCTCGTGAGCCCCGGCAACCCGCTCAAGGCGCATGGCCCCGCGCCGCTCGCGCAGCGTATGGCGGCGGCGCGGGCATTGGTGGATCATCCGCGCATCGACGTGACCGATATCGAGGCGCGAACCGGCACGCGTCATACCGCCGCCACGCTGCGGGCGCTCTGCGCGCTCTGTCCCGGCGTGCGCTTCGTCTGGTTGATGGGGGCGGATAACCTTGCGCAATTCCACCTCTGGCAGGATTGGCGCGACATTCTCGACACGGTGCCGGTGGGGGTGCTGGCGCGGCCCGGCCAGCGTATTTCGGCGCGGCTCTCGCCTGCGGCGCGCATCTATGCCCGCGCCCGCCTGCCCAGCCATGACAGTCAGGCGCTCGGGCGGCAGGGCGCCCCCGCCTGGTGCTTTGTCAATGTGCCGATGATGGATATTTCCTCGACCCGTCTGCGCGAGAGCGGCACTTGGACGCGGGGGCAAAAGTGACCGCGCGGGCGGCAAATCGCGATTGCGTGCGGCTGCGGCCTAAGGTTTAATCTGCACCATGACCAAGCGCATTTCACGGCGGTATTTTCTGGGCACGGCGCTTGCGGCGCTGAGCAGTCCGGCCTTGGCAGGCGCGCCTGCTGTCTCCTTGCGCCCCGTGGCCCGGCCCGATAGCACCGCGCGCCGCGCAGTGCAACGCGCCCCCAGCCCCGAGGCGCTGATTTCCGAGGCCAATCTGTCGGGGCGCGTGGGCTATGCGGTGGCCGACGCGCGCACCGGGCAATTGCTCGAGGCGGGCGATGCCACCACCGGCCTGCCCCCTGCGAGCGTTACCAAGGCGGTGACGGCGCTCTATGCGCTCGACGCCCTTGGGCCAGACCATCGCTTTGGCACGCGGCTGATTGCGACCGGGCCGATTTCGGGCGGTGTGCTCAACGGCGATCTCATTCTGGCGGGCGGCGGGGATCCGACCCTCGATACCGATGCATTGGCCAGCCTTGCCGCCAATCTGGCCAAGACCGGGCTGCGCGAGCTGCGCGGCAGGTTCCTTGTCTGGGGCGGGGCGGTGCCGTTCAAACGTGCCATTGACGAGGCGCAGCCAGAACATGCGGGCTACAACCCCGCCCTTTCTGGCCTCAACCTCAATTACAACCGCGTGCATTTCGAGTGGAAGCGCGCGGGCGGCAAATATGCCATCACCATGGATGCGCGGTCAGACCGCTACCGCCCCGATGTGACCATGGCGCGCATGCGCATCGCCGATCGTAACGTGCCGGTCTATACCTACAAGGACGCGGGCGGCTATGACGACTGGACCGTGGCGCTGGGGGCGCTCGGCACAGGCGGCGCGCGCTGGCTGCCGGTGCGCAAGCCCGAGCTTTACGCCGGCGAGGTCTTTGCCACCTTCGCACGGAGCCATGGGATCAAGACCGGCGCGCCGCAGATCACCGACCGCTTGCCCGGCGGCACCGCGATTGTCACCCATGCCAGCGCGCCCTTGTCCACCATCCTGCGCGACATGCTGAAATTCTCGACCAACCTCACGGCGGAAATGGTAGGGCTTGCCGCCTCGGCCAAGCGGCGCGGGGCGGTGGTGGCGCTGGATCAGTCGGCGCAGGATATGAACGGCTGGGCGGCGCAGGCGCTCGGCATGTCGGGCGCGGCACTCCGGGATCATTCCGGCCTCAGTGATCGGTCGCGCCTGTCGGCGGCGGCCATGGCGCAGGCCTTGGCGCGGGCGCATGGCGCGGGCCTCTTGCGTCCGCTCTTGCGACAGGTCGAATTGCGCGACGCCCAAGGCCGCCCCAATCGCAATCATCCGCTCAAGGTGGCGGCCAAGACCGGCACGCTGCATTTCGTAAGCGCACTGGCAGGCTATGTAACGACCCCGCAAGGGGCCGATCTGGCCTTTGCCATTTTCACCGCCTCGGACAGTCTGCGCGCGCGCATTGATCCCTCGCAGGATGACAGCCCTCCCGGCGCGCGCGGCTGGAATGCGCGCTCAAAGCGGCTGCAACAGGCGCTGATCGAGCGTTGGGGCGCGGTTTACGGCGGCTGACAGGCTATTTCCGCGCCGTCGGATCGCGGCGCTTGTCGGCATGGAGCGCGCGCCCCCGTTGCACCCCCTCGCGCGCACCCACCTTCTCAAGCCAGCGGGTGAAATGCGGCTTGTCCTCCAGCGTCTGTTGTTGCCCCTCCCAGAGCGAACACCACCCCCAGAGCGCCATATCGGCGATGGAATAGAAATCCCCCGCGACATAATCCGACTGCGCCAGTTGACGGTCGAGCACGCCGTAAAGCCGCGCCACTTCTGCGCGGTAGCGGTTCTTGGCATAGGGAATATCCTCGGGCGCGAATTTCAGGAAATGATGCGCTTGGCCTGCCATCGGTCCCACACCGCCCATCTGCCACATGAGCCATTGATCGACCGCAATCCGGTCCCGCGCGGTCTGCCCATAGAATTGCCCGGTCTTGCGCGCCAGATATTGCAGGATCGCCCCGGATTCAAAGATATGGATCGGCGCGCCGTCCGGCCCCTCGGGG
>NZ_JAGPVV010000046.1 GCF_018066915.1 Roseovarius sp.
ATGGGCGTAGTTGCGGATCAGGTCATTGTCGAGCGGGGCGATGTCATTGTGCCCGAACGTGGGCCCGGTCAGTTCGCTGGCCGAGGTCTGAAGGGACAGCAGCGCGAAACGGGGCGACCTGGCGACGGAGGTTTTATAATCCGGCGTGAGGGCGGGCGGGTGCCATGTGCGGTCGCGCTGAAAGAGGTCGGTGGCGGTCATGGTCTGTCCTTTTCCATCTCTGCATAGGTGTCTTTGGCCAGTTTGATGGCGTGATTGGCGGCGGGCACCCCGGCGTAGATCGCGACATGCTGGAACGCCTCGATCACGTCGCGGGGGGTGGCGCCGGTGTTGGCGGTGGCGCGGATGTGCATCGGGATTTCCGCGAAATTGCCGGTGGCGGCGAGCAGCGCCAGCGTGAGCATCGAGCGTTCGCGCAGGGTGATGCCATCGCTGGCCCAGACCGTGCCCCAAGCGGATTCGGTGATGAGGGTCTGAAAGGCCGCGTCGAACTCGGTCTTGGCGGCCTCGGCACGGTCAACATGGGCGTTGCCCAGAACGCGGCGGCGCACGGCCATGCCGGTGCTGTATCGGTCAGTCATCGTTTCGGTATCCCCTTGTGGCGCATGAGGCGTTTTTGGGCGGCGATGCGGAAGGGGGCGTTGGGCGCGCCATAGCCCTGATAGCCGCCCGCGCGCTCTACGATTTCAAAGAACATGCCGCCTGCGTAGGGGCGCGAATAAAGCTGATAGAACGCGCCTGTTGCGTCCTCGTCGTAGAGGATATTGCCCGCCTCAAGCCGCGCCAGAAGGTCGGGGGCGAGATCGAAACGCGCGGCGAGATCGGCGTAGTAATTGGGCGACATGGGCAGAGGTTCAAAGCCGCGTGTGGTGAGGGCGCTTGCGGTGGCAAAGATATCGTCTGTGGCCAGTGCGATATGCTGGACCGACGCGCCAAAGCTGTCGGCGAGGAAATTGCCCGCCATGGTGCGGTGGGTTTCCGCGCCGTTGAGCGTGATGCGGAAGGCACCATCCGGGGTTTCCAACGCCTGAGAGCGGACGAGGCCATCGGGATCGACCACATCGACCATGGGGGATTTGCGCATGTCAAAGAGCGTGGTGTAAAACAGCGACCACGAAAGCATCTGATCATAGCTCATGGTTTGGGCCAGATGGTCGATGCGGGTGAGGCCCGCGCCGGTTTGGGCGGGCTGGTCGGGGGTGAATTCAACCGACCAGACATCGCTCAGACCGCTTTTGTCGTCGATGAAATGCAGCACGCTGCCGCTGAGGCCACGGATGGCGGGAATGTCCAGTTCGCCGGGGCCAAGCGGCTGTGAGAAGGGATGCGCGCCAAGGCCCGTGGCGCGGGTGACGGTGGCGGGGGCGTCGTTTACGCTGAGGCCCACGTCGCAGACCGTGGTGCCGTGCATCGTATAGGCGCTGCTGGCATAGCCGGTGGTCTCTCGGTTCACGACGATGCGAATATCGCCTTGGGTCCAGAGCGAGAGCTGTTTCGAGATATGGCGGCCTGCAGGGGTGAAGCCCAAGGTTTGCAGGAGGGATTCGAGCACTGTCGCCTCATCCCCGCGCGTGGCGAATTCGACGAAGGACACGCCCCTGACCTGTGCACGGGCGGGCATTGCGGGCAGGTTTAGGGCGGTGTCGGGTTCCCGTCTGCGCACATCGTCAAGGAGGGCCGTGAGCGAGCGATAGCCGTCTTCGGCTACGGTGCGGGTGCTGCCGCCGCGAAACTGGTCGTTAAAGATTTCGAGCGAAATCGGGCCTGCGTAGCCGGTGGCGACCACGGCCTGCATGAAGCCGGTCACGTCAAGATCGCCCTCGCCGGGCATGTTGCGGAAATGGCGGGACCAATAGAGCAGGTCCATGTCGATGCGGGGGGCGTCGGCGAGTTGGACAAAGAATATCTTGTCGCCGGGGATGCGGCGGATGGTGTCGGGGTCGATGCCGCGCCCGAGGGTGTGAAAGCTGTCTAGGATCAGGCCGACATGGGCGTGATCGGCGCGGCGCACAATTTCCCAGGCGTCGCGGTGATCGTTGACATGGCGGCCCCAAGCGAGCGCCTCGAAGCCCACGCGCAGGCCGCGTTTTGCCGCGCGCTCGCCGAGTTCGTGAAAATCCTCGGCGGCGCGGTCGATGCCGCCCAGTGATTGCGGATGGCAGGAGGAGCAGACCAGAATGAGATCGGTGCCCAGTTCCTGCATCAGGTCGAATTTGCGCTCTGCCCGGTCGAACGCCTTGGCGCGCAGGGGGGCGGGCAGACCTTCGAAATCTCGGAAGGGTTGGAACAGGGTGATCTCAAGCCCCATGGCGCGGATCATGTCGCCCACCTCGCGGGGGGCGCCGTCATGGGCGATGAAATCCTGCTCGAAGATTTCGATGCCGTCAAAGCCTGCGGTGGCGATGGCCTCGAGTTTCTCGGGCAGGCTGCCGGAGACGGAAACGGTGGCGATGGAGGTTTTCATGGGGCATCCCCTTCGATGGCGGCGCGCAGGGCAGGCTCGTCCAGCGGCGTGTCGGTGAAGATCGCCCAGGCATCGACGCCCTGACCAAAGAAAAGCTCGTAGCCCGAGATGATATGCAGCCCGGCGGCGGTGGCATCGTGCAGGAATGGGGTGTCGACGGGGGTATAGACCGCGTCAAAGGCCCATTTGGCCCCAGCCATGGCGGTGGGGGGCAGGGGGGTGCCACCGATGCCGACCATCCCGAGAGGCGTGCAGTTGATAAGGCCATCGGCCCCATTGGCGGCGGCGATGGGATCGGTCGAGACCTCGATTTTTGTGGCGGTGCCAAGGGCGCGGAGGCTAGAAGCCAGCGCCTCGGCCTTGGTGGCATCCAGATCGACGCAGCGGATGGCGGTGGCGTTGAGGCCGATGAGACCAAAGGCCACCGCCTTGCCCACGCCGCCCGTGCCAATGAGGCAGACGGTGCCGGGATTGGCGGTGCCCAGACCTGCGCGGTAGGCGCGCATGAAGCCGGTGTAATCGGTGTTGAAGCCCTGCGGGCCGCCCGCGTCAAAGACCACGGTATTGACCGCGCCGATGGCGCGCACCAGCGGGTCAGCGACAGTGACGCGGCGGGTCACGAGTTCCTTGTAAGGATAGGTGATGTTGAGGCCGCGATAGCCGGTTGCCTGCGCCTGATCGAACACCTCGTCAAAAGTGAGGTGCAGGTCACGCGGGATCAGGCGGTCGTAGGTGACGGTGAGGCCGGTCAATTGCCCCGCCGTGACATGCAGCCGGGGGGATTTCGAGCGGGTGATATTGTCGCCGATGAGGCCGAGTTTGACAGTGCGTATGATGGTCGCGGTCATTGGGATGCCTTTCGGAAGAGGCGGGTTTTCAGGGCGGTCCAGAGCGGTGTCTGGCTGACGAAGATCAGGATCACCGCCGCGAAGAGGGTGAAGGAGAGGGGGCTGGTGAGGATGCCTTCGAAGAAGCGGCCCAAGTCCTCGCGTTCCGAGATGATGGCGCGGCGCCAGTTGTCATCGAGCAGGCGCGACAGGATCACCCCGAGGATGACGGGGCCAAGTGGATAGCCGTAGTGGCGCATGAAGTAGCCAAAGACGCCAAAGCCCAGCATCCAGTAGACATCCGAGATCGAATTGTTGACTGCATAGGCCCCGACGATGGACAGCAAGAGAATGAGTGGGATGATGACGGCGCGCGGCATTTCCACGATCTTGGTAAAGATGCGGATGCCGGTGAGGCCAAAGATCAGCATGAAGATATTGGCCATGAAGAGCGCGCCGACGATGAACCAGAACATATCGGGTTGATCCACCATCAGCATCGGGCCGGGGTTGAGCCCATGGATGAAAAGCGCGCCGATCATGATGGCGGTGACGGCATCGCCGGGGATGCCCAGCGTCATCATCGGGATGAAGGCCCCGCCCACGGCGGCGTTGTTGGCAGTCTCAGGTGCGACGAGCCCCTCCATCGCGCCCTTGCCAAAGGGCACCTTGGGGTTTTTGGTCACGCGTTTGGCGTGGTCATAGGCCATGAGGGCCGCGATATCGCCCCCCGTGCCGGGCAATGCGCCGATGATCACGCCGATGGTCGAGGTTTGCAGCGAGAGCGGCAGGTATTTGCGGATCACGCCAAAGGAGGGCACGATCTTGGTGATCTTTTGGCGCACGGCGGTCTTGTCGACGTTCTGAAGCTGCAAGAGCGCCTCGGACACGCCGAACATGCCGATCATCACCGCGATGAAGGAAATTCCGCCCTCCATCAGTTGCAGATCGAAGGTGAGCCGTTCGGTGAAGGTGAGCGGATCACGCCCGACCGCGCCGATGGCAAGGCCCAAGGCCCCAGCAAAGATGCCCTTGACCAGAGAGCCGGACGAGAGTGAGCCGACCAGAAGGATGCCCAGAACCGCGAGCAGCATATAGTCGCGCGGTTGGAATTTCAGCGCGAAGACTGAGACATAGGGGGCGGCGAGGGCCAGCACGAGGATGCCGATCAGCCCGCCGAAAAAGGACATGACGGTGGTCACGCCAATCGCTTGCCCCGCCTCGCCGCGTTGCGCCATCGGGTAGCCATCCATTGCTGTGGCAATGGCCGAGGGCGCGCCGGGGATGTTGAGCAGGATCGCGGTGCGCGAGCCGCCATAGACGCCGCCCATGTAGATGCCGACCATGAGGGAAATCGCCGGATAGACCTCCCATGAAAACGTAAAGGAAATGAGGATCGACACGGCCATTGTGACAGAGAGGCCGGGAATGGCGCCGATATAGATGCCTGCAAAGGTGCCGATGGCGACCAGAAGCAGCAGGTCAGGTTGGGTAAAGACCGTGAGCAGGGCGAGAAGCGTCTCCATCAGGCGGCCCCCCCGGACATCAGAGCGCGGAAGAACTGGATGACTTCCGCCTCGGGCACCACGCCGGAGGGCAGGAGCACGGTAAAGATCACGCGGAACACGATCCAGATCACGGCAAGGGCAAAGAGGGCTGTAAGGATGGTTCGGGGCCAGCCCCAACCGGACAAGAGCCGGATTGCGGCGATGAGAAAGAGGGCTGCGGTGGGCAGGAATCCGAGGGGTTTCAGAGCCAGGCCGAAGATCACGAGGAAGCCTACGAAGACGAGGACCGTCACCGGCAGGATGTCGCGCCTCAGGGTTTCGGTCGTGACCTTTGGCAGGCGTGCGGTGCGCCATGCGACGACAAGGGCCGCGATGAGCATGACGGCGGTGGTGGCCATGGGCACCGAACCGGGGGCCGAGAGGGCGTCAAACCCTGAAATCGCATGGGCGTTGTAGAGCAGGATCGCGCTGGCGAGGCTGAGGAAAAGGGCAAAGCCCAGTTCGCCGGGTCTGCGTTCGGCGGGATATCCGCCTGGGGTTGCGTCGGACGTGCCGTCGTGGTGGTCCTGATCGCCTCTGAATTCGGGGTCCATCTTGGTCTCCTCCCTTGGCGCGGCGTGGCTGTGATCGTGCAGGCCATGTGCCGCCCAGCCCAAAGCCGTCGGCGGAGTGCCGATGCGCTGAAACACGACCTGTCTGATTTGGGGCAAATGCGCGGTCAAAAGTCACGCGGGTTTTGCAGATGCGCGGCGGCGCGGGGCGCGTGCCGGGGTGTGGCTGGCCCAGCGGCCAGCCACGAAGTCAGGGTTTATTGGCCGGGACGGGCGATGCCGAACTCTTCCGGCGAGGCCTTGGTCAGACCTGCTTCGTGCAGGAGCCACGCGGTGTTTTGCTGCCATGTGGTCAGGAAGTCGGCGGCGGCGTCGCCGCTGATCGACATCATGGTAAAGCCGCGACCGTCCATCAGTGCGAGGAAATCGGCATTCTCGGCCCCTGTGGCATAGGCCTCGGTCAGTTTGGCCACCACGTCATCGGGGGTGCCTTTGGGAACGAAGACGCCAAAGAACGGACCCCAGGGCAGATAAGCATTGTAGCCGTCGTTGAAGGAGGTGACGGTGGGCACGTCGGGCAGTTTGGCGCTGGCCTCGGTGTCGAAGATCGCGAGCGGCTTCATGGCACCGGCGCGGATCGATTCGATGGCGGCACCGAGCACGGCGGGCATCACGTCGATCGCGCCGCTCTGGAGTGCGGTGAGGGCGGGGCCGTCGCCGTCATAGGGGATGGCGGTCACGTCGAGCGTGCCCTCTTCGGTGTTCATCATCGCGGTGACGACCGAAGGCACACCGCCCGGACCGGTCGAGCCGATGCGGAGTTCGCCGGGATTGGCCTTGATGAAGTCCATCATGCCGGCGTAATCGTCAAACGGGGCATCGTTGCGGGCGACCAGAATGGGCGTGCCACGGGCCAGAATGTTGATCGGGGTAAATTCCGAGTAATCCTTGTCGCCCAGACCCATCACCTTGTAGAGCAGCGGGTTTTCCGCGCCCATCAGCAGCGTGTAGCCATCGGCATCCGAGCCTGCCACATGGTTGAGGGCAATCGCGCCCACGGCGCCGGTCATGTTCTGCATGACCACGGTGCCACCCAGCACGGTTTCGGCATGGGGTGTGACCGCGCGCATCACCGTGTCGGTCGAGCCACCGGCCCCCCACTGGATGATGCCCTGAATTTCCTTGGCGGGGTAGTCTTGCGCGGTGGCAACGGCGGCACTGAGGCCAAGCGCAACGAAGGCGCCAATCAGCTTACGAGACATCTCTGTCCTCCCTGGATTTCATCGCTGACGATTCGCTCCTCGCACCGTCAGTTGCTCTCTTTTATGTACCTTGGGGTTAATTTGTCAAGATAAATGGACCGCTGGGTTAAATTCATGCTATCCCTGAGGGAATCAGGGTTTGAAATGAGGCGGTTGCATGGACGCGAGCGAGGGCGACGCAGGCCATAAGCGCAAGACATCGTGGAAAAAGGACCCCGAGGCGGTGCGTCGGGACATCCTGCATATCGCCACGCAGGAGTTTGCCGCGCATGGGCTGTCGGGGGCCAATATCAACGAGATTGCGCGCCAGACCTCGACCTCGAAGCGGATGATTTATTATTACTTCGGGGACAAGGAAGGCCTCTATCAGGCGGTGCTGGAGGGGGTCTATGCGACGCTGCGCGCGCGCGAGGATGATCTCGATGTGGCCGGATTAGAGCCGGTGGCGGCGCTGCGGCGGCTGATCGAGGCCACGTTCGAGGCGCATGTGACCGCGCCGCATTTCATCCGGCTGGTGATGATCGAGAATATCCACAACGCCGAGTATCTGCGCAAATCCGAGATCGTGCCGCGTTTGAACCGCTCGATCATCGACAAGCTCGAGGATGTCTGTGCGCGCGGCAAGGCGGTGGGGCTGTTTCGCGCGGGGGTGGATGCGCTGGAACTGCATTGGCTGACCAGCTCTTTCAGTTTCTACAACGTGTCGAACCGGGCGACATTCTCGACCTCGTTCGGCACCGCGCTCTATTCCGAGGCGCGGCAGGCAGCGTTGCTGGAGCGGTTGGTCGATATGGTGCTGGCGAGCGTGGTGATCGGCTATGAGCCGCAAAGCTGGAACGCGCCTGTCTGACGGGGATGCGAGAGCAGGCTGCGGCGGATGCAAAAAGGGCCGGGCGTTGATGCCCGGCCCGACCCATGTTCGGTTCTGCGTGGGGGATTAGCCCTGCCACTCTTGCATGGCCTCGAACTCTTCGACTGTCAGGCTGGTCGTGGCCTGGAGCGTGTCGGTCGCGCCGTCCTGATCGCGGCTGATGTCGATCTCGTCAAACGAGACTGCGACCGGCTTTTCGCCCAGTCCGAGAAAGCCACCCACGTCGACGATGACCTGCTCGACCTGACCATCGTCGGTCAGGACGATTTCCGAGATTTCGCCGACATGCTCGTCAGTGGCATCGTAGATCGCCACGCCTTCAAGGTCCTCGGCGGTGAGGGCGGCGCGTTCCGTATCCGTCAGTTGCGGCATGTCGCCGGTTTCAGCGGCGCTGTCGGTGTCGACGGTGGTGTCGCTGCCGACGGTGCTGTCCGTGTCGGCGGCGCTGTCCGTGTCGGCGCTGCTGTCGCTCTCGACGGTGGCGCCTGCGCTCGTGCCGGAATTGGCTTTGGTCCCGGAGTGATCGCCCGACATATCCGAGGATTCGGTCGTGCTCGGGGTGGTCTGATCCGTGGTTTCGGACTGTGCGAAGACCGGCATTGCGGTCAGCGCGACGATGGCGGTGGTTGCGAGAATACGTTTCATTGCGTGAACTCCTAAGTCCTGCGTTGACGTGACGCTGCGGGGGTGCAGCGCCCTGTTCATACAACCACCGAGGGCGCGGAAGGTTTCATAATTGGGTCAAAAAATTACTTGAAAATCAAAGGGAACAATGGCGGCCGTCGCGCGTTTTACGGCAACGGGCCCTGTGTAAGCGGGGGTAACATCTGCCGCGTCACAGGCGGCGCGCGGTTTGAGATTGGAGTTTGAAACATGCTAGAGATCACCGGCATTGGCGGGATCATTCTGTTGATCCTCGATATCTGGGCCATCGTATCGGTTGTGGGATCAGGGGCCACCACGGGCAAGAAGGTGCTTTGGGTCGTGTTGATCCTGTTGCTGCCGCTCTTGGGCTTTATCCTGTGGCTGCTGTTTGGGCCGCGCTCTGGGCGGGTGTGAATGTGAGGCTCGTGGGCCTGGGATGCCACGACAAATTTTTGCGGAACAATTTGAGTGCTGGATCGTTATGACACTGTGGACAGCGTGACACGCTGACCCTCCGGAGCCTGACTGTCATCCCCCCGATGCAAGGCAAGCTCTGCCGCACCCGTCCCGTGTCCCTTGGGTGCTTGCCCCCGCCTGTCCCGGCGGGGGCATTTACGACCGGCATCCCCGGATATCGGCCTTGGAGGCAACCTCTGATCGGCAGGACCATGAACCAGATCACGCCAACGCAGGGTGACATATCGGCCGACGCGATCGAGGACCTCACGGTTCTGATTACGGCGGAAGAGGCCTATCCGGCGCTGGAGCGCGCCTTTTTGCAGGCGCAGACCGAGATTTCGGCTTGTTTCCGGGTGTTCGACCTGCGGACGCGGTTGCGCTCTGCCGAGGCGCGCAAGATTGGCGCGACGTGGTTTGATCTTTTCGTGCATACGCTGGATCGCGGGGTGTCGATCCGTCTTGTGGTGTCGGATTTCGATCCGATCGCGGCGGTGCACCTGCATCGGCTGGCGTGGCAAACACAGCGTCAGATCGCGGCGGTGCGGGAAATGGCGCGGCCTGACGCGCAGCTTGCGTTTACCGTGGCGCTGCATGACGCCAAGAGCGGGGTCTTGCCGCGCGTGCTGTTCTATCCGTTGGTGCGGATGAAAATCCGCGAGATGGTGGATCGCTGGTGCCATATGAGCAAGGACGAGCGCGAGCGGTTTCGCGTCGAGACGCCGCGCTTGCGCAGCCTCTGCCGGGTGGATGCGCGGGATCAGCTGTGTTTTCCGCTGCGGTTGATGGACCTGCATCCGGCGACCCACCATCAGAAGCTGGCGGTGTTCGACCGCCGCGAGGTCTATATCGGCGGGCTCGATCTGAACGAGCGGCGCTATGATACCAGACAACATCGCCAAGAGCCGAACCAGACCTGGCATGATGTGCAGGTGATGGCGACCGGGCCGGTTGCGCAGGCCGCGCAGGCGCATCTTGAGGGATTTCTGGCGGCGGTTGCGCGCAAATCCGCGCCGCCCGCGCAGGTGCCGGGATTTCTGCGCACGCTGTCGCGCCGCCGGTTGAGCGCGCCGATGCGGTTGTCGCCGCACACGCTGCTGCGCGAGATCGAGGCGGCGCATATGCGGGCCGTCGCCAAGGCGGAGCGGCTGATCTATCTGGAAACGCAGTATTTTCGGCATGTGCCGCTGGCACGGGCGCTGGCACGCAGGGCGCGCCAATGCCCGGACCTGCGCCTGATTCTGGTTCTTCCTGCCGCACCGGAGGAGGTGGCGTTTTCCAGTGATCCGGGCCTCGATGGGCGGTTTGGCGAGCATCAGCAGGCGCGCGCGCTGGCCTATCTCAAGGCGGCGTTCGGGCCTGAGCGGCTGGTGATCGCGTCGCCGGTGCAGCCGCGCGCCAGTGACAGTGCGGCGCGCGATGCGCTCGAGGGCGCGCCGATGGTCTATGTCCATTCCAAGGTTTCGATCTTTGACGAGGCAGAGGCAATCGTGTCCTCGGCCAACCTGAATGGGCGGAGCATGAGGTGGGATACCGAAGCGGGGCTGCATGTGACGCGCAGGGATCAGGTTGCCGATCTGCGGGCAAAGGTGATGGGCTGTTGGTTGCCCGAGGGGGCGGGGGCGTCGTTTCTCGACATCGAGACAGGCTTTGATGCGTGGGCGCGCATGGTCGCGAGCAACAGTGTCCTGCCGCCGCAGCACCGGGAGGGATTTCTGGTGGATTACGATTCCGATGCCGCCCGAGCGATTGCGATGCCCCTGCCGGGAATGCCCGATGAGGTGGTTTAAACTGCGGGTTCTGTTACCGGTGTCTCTGTCACCGGGGTCTCGACCGCGAAGATGTCGAGCAGGGCCAAGGCGATGACCAGCACCGGAATGGCGATGATGCCGCCAATGGGCCCCCAGAGCCAGAGCCAGAAGACCAGCGACACGAAGATGAGGAGCGGGTTGACCGAGATGTGGCGGCCAACGAAGGCGGGGGTGACAAACTGTCCCTCGAGCATGTTGAGAAACAGAAAGATCGCCGGGGGTGCCAGAACCATCAGGTCATTATAGGCGACAATGCCCGCCACGAGCAGCCCCGCCACGACCGTCATCGGCCCCACGTAGAGCACGAAATTGAGCAGGGCCGCGACAAAGGCCCAGACGAAAGGACCGGGCAGGTCGATCAGCAAGAGCGCCCCGCCCAAGGCCGCGCCAAGACCGGCGTTGATGGTGGAAATCGCCAGAAAATAGCGGGCGACCAGCCGTTCGGCATTGGTAAAGCGGCGCTGGATTTCTTCGGTGTCGTCCGAGGTGCCGATCCAGAGCGAGAGCCACGCATACATGCCTTTGCGGGTGAGCAGAAAGAAGAAGAGCGTGCCGCAGAAAACGAGCGCCTGCGCCAGAACCAGAGGGGCCATGAAGAGCGCGCTGGTGATGCTGGGCATGCCGCCGCCTTCGGATTGGTCGTCGGTGGGGCTGGGCACGGCCCCGAGCGCCTCTTCCACCTCGCGGTTGATTTCCTGAAGGCCGCGCACGAGGTTGCTGAATTCCGCGATGATCGAGCGGAGTTCGTATTGGATGCGCGGCAGTTCTTCGGCGATTTGCCAGATCACGGGTTCGGCGAGAATGGCCAGAGTGGCGATGGCCGAGACACCAAGGATCAGCACGGTCGAGGCGGCAAGACCTGTAGAAAGGCCGATCCGCTCGAAGAAATCCGTGATGGGGGCGAGCATGACACCGGTCACGATGGCCAAGGTCATCGGCGCGAAGATATCCGCGCCGGTCTTGAGTGCCGCAAAGCTGAGAATGAGCGCGATCACGATCACCGCCACGCGTTGACCCGGATCACCGTGGACGGAAAATCTATACATGAAGGCTTAACGCCGCAGCGCGGGTTTGGTTCCGGGCTGAAAAAACATTTCTCAGATCAGCGGGCGGGTCATCGGTTGCCGGTCAGTCTCGAGCTGGGCGATGCGGCAGAGTTTGTCGCGGTCATGGACGATCAACCGGCCGTTTTGCCATGTCGCCGCGCGCTCTTGGCGCAGGCGTTTGAGCATCTTGTTGACATGCACCACAGAGAGGCCGAGCGCGTCGGCGAGATCCTGTTGCCGGTAGGGCAGCGGCATTTCCGCGCCGCGCGTCAGGCCCACCGCCGCGCCCCGGTCAAAGAGCCGCACAAAGGCGCGCGCGATGCGCTCCAGCCCGCTCATATGGCCGAGGATGGCCAGGCTCTCGCCCAAGAGATGTTCTTCGACTGCGGCAAGCCATGTGAGGTCGTAGGCGCGGTCGGGATGGTCGCGAAAGAGCGCCCAGAGGCGTTTGCGGTCAAAGACGCAGAGCTTCATGTCGGTTGTGGCCTCGACCGAATGTTGCATTTCCTGCATCACCCCGGCCTGCAGTCCGATGAAATCGCCGGGCACCACAAAGTTGATCACCTGTCGCTCGCCCGAGAGGAGCGTCTTGTAGCGCAGCCCCATGCCGCTGAGGGCGGTGTAGAGTTGCGGGCTGTTGGAAGCCTCCATCATCAGCGTGGTGCCGCCCTCGACCTCGAGCTCGCCGGTCTTGAAACCTTGCATGAAGGCCACCTCTGTGGCGGTCATCGGTTCAAAGATCGGGCGGGTGCGCAGGGGGCAATTCTGGCAATCTGTGGCCATGGGAAAAAACTCCGTCGAGATGTCATAGTTTAATGCAGAAGGGCGCAATATGTTCCAGATTGAGGGATGTTTGGACCTGACCTTATGAAAGAGCCCCTGATGCCCTACGATGAGAGGACGCCGCCGGAGCCGCCGGTCTATATTGTTATGGACAGTAACCTGTTGATTGCAGAGGATCTCTGTGGATCGCTACAGGCGGCGGGGCCGTGTCGCGTGATCAACGTGCCGCACCCGGATGAGTTGATTCGCGTTCTCGAGGGGGAAGCGCGGGTTTCGGCTGCGTTCCTCGAGATGCGGTATGATCAGGTGATGGAGGCGGGGCTGGATAGCGCGCTCGGACTGCGGGGCGCGTGCATCGTGCTGACCATGGGCGAAGAGGACGAGATCAAGGTGGCCAAGCAGGGCTGGGCCATGCTTGTGCGCCCCTTTACCGAAGATATGGTGCGCGGCGTCTTGCGCCCGATGGTCAAGGAGGGGTGACGCCGCGGCCTCTGCGCGCGCCCACTCAGGAGCGGGGCGCGCGGGCGGCGCGTCCGGCCTGCAACCCCACGGCAAAGGCCTCGGCGACCTGCAAGAACGGGTCTTTGGGGGCAGGCTCTGTTGGCGCGGCTTCGGCGTCGGTTGACTGAGCGCCGAGGGCCATGAAGCAGAACCCGAGGATCAGATAGAGCGTGCCGATGACGGCATAGGCGACAAGCGCGCTCTCGTAGGTGGCGATCAGAATCCAGAGGGCCACGGTGAGAAACCCAAGGCCCGCCAGCCCAAAGACCACGCCCGCTACGGTAAAGGCCGCCGCGCGCGCGGCATTTCGCGCACGGCGGCGAACCTGAGCGACAAGACCGCGCATCGGTTATTTCCGGCCTGTCATGAACCCGAGCAGAAAGCCCAGACCGACGGCCAGACCAACCGCCGCTGCGGGCTGGTTGCGCACGGCATCTGCGGCCTGTTGCCCCAATTCTTCGGCGCGGTGCTGGGCGGCGTGCAACTGTTGCTCGCTGGCATGGGCCAGGTCCGACACTTTGCGGCGTGCGCCATCGACCGCCGCATCGCGGGTCGCGCCGCCAAGCCCGGCGAGGGTCTTGGAAATGGCAGAGATATCCTCGCGCAGCGTCGCAATCTGCTGTGAGAGGTGATCCATCTCGTCTTGCGGCGATGTGTCTGCGGATTTTGCTTGGGCCATTGGGCGTCCTTTCGTGTTGATGTCTATGCCTCAACGCGCGGGCGGGCGCGCGGTTCCAGAGAACCTGAAAGAAACTTGTTTTTCGCGGAAATCGAGGGGGGCGGGAACCAAACAGGGCCTCTGACCGTTGGTTTGGCAATCGGAACCATGTTGCAATGAAAGGAGAGTTCGATGCTGTACTGGGCACTTGTTTTCTTGGTGGTCGCGCTGATCGCCGGTGTTTTGGGGTTTGGCGGCGTTGCCTCGGCTTCGGCGGGGATCGCGCAAATTCTGTTCGTGATTTTCCTCGTGCTGTTTGTCATCGCGATGATTGCACGCGCGCTGCGTGGTCGCGCGCCCTGAGGGAAAGAGATGGCAAAAGACCCCGCGCGGGTTGCGCGGGGTCTTTTTCAGGTCAATCCTTACAGGCCAGATCAGTCCTGAAGCGTTTCGGTGCTGGCAAAGAACATCGCCTGACTGACGGCAGATTGCACCTGTTCCTCGGTATAGGGCTTGGTGATCAGAAAGGCCGGTTCGGGCCGCTCGCCCGTCAAGAGACGTTCGGGGAAGGCGGTGATGAAGACGATGGGCCGATCCCCCAGCTCTTTGAGGATGTGATTGACCGCGTCGATGCCAGAGGATTTGTCGGCCAGTTGGATGTCGGCCAGGATCATATCGGGCGGGGTGCGGCGGGCGAGTTTGATCGCCTCATCGCGGGTCCGGGCGATGCCGGTGATCTCGTGGCCCATATCCTCGACAATCGCGCGGATATCCATGGCGATGATCGCCTCATCCTCGATGATCATGATCCGACCTTGGATTGCGTTGGTCATTTCGGTGCGGGCAATGGTCAAGAGCGTACTGGCCTCATCCGCTGTGCCTCCGATGATCTTGGCAATCTCTTGCGCGCGAAAGCCCTCGATGCTGTGCAGCAAGAGCGCCTCGCGGGTGTTCGGGGTAAGGGTCGAGAGCCGCCATTGCGCGCGCGCTTCGGGCGAGGAGGCGCTGTCGGCCTCGGCGATGGGGGCACCGGAGGAAACCCAGATCTGATGAAAGGCGCGGAAGAGGGCGGTCTTGGGCGCAAGGCCGCTGTTGAAGACATCCCGATCCTCGAGCAGGGCCTCGAGCGTGGCGAGCGCATAGTGATCGCCCGTCTGCTGGTTGCCGGTCAGGGCGCGCGCATACCGCCGCAGATAGGGGAGGTGTTCGGCGATCTGAGTGCTCAGGTCCGGCTGGCGCGATGTGTCCGTCATGTGTGTCCTCAAAAATGAATCCTAACAGGGAACCAAACGCCGTCATGCGTGTTATGTTCCCGACGAGGTGCAAAAAAGTGCCGCTCTCTTCATGGCAGATGAATAGGCGAAATGGAAAAGAATCGCAGGACCAAGAAATTGACGCAAGCAATCGACGAAAATCTCCGGCGTGCCTATGGGGACACGGCCAAGGAGCCGGTGCCGGACCGCTTTATCAAGCTGCTGGAGCAATTGCGCCAGCAGGGTGACGAGGAGCGAAAACCCTCTGGTGACGATTCGTGACCGATCATCAGAGCCCGAAAATGGACCCGCGCGACGAATTGATCGGGCATTTGCCTGCGATGCGCGCCTTTGCCCTGAACCTGACGCGCAATTCTGCGACGGCGGATGATCTGGTGCAGGATGCGGTGGTCAAGGCCTGGGGGAACTTTGACAAGTTCAAGCCCGGCACCAACCTGCGCGCGTGGTTGTTCACCATTCTGCGCAACACCTATTATTCGCTCTATCGCAAGCGCCGCCGCGAGGTCGAGGACCCCGATGGCAAGATGGCCGGGCAATTGTCGGAAAAGCCGGCGCATGACGGGCATTTGGCGATGACGGATTTCCGCGCGGCCTTTGCGCAATTGACCGATGAGCAGCGCGAAGTGCTGATCCTCGTGGGGGCAGAGGGATTCTCCTATGAGGATGCCGCCGAGATGTGTGGCTGTGCGGTGGGCACGATCAAGAGCCGCACCAACCGGGCGCGCAAGCGCTTGGCGGAGTTGATGCATCTGGAGGACGAGGACGAGTTGGAAATGACCGATGCCGCGACGATGGCGGTGGTGAACGGGGCCTCTGTTGCATGAAAATGCGGCTGGCCGCGCTGCGCGGGCTCTGGACACCCAATCTTGCGTTGCAATTGGGAATCGGGCTGAGCCTTGCCATTCTGCCGCTCGGGTTCGTGTCGGTGTATCAGACCCACAAGGTTCTGGAGGAACGGCAGGCGCTGTCGGGAACCGCGCTCTTGGAGCAGACCCAGCAGGCCGTGTCCGAGAGCCGCGACATCATCCAATCGGCGCTGAGCACGGCCGAGACGCTGGCGATCACGGTTCCTGTCTTTGATCTTGCAGAGGGCACCTGCGATGCGGTGATGGCGCGGGTGGTGGAAGAGAATCCGATCTACAGCTTTGCGGGTTTTGTCGATGCCGATCTCGATCTCATTTGCGCCTCGAACGGCGGGCGGCAGGATCTGAGCAATCTCGATTCCATTCGCACGGAGTTGACGAGCAGGCAGACCGAAATCCTGATGCATCCGTTGGAATTCATCGGTGGCATCGCCACGGTCAGCGTTGCGGTGCCGGTGTTTGCGGACGGGGCGTTGCGCGGCACGGTCTGGGTTGCGGTGCCGATCGCTGCGCTGAACAAACAATTGTCCAAGGTGGCCCCCGATGTCGATCTGGTGCTGTTTCAATCCGAGGGCGAGATTGTCGCGACGGCGGAATTCTCGGATTTCCGGCGGTCAGTGCTGCCTGCGTCGCATGGGCTGCGAGACCTCGCCGAGGTCGGGCGGCAGACGTTTCGGGATGTGAATCAAGAGGGGAAGACGCGCGATTTCGCAGTGGTGCCGATTGTCAGCGACAAGGTTCTGGCCCTTGGCAGTTGGGAGCCGCGCAACAGGAGCGGGTTCTTGCCGGGTTACGAGGGCACCTTTGCGCTCTATCTGCCGCTGGCGATGTGGGTGATCACGATCATGGTGGCCTATGTCGGGGTCAATCATCTGGTCGTCCGGCATGTGCGCCGCCTGCGATCCTGGATGCGGCTCTATGCGGCGGGGCGCGGGGATCTGGATACCGCGCGGCTCGACAAGGCGCCCGAGGAGTTGGAGGTGGTGGCCGAGGCGTTTCGCGCGATGACCCGGCGGCTCTCAGAGCAGGAACGGCGGCTGGAAGAGGATCTGCACGAAAAGACGGTGCTCTTGCGCGAGGTGCATCACCGGGTGAAGAACAATCTTCAGCTCATCTCGAGCATGCTCAACATGCAGATCCGCGCGACCGGCAGTCAGGAAGCCAAGCATCTCTTGCGGCGGGTGCAGGACCGGGTGATGGCGCTGTCGGCGATCCACCGCTATCTCTATTTGGCGCGCAAGCTGTCGCTGGTGCGGGCCGACACGCTGCTTGAGGATATCATACAGCAACTGGTGATTGTCGGCACGCTGGACGATTCGGGGCGGCAGATCACGGTCACGACCGCGCTCGAGCCTGTGGAAATCAGCCCCGATCAATCGGTGCCCCTGTCGCTCTTGACCACGGAGGCGGCGATCAATGCGGTGAAATATTGCGGCATGACCCGTGGGGCCGATGCATGGATCAATATCGCGCTCAAAGCGGTGTCGGAGGACAGGTTTTGCCTGAGCGTGGTGAATTCGCGCGCGCCTGAGGGATCGCTTGAGGGAGAGGCAGGGGATGCGCCCATGGAGGGATCGGGGCTTGGATCAAAGCTGATCGAATCGTTTGTCTCGCAGTTGAATGGCACGCTGGAGATCAACACGCAGCCGGACCGCTATGAGCTTCATGTCGTCTTTCCGATGACATGGCCCGTACCGGAGGAGGAGGAGGAGGAAAGCTGAATTTGTCGAAATTTTGCGCACCCCGAGGGAACCGTGCGGGGCAAGCGGCGTTGTCTCTGCACATGACATCAAACGGAGATCGCAATGACACGTGCAAGACTTTCCCTCGTTTCCCTGCTCTTGATGGGCGTTTTGGCAGCCTGTGAGACAGTAGAAGGCGCCGGTCGGGACATCGAGGATGCAGGTCAGGCGGTAACGGGCGCGTCGCAGGATGCGCAGAGTTGACCGTTTGATCTGACGCGGTTTCGGCCTGATTTGAGGCCGGACCCTCGGTATGAGATTGGCAGGAATTGGGGCGCGCATCCGTGGGATGGGCGCCTCTTTTGCATTTGGGCGCACCTGCGCGACCGGACGCGCGATTACGTCACGACCAGGGTTGCGACACCGCTCGCCATGGCCGTGGCGAGAAGCAGCCCGATCAGGACCAAGAGACCGTCGCCGACGAACATGCCCACAGCCAGCGCCGTGATCACCACACCCAATATTGACGAGGTAAAAGGGATCAGTTCGAGAAAGGGCATCACCGCCCCGCAGATCAGGCAGAAAAGCTGTGGCAGGATCACCAGCGGCCGTGTCACCAGAAGGTGCAGCCGCTGTCGCGTGACGCGGTCGAGCCATCGCGCGGGCACGCGAAACCATCTGTAGACCTTGCGCACGCGGTCCGTGCGCAGGCGGGCCGCGCGCATCCACTCAGGCAGCCAGAGCGACGAGCGGTGGGTCATCTGCTGCAACGACACCGCCGCGATGATCAGGCCACAAAGGGTGGTAAAGCCGGGCACACCGCTGAGCGGCGAGACCAGCGCCAAGGCGGGCAGGATCAGCAGCGGGGCAAAATTGGCCCGCCCGAGCGTGTCGACGATATCGCCGACGCTGGTGTGATCCCCGTCGAGCGCGGCCCAGCCTTTTTCGACCAGATCGACCGCTGTTTCATGCTCCGGCACTTTATCCCTTGGCATTCTGGCCCCTGTGTTCCTGCTCTGGTTTTCGTCCCCCGCCGCAAGGATAACGCCTTGAAGTCATTGTTGTTCCGGGTTCGGGCCGGGGGCCAGACGGCGTTGGCCCCGCATGGAATTTAGGGATTTCAGGGAACCATACCAGAGGTGAGGGCGTTCTTAGTTCACATCACGCCGAATGGGCGTGCGTGTCACCGACCCTTCGGGTCACCGCACGACGCGGAATAGATATGAACTATTACAGGAGGCTCTAAAATGAAACTTCTTCTGAGCACTGCACTTTGCACTGGACTGACCTTGGCCGCTGTTGGCCCGGTTGTGGCGATGGAAAAAACTCTGTCTGGCGTGGACGTCACGGTCGATCTGAGCGCCTATGCGGACAACAACGTGCTGCAATACTGGCCGACGCTTGAGGCCGATCTTGCCACGGCGATTGCGTCGAAAGTGAC
Organism: Roseovarius sp.; assembly: GCF_018066915.1. Classification (GTDB taxonomy): domain Bacteria; phylum Pseudomonadota; class Alphaproteobacteria; order Rhodobacterales; family Rhodobacteraceae; genus Roseovarius. Next base: position 18,644 of record NZ_JAGPVV010000046.1, read on the forward strand.
GCTGGACGATGCCGCTGATGCGCCTCGGATCGAGGTCGAGATCAACAAGGTGGCGATTGATGGCGACACGATGCTGCCGGATACCGGCGAGTTCAACCAGCTCGAGGGCACGGTGTCGACCTATCAAGGTCTCAACGATGCCGTGTCGGTCAGCGCCGACAAGCTGGAGAATCCGGATGAACAGATCGGCAGCTATGCCTTGCAGATGAGCGCCGTGTCGGGCGATGCCCCGGCCCCCGAAGGTTGGGTCACGATCGAGCCGTCGCAGGACGATTTCTACGCGGCCCTTGTCGACGCCTATGCAACGACCGTGGTCGAGCGTCTGGACGACGAGTGATCGGGCAACGGTCTGCTCTCAAAGGACCACTGGCGCAGGTTTGCGTCCGGGTCTGAGTGCTAGAGGTTGAAACACCGGAGGGCGGCGGCACATCAGCCGCCGCTCTTGTCTGTGCGGCAAGGGTTATCGCCCTCACTTCAAGGCGTTCCATGCGCAGTCTTTTGTGACAGTGGTGAGCCGTGCAGGACTGTGCGGGGTGAGGGAAATCAAAGGCTTGCTCTGGCGAACCGGGAAACCCCACCCTTTGATTTGATTGGGCTTTTCGGGTCTCTGGCGAACCGTGCTAGGAGGCCTAGAAATCGAAAGGCCGCTGACTGGGCTGGCACCAGCGTCAACGCCCAAATCGAAAAGCTTGCCCAATGTGGATACCAGATCGCGCCCATGATCGCAATCGCGGGAGGGGCAGATGTCTGAGCATTTACCCTTCTGCAAGATCAAGCTGCAATACCTTCTGGAGATGGTCACCGACCACGAACTGGATGACAACGCCCTGCGCGTGGCGCTCTACTTGGCGCTGGCCCATGCCGACCATGAAACCGGCGAAAGCCGCCCGTCCTTTGAGACCATAGGCGAGGCCATCGGTAAGCATGCAAAGTCGGTCAAGCGGGCGTTGAACAAGGTCGAGGCGGCGGGTTACATGACCGTGGAACGCGGGACCAACAAGGGGAAATCCTCGCGCTACCGCCCGACCGAAGCGGCCATGAAACGAGCTATCGAGCGCCGCCGAGAGGGGGACAAGGTTGTCCCGCTTAGCCGCGCCAAAGGGGGACAATCCTGTCCGCAAAGCGGGACCGACCTGTCCGGGAAAGGGGGACAGGATCGCCCCCCGAACAGAGAACAAGAACTTAGAAAAGAACAGGTGGGCGCGTCCGCGCCGGATTTGCCCGATGAAGGGCAATCCGGCGGAACCCGCCAAGACCTGGTGTTTGTCCCAAGGGGCATCTGTTTTGTCCGGGACTGGGATGCACGGTTGGCCCGTGAAGGCATGACCACGCTGGAACGCAGCCTGCCCCTGTCACCGCACGAGCATCACCTGGGCTTCTGGCTTCCGGCCCGGACACCGGCCCCGGTGGACAGCGCGGAGTGGCAGGCGCAGTTGCGTCTTCTGCGGGATGTCATCCGTCAAGCGCAAGATGGCGCATGCGCCGCGTCGTCCGCACCCGGCATCACGTCCTTTGCACCACGCCAGATGCATCGCGCTTCACGTCTTCCGCAGGATGTTGCCCCGACCGTGGAGGAGAACCGCCATGCGGTCTGAGGAAACAGCAAGGCGACCCATGTCATAC